>NZ_JTKF01000031.1:0-98293 GCF_000828175.1 Pseudomonas sp. W15Feb9B | reverse complement strand
GAGGTTGCTGAGGTTGCTGAGATGGGGAGGGTGTCTCGTCAATGCTCTGGGCGAGCGCCTGGCTACTCTGCGTGGTCGCAAGTTTTTCGAGCGGCACATCGTTACGGGCATAGAGCAAGCCCACTCGTTGTGCTTCGTAGTGCAGCGTCGGGGTCATGTAGGCCAGATCGTTTTCAACGGTGCCAAACTGTCCCTCAATCGTTTCCGCTTGCAGAACAGTGTGCTGACTGCTTTGCAGATAGTCGCCGGCGGTGACGAGTTTCAGGGTGGCGTCACCCAAATGCGCGGTTCCTTTTACGACCACCGTCTGACTGTTGCCGGAGGCATCCACGGCATAGGCCAGCACGGCAGAACGGGCCAGGCGCAGATCTCCCGCGACCTTGGGTGCGCCGTAGACATCGTCGACGGTCATGCGTCCGTACACATTCAAATGATTTACCGCACCATTCCCGGCTATATGGGCGTTTTCATGAACATCCACCGTGCCGTCAATCAGGCCCTGGTTGGTCAGGTCTCCGCCAGACGCGACAGTGGCGCCGCCATTGATCGCTCCTTTGTTGATCAGAATACCCTCGGTCACAGCCGTACCCAGAATTTGCCCATCGTTAACCAGCATTGCCTTCGGATGAACCAGTACGCCGATGTTGAAATCACCCGGTCCGCTACGGGTCCAGCTCCCGCGCCTGACCTCCAGCCCGCTGAAGTTACGGGTTTCACCCAGCACGCCTTTCTTGTTCGCGTCGAGTTGCAGCAGATTGTCGCCCCCGCCACCGTCGACCAGACCGGCGAAACTGCCGCGAGATTGCACGATGACAAGATCGTTGCGCCCATCGAGCGCCAGCGCTACACCCTCCTGCGCCGGATACGCTTTGCTGACCTTCAGTTGGACGGTGTCCGGATGATTGGCGAAAGCGTTGATCGCTGATTTGAACGTTTCAGAGGGGGCGGGAGAGATGCCTTGAGTGTCGGGCGGTGTGTCCTGAGCCATGGACAGATCAGCACATCCCATCGCCAGAGTAATGGCCAGTGTCAGGTGTTTGGGTCGAAAGTGGAATTGAACGGGCATCGAGTTCAGCCTCTCTTGGAAGGAGGCCAAACTCTAAGTTGGAGCCTGCAGGCACCGATGTCAGCCGGATCGCCCGGTGCTGCGGGCTACGTCTGTTTGATCTTCGGAAAAGGGCGGCTCGACAAAGACTGGCGGATTGCGTCGTGCCGTCGCGTTGTCGTTTCCTACAAATTGAATTGCCATTAGCCGCTTGTAATGATCAGAAACTCATCTGCGACTGCCCGATCAACCCGTAGTTGCGACTGTTGGTGCCAATCTCGCCGCTGCAGGGCATGGATGGAGGGCCTTTTGTTATTAGCGGGCCGTTCGTATAGCGAGGGGTTCTTACAGAATGAAGTCGGAGGATGACCTGCATTATTTTGCGTTCAGATGATCTTAAGCTCAGTCTTATCTGCATTTTGTTGCATATTGCAATGCCCCATCATCTGTCGAAATGCACTATATTGCATCTACGGGCAATAAATCTCCTGTTTAAATGCAATTAAATGCAGGTGTTGAGACATGTACAACCTGACATTACAGATATTCAGTGCCGGAAAATGGCACGACGTCATGATTCTAAGTTTCGACAATCCTGAAATGGGGTTCGAAAGTCGCTGCAGTTTCGGCTACGAGACGCCATACCTTGTCGAAAATATTGAAGCCATAGGCTCTCCGTTTTCCAAGGCCGTCAGTGCGTTGTATCCATTGGATTGGGAAGGGCGACGCTCCAGTACGCCCGCATTTGTCTATGACATTGCCCCCGCAGGAGCGGCAAAAAAATTTCTGCTTGCGCGTCTGGGGCAGGAGAAACCGGCGCATATCGGTGCCGATCTGTATCTGCTCGGCCAGAGCACTCCAGCCCCCATTGGCAATATGCGCATAAAAGAGTCGGCCGAGGCTGTCGATGAGCGTGAACCCATCGGATTCAGGCGTGAGGATGTTATTCACCGCGACAGTCGCTTTCTGGAATACGCCTATGAGCAAGGCGCGGCAGTTGGTGGTGCTACAGGGGCAGGCGGTGAGGCACCGAAGCTACTATTGGCTGAAAACAAGACCGGCCTTTTGTACCCCGATGCGGTATTGGGCGATGAAGAGGTCAGGCAGCATTGGTTTATAAAATTTGCCAGAAACAAAGGAAGTCTGGTCGATCAAGATATCCTGCGCAGCGAGTTCCATTACTACAAGGCGCTTCAGAAACTCGGCATTGAAACGATCGCGGTAGAAGGTTTGGCATTAGAAGAAGCGAGTAAGCCGAGCTTGTGGATGCAGCGCTTTGATCGAGAAGTAACGAACGGTGAAGTCAATCGTTTTGCTGTCGAGTCAATCTATTCACTGGCTGAAGTAACGGCGCCGGGAAGTGCAATGAATCATCTGGATGTCATCCGCATGCTCGCCGGGCTCTGGCGAAAAGCAGGACAGGCCAGTCAGATCCCCGAACTTGTGACGGATTACTTACGTCGGGACCTGATCAACAAGATCCTCGGTAACTCGGATAACCATGGTCGTAACATCGCGATAATTCGCCAGGAAAGTTCGTTTCGTCTGGCGCCGATCTATGACTTGGCCCCGATGGTCATGGATGACGAGGGTGTGACCCGGACAACCAAATGGCCAAAAGATCTGGAGAGGGCGGGAGAGGTCGATTGGCGGGGAGTGTGCCGCGCATTGGCTGATATCACCGATCCCAAAGACCCTTTGGCAGGCTTGACCGACGCATCAGATCCTTTCGAACGCTTGCGTGAAGATGCCCAGCGTCTGGCGGCGCTCCCCGACATATTGACGGCGAGCGGTTTGCCCGACAGAACGATGAACCACCCGGGAATCCATCTGAAAAATCTGGAGCAACGTTTGAAAGAGTGGGATCTGAAATGAGCATGACGGTAGCCGAGCGCACGGTGCTCATCGAAAACATTCAAGAGGCGCTGGCCCAAGGGACACTGGAGATCGGTGAAGCGGTTCGCCGTCTACGCGTGGAAGTGACCGGTCTGCATCAAACCCAGTTTGCCAGGATGTGCAAAATATCGGTTCGCACGCTGGTGCATATCGAGCATGGCGAGGGCAATCAGACATTGAAATCGTTGAATGCAGTGTTTCGTCCGTTTGGACTGAAAATGGGCGTGGTGCGGATCCGACGAGAGATCAATTAAAACCCGACGCTGGCGCAAGGTGCTGATTAACCTAGCTGCGCCGCACATAAGCCTTGCCATAATGCCGTTCCATGCGCGCCTGAATCAGCTCCAGACCGATCGACATCAGCCAGTAAATGATCGCCGCCGTGGTCAGCATCTCGATGTAGCGGTAGCTCGAGCGTCCGTAGGACTGCGCCAGAAACATCACTTCCCAGACGCCCATCACCGAGATCAGTGACGAGTCCTTGAGCATCGAGATGAACTGGTTGGTGGTCGGCGGGATGATCGTGCGCATCGCCTGGGGCAGGGTGATGCGCCAGAAGATCACGCTCTCGCGCATGCCCAGCGCCAGCGAAGCTTCACGCTGGCCATAGGGCACGCCGAGGATGCCGGCGCGGAAAATCTCGCTGAGGTACGCGCCGTAGTTGAGTGACAGGGCAATGATCCCGGCCAGCACTGCACCGGGCACCACGCCCAGTTGCGGCAGGCCGAGGTAGATCAGCAGGATCTGGATCAGCAGCGGCGTGCCGCGAAAGAACGAGGTGTAGAAACTGGCGATCCCGAATGCCACGGCGCTTTTCGACAGGCGCGCCAGAGCGGTGACGAAGCCCAGCAAAGACGAAGCGACGATGGCGCAGGCGCAGAGAAACAGGGTCAGTGCCGCGCCCTGCAGAAAGCCGTTGGGCGCCAGGTGCACGCCGAGCAGATTCGGCAGCTTGTCGAGGATGATCGAGAGCTTCAGATCGAAGCTCAGGAAAAACCCGGCGAACAGGCTGAACATCGCCGCCCAGGTCAGGTACAGGCGCGTGCGGAAACCGAACAGCCGTTGCAGACGCGATTCAGCCACCGGTTGCGGTGGCTGTGGAGGTGTCGGGAAGGCAGTCATTGGCTGATATCGGCGCCGATCCATTTCTGCGACAGCTTGCTCAGCGTGCCGTCCTGCTTGAGTTGCGCAAACACCTCGCGCACCTTGGCGTCCCACTCGGCATCACCCTTCTCGATGGCCACCGAGTTCGGCTCCGAGTACAGCGGCGCGCCGGCCAGTTTGAAACGCTGATCCTGATTCAGGCGCGGCTGCGCGGTCACCAGATTGGTGAGGATGGCGTCCAGGCGCACACCGGCGCCCAGGCCCAGATCCTGGAAGGCGACGTTGTCGGTATCGTACGGAGCGATCTGCACATCCTCGAACGGGTACTCCAGATGCGTGTCTTCGGCGCCTTCAATGACCAGATTCTTGTTCAGATAACTTTCGTAGCTGCTGGCGCTGGTCAGGCCGACCTTTTTGCCGCTCAGGTCCTTGGCGCCGTGGATGCGATCGTCCTTGGCGTTGACCACGATCACGGCGGGCGAGGCGTAGTACTCGACCGGGAAATCGAACACTTCGGCGCGCGCCTTGCTTGGGGTCATGGAGCAGATGCAGATGTCATAGCGCCCGCTCCAGCGACCGGCAGCGATCACGTCCCAGGATGGCGTTTCCAGGCGCAGCTTGACCCCCAGTTTTTCCGCGACGGCTTTGGCGACGTCGACGTCGAAGCCGTCGAGTTGATTCTGCTCATTGAGAAACGAGAAGGGCGGGTAGCTTTCCATCAGCACGCCGACCAGCTCTTTTTTCTGTTCGACGCGATCGAGTGTGGCGCCGCCGAAGGCTTGAGTGGACGCGGCCAGAATCGTCAGGCCCAAGGCCAGTAGCGGTTGAAGTTTCACAGTCGACACCTGAAAAAAGGGGTTGTTATTAACCGAATGGTGCGTATTAAATAGTTATAAGAACTACTCTGGTAGTGAGTAATTTTCATAAGCATATGAGCGAAAAGCATATGGGCACAGCAAGCACGGTAATTCTCGATGGCGGCATGGGCCGTGAGTTGCAACGCGCCGGGGCGCCGTTTCGGCAGCCCGAGTGGTCGGCGCTGGCCCTGATCGAAGCGCCGCAAGCGGTCGAAGCGGTGCACGCCGCCTACATCGCCAGCGGTGCCAATGTGATCACCAGCAACAGTTATGCGGTCGTGCCGTTTCATATCGGCGAGGCGCGGTTTGCCGCTGAAGGCCAGGCTCTGGCGGCGTTGGCCGGAGAGCTGGCACAGCGTGCGGTGCAGGCGTCGGGCAAAGCGGTGCGAGTGGCCGGTTCGTTACCGCCGCTGTTCGGTTCCTATCGCCCGGACCTGTTCGAAGCGACGCGGGTGAACGAATTGCTGGCGCCACTGGTGAACGGCCTGGCGCCGCATGTCGATCTGTGGCTGGCGGAAACCCAGAGCTCGATCATCGAGGCGCGTTCCATTCGTGCCGGTCTGCCGCAGGACGGCAAACCGTTCTGGCTGTCGTTTACTTTGAAGGATGAAGACACCGACGAAGTACCGCGTCTGCGTTCCGGTGAGCCGGTGGCTGAGGCAGCGGCCGTGGCGGCGGAGCTGGGCGTCGAGACGCTGCTGTTCAACTGCAGCCAGCCGGAAGTGATCGGCGCGGCGATTGACGCAGCGCGCGCCACCTTCGAACGCCTGGGCGTGCAGATTCACATCGGCGCGTATGCCAATGCATTTCCACCGCAACCGAAAGAGGCAACGGCCAATGACGGTCTCGACCCGTTGCGCGATGACCTGGATCCGCCGGGTTATTTGCACTGGGCGATTGACTGGCAGCAGCGGGGCGCCAGCCATTTGGGCGGTTGCTGCGGGATCGGGCCGGAACACATTGCGGTGCTGGCGCAGGAACTGGGGTAAACAACAGATCAAAAGATCGCAGCCTTCGGCAGCTCCTGCAGGTGATTGATGTTCACCCTGTAGGAGCTGCCGATTTTGCTTTGACGATTTAACTACGGCACTCGACCAAGCCTTTCACCTGCCCGGTCGGCGTCTGGTTGGCATCGCTCAACCACTGCTCGAACCCTGCCGCAATCGCCGGCCACTCTGAATCCAGAATTGAATACCACGCGGTATCGCGGTTCTGGCCCTTGACCACCATGTGCTGGCGGAACACGCCTTCGAAGCTGAAGCCCAAGCGTTCGGCGGCGTATTTGGAGCGGGCGTTGCCGTTGTTGCACTTCCACTCCAGGCGCCGGTAGCCCAGCGCGAAGGCATATTTGGCGAGCAGGTACACCGCTTCAGTGCTTTTCGGCGAGCGCTGCATCGACGCGCCGAAGGTCACGTGGCCGATCTCGATGCGGCCTTGCGCCGGGACAATCGACATCAGACTCAAAATGCCCTGCACCTGACCCGAGGCGCGGTCGATGATGCTGAAGAAATACGGATCGCTGCTGGCCGCATGGTTGTTCAGCCAGTCATTGAACGCGTTGCGCTGCGGAAACGGCCCGTAGGGCAAATAATCCCACAGCTTCGGGTCGGCGCCGGGGCCCTCAAGGGCGTTGAACAGCTCGTCGCCGTGGCGCGCCGGGTCAAGTCTTTCCAGGCGGATAAAGCGGCCTTCGAGCAGTTTGCTGGTGGGCGCCGGGACGCCTTTCCAGTCGGCGAGTGAAGTGGTCATGTACGCGGCTCCTTAAATGGCTTTGCGAAACTGGATGAACCCCGGGCGCTCGGCGATGCGCTCGTAGAGCTGGATCGCGGTGGCATTGGTTTCGTGGGTCAGCCAATGCACCTTGCAGCAACCGTCGGCCTTGGCGGTGGCGTAGACGTGTTCGATCAGCCGGCGTCCGACGCCAGTGCCACGGGTCTCCGGCGTCACCAGCAGGTCCTGCAGGTAACAGGAGTTTTCGATGCTCCAATTGGAACGGTGATAGATGAAATGCACCATGCCCACTGCTTTACCGTCGGCCCAGGCGAGGGCGGCATGGGTCGGCTCGCTCGGGTCGAGGAAACGCTGCCAGGTGCTGTGGCTGACGGCGTCCGGCAACTCGCTGTTGTAGAAGCGCAGGTAGGCCTGCCACAACGGCAGCCAGGCGGTGTGATCACCGGCAGTCACCGGGCGGATCTGGATCTGACTCATGCTGATTTCCTTAACGCATCAAGTGGGCGAGGGTCTGGTCATTGATGTCGGGGCTGGCAGCCAGGCCTTCGCGCACGCCGGCAATGTCTTCGGCGCTGCGGTTCTGGCTGAGCTTGCGCTTGCCTTCGAGGCGGTCGATGGGTATGGCGAAACCGACGATGGCCTTGAGCATGCCGTCGATGTAGTCGGCCGGCGCGTCGTCGACCTTCCACGGCTGCGCGCGCCCGGCTTCATGGCGATCGGTCAGTGTGCTGACGATGTCGAGCAGGCGCCCGCCGTCGCTGAAGGTTTCGGCGTGGCCGTAGGCGTGCACGGCGACGTAGTTCCAGGTCGGCACGACTTTGCCGTGCTCGGCCTTGCTCGGGTAAAACCCGGGGCTGACGTAGGCGTCGGGGCCGGCAAATATCAGCATCGCTTCAGCGCCGTCGCGCAGGTCTTTCCATTGCGGATTGGCTTTTGCCAGGTGCCCGTACAGCGTGCCGTTCGGACCCTGTTCGCGGTGCAGCAGCACCGGCACATGGCTGGCTTGCAGACCGTTTTCACCGTGACTCACAAGAATGGCAAGGCGAGTGGCGAGGATCAGTTCGTGCAATTGCGACAGGTCGTCGATGGCGAAGGCGCGGGGCGTGTACATGGAGAGATTTTCCTTGGCGAATGCCTGCATCCTAGGCAGGCTATTGGTCTGTTGTAAGAGCCATTGATGACCAATTTCATAGGTCCATTGCCATGCCCGAACCGACCACACTGTCTATGCCGTTCAATCCGGCAGGAATCGAACTCGACCGCCGCCAAGGCTTGAGCCGCCAGCTCTATCAGGCATTACGATTGCGCGTATTGGACGGGCGGCTGTGCAGCGGCACGCGGCTACCGGCCAGTCGTGATCTGGCGGCGGCGCTGGCCATTTCGCGTAACAGTGTGGTGCGCGCCTACGATCAACTGTATGCCGAAGGCTTCATCGAAGGTCGGGTCGGTGATGGCACTTACGTTGCGCATTTGCCTCACGCAGCGTTGCCAGCGAAAAAGTTGTCCACAAAAGTATCCACAGGGTTTTCAACAGGCTTACCCACAGCCTTATCCACAAAATGCCCGGATTTACCTGTGGATCCATCCAGCAACGTTATCCACAACGATCCGCTGACCCGGGTCAGAAATAACCATTTGGCCCGGCCGCCCAGTGGTCCGCCCCGGGCTTTTCGGGTCGGTGTACCGGCGTTTGATCTGTTCCCGTTCGACGTCTGGGCCAAGCTGAATGCGGCTTTCTGGCGAAAACCGGATTTGCAGCAGCTGTGTTATGGCGATCCGGCCGGTGATGCACGGTTGCGCGGGATGATCGCTGCCTATCTGCGCAGTTCTCGGGGCATGCAATGCACAGCTGAACAAATTGTGATCACCAGCGGTGCGCAGCAGGGAATAAGCCTTTGTGCACAGTTGCTGGTAGAGCCGGGTGACGGCGTCGCGATTGAAAATCCGGGGTATCGAGCAGCGGGTCACGCCTTCGCCGTGGCCGGTGCGAATCTGCACGGTGTGGCTGTGGATAACGAGGGCATCGACTGTGCCGAACTGACGAGGTTGAACGACTGTCGCCTGACTTATGTAACGCCTTCCCATCAATATCCCACCGGGGTGGTGATGAGTCTTGCCCGACGCCTTGAACTGCTTGCCTGGGCCGAGCGCACAGGAGGCTGGATCGTCGAGGACGACTACGATGGCGAGTACCGCTACAGCGGCGCGCCGCTGGCCCCTTTGGCGGCGCTGGATCGGCAGGGACGGGTGCTGTATGTCGGCACGTTCGGCAAGGTGGCGTTTCCGGCATTGCGCCTGGGGTATCTGGTGCTGCCTCCGGGGTTAGTGGAGGCGTTCGCTCAACGGCGTGCGGTGGATGTAAGGCATTCCGAAGTCAGCACCCAGGCGGTCATGGCCGAATTCATGGCGAGCGGACACTTCCAGCGGCACATCCGCCGTATGCGGCGAGCGGCGCTGAGCCGGCGCGACACGCTGCTCAAGGGGTGGCCGGCGCACATCCCGGGAGTCGGCCCGTTGCCCGTCGTGGCCGCAGGCCTGCATATGACCGTGCCAGTGGACAGCGTGGCGCGTGAGCGGGAGTTGATCGAATTGGCCCGTGACGTCGGGGTCGAGATCAATGGCTTGAGCAGCTATTGGTTGCCAGACTCCGGCGCTGAGCTGGAGCAGCGCGCCGGTCTGGTGATGGGGTTTGCTGCGGTGCCTGAACCGGCGATCGACGCCGCGCTGGACAGGTTGCGCAGGGCCTGGCAGGTGGATTGAAAGGGGCGGGCTCCAGACCGCCCCGTCGCCTGAGTCAGGGCTGGGGTTCAAGTTTGAAAAACAGCGCCGGGTCGCTGATTCGTCGCAGCACATAGTCAATCGGTGCCAATGTGCCGAGTGCCTCGCGGCGTTCGGCAGTGAATTGCTGCAAATGCGCATCAGCGATTTTCAGGTGCGCCGCTGTGAAGCTTTCCAGTGGAGCCTCCAGCGAGTCGTAGTGAAAATGCGCCAACCACAATGGTTGATGCTTGTTGGTTACATCCAGAATCCGGTATTCCTGAAAGTAATCGCGACGTTTTTTGGTCCTGATCCTTCCCTGAACATTGCGTTCGATTTGCACTTGATGATTGTCCAGCATCCATTGCAGATAAGCCTGACGAGGCTGGCGCTGCTTGAGCATGCTGGCGCGGAGGTTGATGCCTTCGATCCGTAATCGCTGGGCATCGGCGGTGAGATACGCCCCGATATTGCCCACCGGCGGCGTTGCGCCGCCAGTTGCGCGAATGCGGGCGAGGGCCTGGGCAGCATCGGCCGCCGCTCGCTCCAGAAGCGCTGCTCGTTGATCGAACAGATCCTGCATGTCCGCCGGAATCCGGTTGGGCCGTAACGCGTCCTTGCGTGTCTGTTGCGTGAAAGTCTGCACGTCATCAACCAGTTTCAGGCTATTGGCGACAATATCGATGTCTGCCAACGGCGGTTGCCGATTCGGACGCGGCCTCGGCGGCAGTACGCTCTCCAGAGGTTGTTCGGTTGTGGTTGAAGCGTTGATGGATTGCGGTTCACGAGGACGGCTCTTGGTCACTTTTATGGCTGGGCGGGAGGGCCCCGCAACGGCCGGTCTGGGGGGGGCGCTGACAACGTTCTCGGGCAGCAGCGCGTTCAATTGATCCTGAGCCAGTTGCCGGAACTCGTTGATCAGGCCACGTATTCGTTCAAGCTGGGTCGGTTCCAGTTTGTCCGGCATTTCACCAGGAAGGTCTGTGAGGCGCTGATCGGTGTCGGCATAAACATCGATCAGCTTGCTCAGACGTTCGATGTGCAGCGCGATTGCATCTGTCGCGGTCGGCGTTTTGAGCAATTGTGCATGCTGATGGGTGGCGGTAGCTGCCTCGATGATCAGCAATCCCACCACGTCACGCTCCGGCGCGGCCGCTGCGCTGGCCGAGTTACGCATGCACAGCTCGTGGGACATGCCGATTTCGTTGGACTTCAGATCCCACTCGGTGAATGACGGCAGCAACGCGCGCAAGCGTTGTGCAGCGGTGATACCGGCACTTCCCAGGGTTTCGAGAGCGGCCAGTGAGGTCTGGGACAATCGCAGGCGCGTCACCATGTCCTGACTCAATGCCAATGTCTGTCTGACATTTTCGATATGAGTTTGCAGCGCGGTGTCCGATTCGATCTCGTTGTTCTCGACCAGCTTGTGGGCAAGGCTGGCATAGGCGTTGCGTTTGAGGGAAAGCCACAGGGCGAGGTTTTTCTGCAGCAGCGTGGTCAGGCGCAGCACATCATGCAAATAGCCTTCGCTGCCGCCTTTCTGGCGCCATTGCTCGAGGTTTTTCAGGGCGGCGTCATAATCGCCAATCAGCGTTTCAACCTGTGCGAGATAGCGCTCGGTGGCTTGCTCGTGCGCAGGGCCGCTGGCCGCGAGCATTTCATCCAGCGCCCGTTGCAACGCGGCATCGGCCGCGGGTTCCTGGCGTTTGAAGTCATTCAGCGCGGTTTCCAGCTGTTTTCGCTGTTGCTCCTTCTCCCTGCGTTGGGCCCTGAGCCGGTTTTGCAGACTCTGCCCACCGGCTCCCCCGCGCAGGCGCAGACGCGTATCGACCACCCACTGGCCTTGAGCAAATTGCGCCAGAAGCGGCCCGGTTTTCCGCGGATTGCCGGCAAATACGATCTGCAGTTGTTGATCATCGTTTTCGATCACCGTGTACCAGTGTTCGCCGACCTGTG
The DNA here is from genome assembly GCF_000828175.1 of Pseudomonas sp. W15Feb9B. Classification (NCBI taxonomy): domain Bacteria; kingdom Pseudomonadati; phylum Pseudomonadota; class Gammaproteobacteria; order Pseudomonadales; family Pseudomonadaceae; genus Pseudomonas; species Pseudomonas sp. W15Feb9B. The sequence goes on along the minus strand of NZ_JTKF01000031.1, from coordinate 86,947 downwards.
CGTACAGCTGATCATTGAGCCTGTACAGGCTGGCACGACCGCGCCGCAGGGTCTGCACATTCGGATCAGTCAGGTCCGGAGCCGGGACTGCGGCATCTTGCAGATACGCGATCAAGGCCGCAGGGCTCCTGCGAGGTATGGAGCCGCTGGCTTCCAGTGAATTGTAATGAGCGGGAGGCAGTTCATCGGTCAGTGGCGTGGGAATCAGGGTCACGACAGGTTTGGCGGGCGCTACGGCCGGTTTCTGCGGCAAGTCGGCTACGTTGTTGTCGATGTCTGACCATGGGCGTGGGCCGGCCTTGCGGCGTACGGCAGCGTGATGGGCCAGGAGAATGCCCAAGGTCAGCAACATGTCGCCCACCGAACTCCATTCGTTGAGCCTGTCGCCGCGTTGATGCGCCTCCAGCGCATGTTCGATTTCAGTGAGGCTTTGCCAGATCCAGATGGCCGCGCCAGCCGGGCCGCTGAGAAAGTTCGCAGCAACATTGAACACGGCCCAGCCGCTGTCTCGCAGCAAGGCCCAGCGGCGTTCAGCATTGGATTGCGATTGCCGGTCAGCCAGTTGTGCCATCGCTTGGGCATGGGACTGGAACAATTTGGCGAATACATCGCCGCTCAGTTCCTGCGACCCGAGCTCGACCGGCCCGGCCCAGTTCACGGAGGTCCAGGGTTCCAGCAGCAACTCAGCGCCGAGCCATGGGGTGGGCAAGCCGATCGGGAAGGTGAATTGAGCGTATTTGAAGCTGATGGCTGCATCGGGCAACCACGCCAGCACCGAATCCCTCAGCTCTCCCGGTTGGTGCAAGGCGTACAGCAGGTTTTGCGCAGAAGGGAACTGCATCAGCGATTGTTCGAACAGTGGCCGGTACAGCACGCAGGGGCCGGCCTCGGGCTGACGGGGGCCGATGATGAACATGTTGTCCACCGTATCACCGATGCTTTCTCCGGAGCGGATGAAGGTCAGAGGGCGTATCACCACCGGTTGCGGATGAGCGGGTGTCGGTTTGAGCCATTCGCACACATAGCGATAGCCCTGCTCATTGAAACCGGCGATGCGACGGATTTTGTTCTCCAGTGCAACGAGCGGCAGCACAGCCTGGAGTTGTCTGATATAGAACTGTGCTTGTAATGCAGCTTGCGGCCGATCATTGATCAGTTTTTCCTTGATCAACTGTGGATAGGTCGTGCCGATGTTGACCTGGCTCGCCATGTTTGTCAGATAGGTCGCGTTCAACCAGCGGGGAACGGCTTGCGGCGGATTGAAGCGCAGGCTTGCCTGGTAGGGGGCGGCGTTCTGCAGTGCAAACTCACCCAGGGTTTCCGTATGAGTATCGTTGGGGTTGGGCAGCGTCAGGCCCCCCGACTCGAAGCTGTTGGTGATGGTGATTTCAAGGGTTTCCAGCGGCAGCCCGGCCGCAGATTTTTTATCGGCCAGAATGGCTTCGCGCATACACCTGCCAGCGAAGGTCGTGATGGACGCAATCCGGAACAGGTTCTTGTCTGCCAGTTTGTATAGCTTGCCCAGCGCACTGACCGATCGGCTGTAGCGCTCCATGTCCGCCGCCGAGGCGCCGATCAGCCAGTCGGGAATGGCGTCGTCCAGTCCGGTATCGCGGGGATGGTCGGCACGAGTGAAGTCCGGGGCGTACGGCGTGTGATCGGCGGCGAGTTCTGCGCTGGTGATCGAGGCGATGGCATCGAGTTGACTGGCAATCAACGCCCAGGCCATGTGATCGAAGAAATTGCCTGCAGGCTCGAACAACTGCCACTTCAGGTTGCGTCCGGCCAATTGTTCGGGCAGGCGATCAGATAAAGACGCTCCGAGCGATTCCAGAGTGTCGAACGACTCATAACCCTTCTCTACCGAGTACATCATCACCAGGTCGCGCTGCCGATAACGCCCCGTGAGCACGGCCGCGCCGCCGACGATCAGATGCCGGGTCTCGCCCTTGTCATCGACCGTATCGACGTCGATCAGGCAGGCCTTGATCGACGAAACCTCGGGAGCCCGAGTCGGCCTCTGCTGCTTGTCCGGGAACTGCGAGACGGCTCTGGCCACGTGGCATTGGCTTTCATCCCAGCCACTGTCGGTCTGCACATCAAGGGCTTTGCGCAGGGCATCGGACAACTCCTGCCAACGCGTTGACTTGGGTCCGGCGCTGTTCCAGTAATCCAGCTGACGTTCGCCAAAGGCGGTGAAAAGCAGGGGCGCGTAGTCGTTGAGCAAGGTGGCGATGGCTTCGATGCCGATGTCCAGGTGCAGCACGGGTGTGGCTTGCGGATCGGTTGTCAGGAAGTGTTCGCCTTCCAGGTAATTGGCGCTGGTGGCGGTGAAGAACTGCCGGACTACAGCTTGGGTCAGAGACTCGAACCGGATGGGCATTGCCGTCAGCGTACCGTCGTCCCATTGCCATTGAGGGGTGCCGATGAGCGTATGGTCGGGGTCGATATCGCGTTCGGGAAACCTCTCTTTCAGCGCTTTACGCAGCATTTGAGCCGCCACTTCGTCGACGGTGGGGCCTTGGCTCGTCTGCCGCACGACGAGGTTTTTCTTCAGCAGGACGGGGGGACGGAGGTTGTCGACAGAGTCGGTCATTGTCAGTTTCCTTTTTGACATTTCAGGCATGCGAAAAGAACAGGGCACGAGCCAGTTGCGGGCTGATCTCGCTGCGATAAATCGCGATGAGCTGCGGGTTTGCAGTGTCGGCGCGGACGTCGAAAGCCCCGGCCAGCAAGCGCTGCTCCCGGGTCTTCAAATGAGCTGCGGTAAAGGCGTTGATGGCCGCGTCGAGCCGTGGGTAATGAAAGTGTGCGTACCAGAGAGTCGCTGCCCCGCGACGCTCGCGAATCTCGTATTCCTGAAGAAAATCCTTGCGCGGCCCCTTGAGCCGGCGCCGATCACCGTTGCGCACGATGTCGATTTCACCTTTGCTCAGGAGCCATTCCACCCGCGCCGCCGTCGGCGGTTGCCGCTTGATCATGTCGACGCGAACCCGGTAACCCTCGGCGTACAGTCGCTCCTTTGCTTTCTCAAGCGCCGCCTGCAATCGGGTGGCGGTCTGGCTCTGGCCGTCAATCGTGCTGAGAGGGGTCATGGCTTGCGCCAGGGCACTGGCGCTTTGTCCGAGGTGTTCGGCTTGTTGTCGAAACAGCTCCTCGGTTTCCACCGGGATACGGCCGGGTTTCTTCGATTGGGCTTCGGTTCGCCGAATGAAATCCTCCAGGCCATCAAGCAGTGCCTGGCCCTGCACCAGCTGTACTGCCAGCGCCGGTGCAGGCGCGACCGGACGGCGCCGCGGGGCCGGGATGCGTTCCAGCCAGACCCCGGGTGTCTTTTCGTGAAAGGTGGCGATGACCTTGCCGGTCACGGGTGCGCGAACCTCCAGCAAAACGGGTTCACCGGGAGCCGAAGGGCGCATTTCGCCGACCACGGTGCCTTTGAAGCGCGTCTTGATGACCCGTTTGCGCGAGGTTCGCGGCGGTTGTGAAGGTACGGAACGTGACTCCGTCGTCGGCAGTTCACGCAGCAATTGCGCCAGATGATCTTCAGTGTCTTTGTGGAATTCGCTGACCCGTTTGCGCACTTGCTCGAAGGACGGCTGGATCAGCACTTCCTTGTGGCTGAGGGACATGTCTTCGAAGGCTTGAGTAATGCCCGTGAACTGCTCCAGCACGCCATCAAGCGCTTCGGCGCGCTGGATAATCCCCTCGGCGCTGTCTTCCTGAATCAGTTCCTGTGAGGTCTGGATCGCCAGGTTGGTGGTGTCGAGCAGGCGGGTGAAGTCGCCTCGCGCCTCATTCAGAGCAACGCTGTCGCCTGCTTCGAAGCAGACCTCACGCGCCAGTGAAACTTGCAGCGCCTTGAGGTCATTCACGCTGAAAGCGGGTAATTGCCTGCGGTACTTGTTGGTGATCTCGGCAGCGTTTCTGCCTAGCCTGCTCAGCGCCTGGAACCGCGAGTGGGCAAACTCGATCTTGCCGATTACGCCTTCAGCGAGATCAATCATCTGTCGATAGATCGTCCGGTCGCCCACGCCCGCGGCAGTCTCTTGCGCCTCCAGCAGTGCCAGGGTTTCACGCAGTGTCCGGCTGAAGGTGGCATTGTTCTCATCGAGCCAGCTCTGGTTGAAGTACAGCTGGGTATCCAGCATCGAAGTCATGGCGGAGCGGTAGTTGGGCAAGCTTTCAAGCAGGCTGAGCGCCTTGAGCTGTTCGATGGGGGCTTCGTACTGGCTGCTGCGCTGCTCGAGCAGGTCTAAAAATTGTTGCTGCAATGCCGGTCGAGCCTCGGTGCTGGCAGCTTTCATCTGGTTGTAAGCGGCGATCAGTTCGGTTTTGGCGTTGGCGCGTTCCTCATCAAACGCGGCCAACTGCTGCTTGAGCTCGGCGATCCGTTGAGCGTTTTGCTGTTTGATCGCTTTGCGCCGGGCAGACAAGCCGCCGCCTCGCAGACGCAGGCGGGTGTCGACGAACCATTGCCCACGGGAATTGCCGATCAACGGCGGCCCTTGGCGTGGCGGTTGTTGGCGAGCGTCGATGATCGAGACCTCGCCGTTTTCCTCCACGGCCACCTCGAACCAGCGCTCCCCGACCTGGGTGTAGTAGCGGTTGTCGTGGCTGTAGAGATGTCGGTACGCACCGCTATCGGCAGCGGGCGGAGTCAGAGGCTCGGGTCTGCTGATTTGGAAACGGTCCAGCGTTTCCCTAAGGCTCAGGGCCGGGCCGGTCAGTAGGGATACAGGGTGCCGGGCAGTAGCGGAATCGCCTGCCCTGTCGGGCAGTTGCACGATAGAGGCCGGTGGCGGTTCGACGGCTTGCCGAATCTCGGTCGTGATGGCACCGACAGGCTTTTCTTCGATCTGGCGGGCCGTGGTATGACGCGTCGCACCGCGGTGCGCGAGGACCATGGCCAATGTCAGCAACAGGTCGGTCATCACGGCTTTCTGCTGGTCACGGTCGCCTGTTTCTGTGGCGTCCAGGCCTTGTTGCAGGTCCTCCAGAATCTGCCAGATCCACGCGGCGGTACCGGCCGTACTGCCCAGAAAGGGCAGCGCCGCATTGAGGATCGCCCACGCCGCCTGTTTGAAAGTCGCCCAGCGGTTTTGCGCGTTGGACACCGATTGCCGCTGTGCCAGATCCACCAGTGCCAAGGCGTTGCTCTTGAACACAGCAGCCAGGTAATCGTTGGCAATGACTTGCGTGCCAAGGGACAGCGTGCCGCCCATTTGCAGAGGGGTCAGCGGGTCTGCCAACAGCTGCGAGAGCGACCAGACCGAGGGCAGGCTGCCGGTGAATACGTAGTCGGAGTAATGGCTGCGTACCCTGTCCGGTAACCAGGCAAGCACCGATTGGCGCAGGGTGGCCGAATGCTTGATGGCATAAATCAGGTTGGCCGGTGTCGGGTACTGGCGCAAGGACTGGTCAAGTAACGGCTGGTAAAGCAGGCAGGGGCCCTTGTCCATCTGCCGAGGACCGATGACAAACATGTTGGCCACTTCGTCCGCAGAGGCAAGCAGCCGCCAACCGGGATTGAATGCCAGTGGGCGAATGACAATTTCCTGGCCGTCGACCCGGCGATTGGCATCGAGCACCTGCACCACGGCCGCGACATAGCGATAGCCGAGCTCATTGATCCCGCCCTGGCCGCGAATCTTTTGTTGCAAGGCCAACAGCGGTAGCTCAACCCGCATATGGCCGGTGAACAGATTCTGCCGGCGCAGGCTTTCCAGCGGATCGTCAAGCAATTTGCCTTTGATCAGGGCCGGGTAGGCCTTGCCGATGTCGACACTGACGATCAAGGCCTCCAGGTACGCCGCGTTCATCCAGGACGGCAGCGTCGAAGCACTTTTGCTGCGCACGGTCTTGTCACCCAGGGGGACGGCGATCAGGTTTTGCAGCGCCAGATCGACCAGGCTCAAGGTGCTACGTTGTGGTACCGTCGGTGGCACAAAAGTGCCCCAGACCACGACACTGTCGACCACGATTTCGATGTCTGCCAGATCCAGATCTGCAGCCTCGGGATGTTGCTTGAGCATGGCCTCGCGAAGTTTCTCCAGGGTGTACTCGCGGATCGGCTTGATCCCGTCCTGAAACGACTGGTTGGCGTTCTGTGTGCGAAGGGTCGCCAAGTCCATCAGATGACGACTGTAGGCCGTGAGATCGACGGAGGACGCGTTGAGCATCCAGTCCGGCAACCCTTGCTCGACCCGGTTGAAGCGCGAGGGTGCCTGCCTGTCCGTCGGGTCGTGTCCATCTGCCGCCCGACTGATGTGGGGGGCCAGATCGCGGTTGCGGATGTCGGTATCGGTCGCCAGTGCACCGATCGCATCGGCTTGCAGGGCAATCAGGTTACAGGCCAGGTGGTCGAAGTAATTGCCTTCGGGTTCGATCAGGCGCCACTGCCAGGCATTGCCGGCGTCATTTTCTGCCGTGTAGCTCAGCAGGGACTCGCCCAGAGCCTGCATTGACTCGTAGCTCTGAAAACCACCGGTTACGGTGTAAGTGAGGATCAGCGTGCGAGTGCCCAGCGTTCCGGTCAGCACCGCCATGTCGAGGGTGTTCAGGTGTCTTGCAGCACCGTCGTCGACCTGGTCGAGGTCGATCAGGCAGGCCCGCGATTGATAGCGGTCGTTGGTCAGGCGAGCGCCCTTTTCCGGATAAGTGAACAAGTGGCGGGCCATGGCAACCTGATCGGCATCCCATGATGGCCCGGGTTCAATGTTCCAGCGCTCGCGCAGTGAGTGGGACAACTGCTTCCAGCGTGGCGTCGAGGGGCGCGTGAGCTGGTTCCAGTAATTGAGCTGTTGCTCCTGAAACGCAATGAACAGCAAGGGCGCAAGTTCGTTGAGCAAGCGCCCGATAGCCTCGATGTTGACCGGCAATTGCACCGGTACCGGCGCCAGAGGTTCCAGGGTGAGGTAATGCTCGCCATCGAAATACAGCACGGGCGTGGATGCCACCCCATGACGGACCAGGGCGCCCGTCAGTGATTCGTAGCGTCTTGCGCCGGGGATGACCTGCGTTGCAGCAAAGGCCCAGGTCGGTGTCACCACCATGGCCAGACGCGGATCAATGGTCAGTTGCGGGTAGAGGGTTTTCAGGGCCGGCAACAGCGCCTGGGTGGCGACTTCCCTGATCGAGGGCCCCGTCACCAGTTGGGTGAGCAGGTCATTCTGCTCATTCGGGAGGGCGGCGGGTGGGGCGGAATCTTCGCTCATGGTCACTTCCTGTGAGGTGGGCGCGGGTACCGTTGGGCGTTCGGTGCGCGTTCGGGCTCAAGGTAATGACCGTCGGGGCCGGCATGGCGGTATATAGATATCGCGGACAAAAAAAGGCCTGCATCAACGCAGGCCAATAAAAAAACCGAAGTGAAGGTCAGGTGCCGGACTTGATCTTGGTCCAGGCCCGTGTGCGCGCCCGTTCGGCATCACGCGGCAGCGGTTGCAGGGTGTAGAGCGTGCTCATCGCCGCATCGGTCGGGTACAGGTTGGGGTTGTTGCGGATCGCCGGATCGACCAGTCCGGTAGCGTCCTTGTTCGGGTTCGGGTAGCCGACGAAATCGCTGACCGGGGCGATCACCGCCGGTTGCAGCAAGTAGTTGATGAAGGTGTAGGCGTCTTGCGGATTCTTCGCGCCCTTGGGAATGGCGAGCATGTCGAACCAGATCGGTGCGCCTTCCTTGGGCAGGCGCATGTCGACCACGACACCGTTCTTCGCCTCTTTGGCGCGGTTGGCCGCTTGCGAGAAGCTGCCGGAATAACCCACCGCGACGCAGATGTCACCGTTGGCAATATCAGCCATGTATTTGGACGAGTGGAAGTAAGTGACGTACGGGCGGATCTTCATCAGCAACGCCTCGGCCTTGGCATAGTCCGCCGGCTTCTTGCTGTTGGGGTCCAGGCCCAGGTGTTGCAGGGCCAGCGGCAGGATCTCCGACGGCGAGTCGAGCAGGGCGACGCCGCACTGCTTGAGCTTGCTGATGTTCTCTTCCTTGAAAATCAGGTCCCAGCTGTCCACTGGCGCGCTGTCACCCAGTGCGGCCTTGACCTTGGCCGGGTTGAAACCGATCAGGATGGTGCCGTACATGTACGGCACAGCGAACTGGTTGCCCGGGTCGTTGGCCTCGATCAGCTTCATCAGTTTCGGATCGAGGTGATTCCAGTTCGGCAGCTTGCTGCGGTCCAGCGGCTGGAACACCCTGGCTTCGATCTGCTTGGCGAGGAACACATTGGACGGCACCACCACGTCATAGCCGGAGTTGCCGGTCAGCAGCTTGGCTTCCAGCGCTTCGTTGGTGTCGAAGATGTCGTAGACCAGTTTGGTCTGGCTGTTCTGCGCCTTGAAGTCTTCCAGCGCCTTGGGCGTGATGTAGTCGAACCAGTTGTAGACGCGCAAGGTGCGTTCTTCGGCGTGGGCGCCGACGCTGAGCAGCGCCGCGCACAGGGCTGGTGCAATGCAGTGCTTGAGTCGGTTCATTGTTCGAACCCTTCGAGCACGTTCACTGCGTTGATGCCGATTTCCTCCACCGCGTAACCACCCTCCATGACGAACAGCGTCGGCTTGCCGAGGGCGGCGATGCGTTTGCCCATGGCCAGGTAATCCGGGCTGTCGAGCTTGAACTGCGAGATCGGATCGTCCTTGAAGGTGTCGACGCCCAGCGACACGACGATGATGTCGGCACCGTAGCTGTCGATCTCGTTGCAGGCCTGTTCCAGCGCCGCGCTCCACACCTTCCAGCCGGAGCCGGCCGGCAGCGGATAGTTGAAGTTGAAGCCTTCACCGGCGCCTTCGCCGCGTTCATCTTCGTAGCCGAGAAAGAACGGAAACTCCGCTTCCGGGTGGCCGTGGATCGAGGTGAACAGCACGTCGCTGCGCTCGTAGAAAATCGACTGCGTGCCGTTGCCGTGGTGATAGTCGACGTCGAGGATCGCAACTTTCTGGTGGCCTGCATCGAGGAATGCCTGAGCAGCGATAGCGGCGTTGTTGAGGTAGCAATAACCGCCCATCAAGTCGCTGGCGGCGTGGTGTCCCGGTGGCCGGCACAGGGCGAAGGCGCTGCGGGCGCCGCGCTGGATTTCGGCCTGCGCAGTCAGCGCCACTTGCGCTGCACTGTAGGCTGCTTGCCAGGTGCCGGCGGTGATCGGCGCGCCGCCGTCGAAGCTGTAGTAGCCGAGCTGGCCGTGCAGGCTGGTCGGTTTGATCTGCCGCAGAGTGCGTGCGGGCCAGGTGTAGGGCAGCAAGTCGCCGTCGGTGTTGAATTCGGTCCAGCGTGCCCACGCACCTTTGAAGAAGTCGAGGTAGTCGCGGCTGTGGATGCGCGCGATCGGTTCGAGACCGAAATCCTTTGGCGCTTCCACCGAACCGAGGTTTTGGTTCTTGACCCGTTGCAGCACGTGGTCGGCGCGCGACGGCATTTCGAAACACGGCTTGAGCTGGCCGTCGATGAGTTCGCAGCGACCGTGGTGCAGGTGGTGATCGTCCGAGTAGATCGTCAGCATTTGTTGTTCTCCGCAGGGGGCTGATTCGGTTGCCCCCAGTGTTGCGGTGCGCGGCGAATCGGAGAACGGCAGGAAAGGCCAAAAGGGGATCGATATGGCCAAAAACGCTGACCGAAATTCGCCCCTTGTTGGCGCAGGTTTGCACCTGTCATGGGCAGGCAATACAAAATCTGTGGGAGCTGGCTTGCCAGCGATAGCGTCGTGTCAGGCGAGATCTTTGGCGGCTGTACTGACGTCATCGCTGGCAAGCCAGCTCCCACACAGGAATCATCAGTGCGGTCTGAACTGACTCGGCGCCACCCCGCTCCAGCGCACGAACGCATGGCGGAAACTCGCGGTTTCGCTGAAACCCAGGGTCTCGGCGATGCGGTAGATCGGCAACTGATCCTCAAAGAGCATCTGTTTGGCGCGCTCGAAACGCAGTTCGTCGAGCAGCTCTTGATAACTGCTGCCCATGTCCTTGAGGTGGCGGCGCAAGGTGCGCGGCGAGCATTTCATCTGCTGGGCCAGTCCCTCCAGCCCCGGTGCTGCATTGAGCTGGGCACTGAGCAACTGGCGAATCCGCCCCAGCCACGCCTGACGTCCGGTGAACTCGATGTTTTGTTTGCGGCAGCGGTCGGCCATGGCCTGGTGGGTGATGCTGTCGGCCAATGGCAACGGTTGATCGAGCCAGCGCCGGTCGAAGGCAAAGGCGTTGTCCTTGGCGGCGAAGTGCAGCGGGCTGGCGAAGTGCTCGGCATAACTGTCGCGATAATCCGGCGCGGCATGTTCAAAACGCGTCGCCAGCAGTGGCAGCGGATGCCCGAGCAGGTCGTCGCAGATGACCTTCAGCGACACCAGGCAGAATTCCGCGTTGAACACTGCCATCTCCGGGCTCTCGCGGTAATCGGCAGCGACGAACCAGACGCGCTCGCCATCGTCTTCCAGGCTCAGTTCGAAAAGTGTTCCCAACAGCGCCGGATAGCGAATCGCCAGGCGCAAAGCGTCACCGAAGGTGGCACAGGTCAGCAGCGCGTAACCGAGGATGCCGTAGCAGGAAACATGCATCCGCCGTCCCAGTTCCAGGCCAATGTCATGCTTGAGCGCAACGGCGTTGGCGCAGACCTGCATCTCCTGATTGGTGGTGATGCGCGTGTCGGCGCGGTTCAGATCCGCCGCACTGATGCCGCTGCCGGCCAGTAGCGCGTCGCTCGACAGGCCTTCATCTTTGAAGGTGTTGAGGATAAGAGAGACGGCGTTGAGGGTAGTGAGGTGGGAGTGCAGCATGTGATCTTCCAGCCTGGGGATGGCTGGAACGCAGCAAGTTGTATGCCGCACACAGATCCAATTGTGGGAGCGAGCTTGCTCGCGAAAGCGTCGTGTCAGTCGATATCAGCCTGTTTGACACACCGCATTTGCGAGCAAGCCCGCTCCCACAGGGGAAATGTGTGTCAGATCAGTTCGCCACACAGGTCGAGTTCGATCAGCCGGCGCACTTCGGTCGATTCCAGACCTGCACCCAACAACGCCTGCAACTTGCCGAACGCCGCCTCGCGGGTCATGCCGCCGCCGGATAGCACGCCCACGCCGCGCAAACGGCTGCCGGCTTCATACACATCCAGCTCGACGCCGCCTTCATGGCACTGCGTGACCGCAACCACCACCACACCGTTGTCCCGTGCGCGGCCGAGGCTGGCAAGGAACTCGGGATTGTCGCTCGGTCCGGTGCCGCTGCCGTAGCACTCCAGCACCAGACCTTTGATACCGCTGGCCAGCAGGCCATCAACCACCTCGGCGCCGATGCCGGGGAACAGTGGCAGCACAGCAACCTTGGCCAGTTGTTTCGGCTGGTTGTAGTTCAGTGCGGCTGGAATCGACGGCGCTTTCACCCCGCCGCCCTGACGCTCCAGGCGCTTGAACGGATGCCGACCGAAGCTGCGCACTTTCGCGCAACGGGTCGGCGCCAGCAGCTCGCCATGGAAATACAGGTGCACGCCCGGCGCCAGACCCTGACCCAGAGCAACCATCGCGCCACCGAGGTTTTCCCAGGCATCGCTGTCGGTGACGCCGGCCGGCAGCATCGAGCCGGTGAAACACACCCGGGCATGCAGGCCGAGCAACTGGAAACTCATCGCCGCAGCGCTGTAGGCCAGGGTGTCGGTGCCATGCAGGATCAGTACGCTGTCGCAGCCTTGCACGTCCACCGCATCGACCACCGCTTCGCGCAGTTGCTGCCAGTAGGCCGGGGTCATGTTGGCGCTGTCGATCAGCGGCGACATTTCCCGGAAGCGCCACTGCGGCACCACCAGTTCGGGCTGGCTGTGCAGGTAGTCGCGCATGCGGGCTTCGAAACCGGACGCCGGGGCCAGGCCGTTGGCGCTGGCCTGCATGCCAATGGTGCCACCGGTGTAGAGCACCATGACGTGTTGGGCGGCGGGATAAGTCGAAGGGTTCATAGGATTCTCCGAAACGATGAGTTCCTGTGGGAGCGGGCTTGCTCGCGAATGCGGTGGGTCAGATACCAGAATGTCGACTGATCCGCCGCTTTCGCGAGCAGGCTCGCTCCCACAGTTTTACGAACTGTAACTGACGGGCGCAGGGGATGCGCCCGTCATTCACCTGTCAGCGTTGCGCTGCAGGGATGCCTTGCGGCTCGACTGCGGTCTTGCCGACGGCTGGCGCCTCGGTCGGCCAGGCCTTCAAGTCCAAATCCAGATCGGCAAATTTGCTGGAATCGAACACCGGCTGCTTGATGCCGGCGCGGCGCTGCTCGTCGTAGTCGCGCATGACACGCATGCCGACCTTGAACAGCATGGCCAGGGCCATCAGGTTGACGAAGGCCAGGCACGTCATGGTGATGTCAGCGAAGGCGAATACGGTCGAGAGGTCTTGCATCGAACCCCATACCACCAGCGCCAGGACCAGACCGCGGAAAACCATCAGCAACGCGCGGTTGCGGCTGAGGAACTGCAGGCTGTTTTCGCCCAGGTAGTAGTTGTAGAGGATGCAGGTGAAGACGAACAGCGACAGCGCGACGCTGACGAAGATGCGTCCCCAGTCACCGACCACGGCGGCCAGCGAGTTCTGGGTGAGAACGATGCCGTCACCTTCGAAGCCCGGGGTGTAGAAGCCCGACAGCAGGATCAGCAGCGCGGTGCAGGTGCAGATCACGAAGGTGTCGAGGAACACGCTGAAGGCCTGAACCACGCCCTGAGCGCCCGGGTGTTTCACCGAGGCCACGGCGGCGACGTTCGGCGCACTGCCCAGGCCCGCTTCGTTGGCGAACACGCCACGCTTCACGCCCATGACGATGGCGCTGCCGAGCAGGCCACCGAAGGCCGGGTCGAGACCGAAGGCGCTCTTGAAGATGGTTTCCAGCATCGCTGGCACGTGTTCGATCTGGGTGCCGATCACGTACAGGGTCACGCCGATATAGGCCAGAGTCTTGACCGGTACCAGCAGGTCGGACACGGCAGCGATGCGCTTGATGCCGCCGATGAAGGTGATGGCCAGCAGCACTGCCAGGACGATCCCGGTGTGGCTTGGGTCGAAGGCAAAGGCGTTTTGCAGCGAGTGGGTCACGGTGTAGGACTGCAGGCCGATGAAGGCGAAGCCGTAGGTGACCAGCAGCAGGACCGAGAACACCACCGCCATGCCTTTGAGTTTCAGGCCGTGCTGGATGTAGTAAGCCGGGCCGCCACGGTACAGACCGTCACCGTCGGCGCGCTTGTAGACCTGCGCCAGGGTGCATTCGAAGAAGCTGCTGGACATGCCGACCAGTGCGGTCACCCACATCCAGAACACCGCACCCGGACCACCGAGGGTCACGGCGATGCCGACACCGGCGATGTTGCCTGCACCGACGCGGCCAGCAAGGCTGAGCATCAGGGCCTGGAACGAGCTGAGTTGCCCGCCGCTGCTTTTGAGGCTGTCGCGGAATACCGCGAACATGTGGAAGAAGTGGCGCAATTGAACGAAACGCGAGCGAATCGTGAAGTAGCTACCGAGCCCGACAATGAGCACGATCAGTACTTTCCCTGAGAGGAAGTCGTTGATGACTTCGAGCATGGATTTTTCCTCGCTGTTTTTTGTGTAAGCAAATGCTGGATGTTCAGAAACATCGCGTTACACCGGTTTGCGCGCGGCACGACAGGTGAGGCGAAGGTTTCGTCCCGGATCCATTTCGCGGGTTTGTTATTAGTTCGGGTTTCGCATGGGTTATGGCCTCGTTACCGACGACCGCTCACGCGAAGAGGGGCGGCACTATACCGATCAGTGCGGCGCCCGTCTGCACGCTCGTGGTGCAAGCGACGAAACGAGGGTGCTGCAAGATCAAAAGATCGCAGCCTTCGGCAGCTCCTACAGGTACACGTCGTTCATGTAGGAGCTGCCGAAGGCTGCGATCTTGGCGGTATCAAATACATAAAACATTTAACGTCCTGCCCGCAAAGAAGTTAAAAAAAAGGGCTTGGGGACTGATCCCCAAGCCCTCAAAAGGTGAGAGGTGTCTAGTCCCTCGACCTGGTGAGCGGTGCTACAAATAACGCGTCGGCTCAGGCTTTGAGCGGAACCAGACGCGGGGCAATCATGTTTTCCGGGCGCAGGATGTCGGCGAGCATGGCTTCGTCGAGCAGACCTTCTTCGCGCACCAGTTCCAGCACGCCGCGGCCGCTTTCAAGGGCGATACGGGCGATGCGGGTGGCGTTTTTGTAGCCGATGTACGGGTTCAGCGCGGTGACCAGACCGATCGAGTGCTCGACCAGTTCGCGGCAGCGGGCTTCGTTGGCGGTAATGCCGACGATGCAGTGCTCGCGCAGCATGTCCATGGCGCGTTGCAGCAGGCGAATAGAGTCGAGGATCTTGAACGCGATCAGCGGCTCCATCACGTTCAGCTGCAGTTGGCCGCCTTCGGCTGCCATGGTCAGCGCCAGATCGTTACCGATGACCTGGAAGGCCACCTGGTTAACGGCTTCCGGAATCACCGGGTTGACCTTGCCAGGCATGATCGAGCTGCCTGGCTGACGCGCCGGCAGGTTGATCTCGTTGATGCCGGTGCGTGGGCCGCTGGACAGCAGGCGCAGGTCGTTGCAGATCTTCGACAGCTTGACCGCGGTGCGCTTGAGCATGCCGGAGAACAGCACGAAGGCGCCCATGTCGGAAGTGGCTTCGATCAGGTCGGCAGCGGGTACCAGCGGCTGACCGCTGATCAGCGCCAGACGCTGAACGGCCAGCGCTTGATAGCGCGGGTCGGCGTTGATGCCGGTGCCGATCGCGGTACCGCCCAGGTTCACTTCAGTCAGCAGTTCCGGGGCCAGCGTCTTCAGACGGGCCAGGTCTTCGCCCATGGTGGTGGCGAATGCGCGGAACTCTTGACCCAAGGTCATTGGCACGGCGTCTTGCAGTTGGGTACGACCCATCTTCAGGACGTGGTTGAATTCTTCACCCTTGGCGGCGAAGGCCTGAATCAGGCTGTCGAGGCTGGCCAGCAGCGCGTCGTGACCCAGCAGCAGACCCAGACGGATCGCGGTCGGGTAGGCGTCGTTGGTTGACTGCGCCATGTTGACGTCGTCGTTCGGGTGCAGGTACTGGTACTCGCCTTTCTGGTGACCCATTGCTTCGAGCGCAATGTTGGCGATCACTTCGTTGGCGTTCATGTTGGTGGACGTACCGGCGCCACCTTGAATCATGTCGACCACGAACTCTTCGTGGAAATCACCGCGGATCAATCGGGCACAGGCTTCGCTGATGGCAGCGTGCTTGGCTTCGCTCAGATGACCCAACTCACGGTTGGCGTCAGCGGCGGCCTGTTTGACCATCGCCAGACCCACAACCAGTTTCGGGTAATGCGAAATCGGAACGCCGGAGAGACGGAAGTTGTTCACCGCTCGCAGGGTCTGGATGCCGTAATACGCTTGAGCCGGTACTTCGAGGGCGCCAAGCAGGTCGTTTTCTGTGCGGAAAGATGCAGCGGAGGACATGATAGAAATCATCTCGATATGGACCCGGTCTATGCCGGAACGCTGCGAATGCTAGGCTTACAGGATTTTTTGGGCCAATGCTGTTAAACACTGGCCTATGCACATTCGGCATAATGCCCGTGTGACGCCGCCTGCGCGGCAGACGTGTGACCTGTTTTGGTGCGTTCCCGGGAGGGCGTGATGAATCTGGAAAGCAAATGGCTCGAGGACTTCAGTGCCCTGGCCGCCACCCGCAGCTTCTCGCAGGCGGCCGAACGGCGCTTCGTGACCCAGCCGGCGTTCAGTCGGCGGATCCGCAGCCTCGAAGCGGCGCTGGGCCTGACGCTGGTCAACCGCTCGCGCACGCCGATCGAACTGACGGCGGCCGGGCAACTGTTTCTGGTGACCGCGCGCACCGTGGTCGAACAGCTCGGCGAAGTGCTGCGCCACCTGCATCACCTGGAAGGCGGGCAGGGCGAAGTGATGCAAGTCGCGGCCGCGCACTCTTTGGCGCTGGGCTTCTTCCCGCGCTGGATTGCGCAACTGCGCAATGAAGGGCTGAACATCGCCACACGGCTGGTCGCGACCAACGTCGGCGACGCGGTGCACGCGCTGCGCGAAGGCGGCTGCGACCTGATGCTGGCGTTCTACGACCCGGACGCAGCGATGCAGATGGATCCGGAAATCTTCCCGTCGTTGCACCTGGGCCAGACCGAGATGCTCCCGGTGTGTGCGGCGGATGCCGAGGGTAAGCCGCTGTTCGATCTGGAAGGTGACGTCAGCGTACCGTTGCTGGCGTACAGCGCCGGGGCGTTTCTCGGGCGCTCGGTAAATGGTCTTTTGCGTCAGCGTCAGCTGCGCTTTACCACCATCTATGAGACCGCCATGGCCGACAGCCTGAAAAGCATGGCCCTGGAAGGCCTCGGCATCGCCTGGGTACCGCAACTGAGCGTGCGCGCCGAGCTGGCCCGCGGCGAACTGGTGGTCTGCGGCGGCCCGCAATGGCATGTACCGCTGGAAATTCGCCTGTACCGCTGCGCACTGGTGCGCAAGGCTAACGTGCGGTTGTTGTGGCGCAAGCTTGAAGGCGGCGCTGCGCAGGCTTCTTGAACCCACCCAACAACCCTGTGGGAGCTGGCTTGCCAGCGATGGCGGTGGGTCAGTCACCGCCTGTGGTTACTGATCCGACGCCATCGCTGGCAAGCCAGCTCCCACAGGTATCGAGTGATGCTGGAGCGCTGACCTTCAAGTCAATAAAACCGGGCCTTTCGCTGATTTGACAGATGGTCGTTTCGGGGGCTGTTTATTGCTTTCTTTGCGGTATACTGCGCGGCCTTCGGCCGGTACGTCCGGCCATTTTTCGTACAATCAAGCCACGCAATCCTGCGTGGCTTGTTGTTTTTGACGCGCCTGCGGGCGCCCAGAGAGAAGAGGCGCGACGATGAGTGCACTGGTTGGCGTGATCATGGGCTCCAAGTCCGATTGGTCCACCCTTAGCCACACCGCCGATATGCTGGAAAAGCTCGGCATCCCGTACGAGGTCAAGGTGGTTTCCGCCCACCGCACCCCGGATCTGCTGTTCCAGTACGCCGAAGAGGCTGAGGGCCGTGGCATCGAGGTGATCATCGCCGGTGCCGGTGGCGCAGCCCACCTGCCAGGCATGTGTGCGGCCAAGACCCACCTGCCGGTGCTGGGCGTTCCGGTGCAGTCGTCGATGCTCTCGGGCGTCGATTCGCTGCTGTCGATCGTGCAGATGCCAGCGGGCATCCCGGTTGCCACCCTGGCCATCGGCAAGGCCGGCGCGATCAACGCCGCGCTGCTGTCGGCGAGCATCCTCGGCGCCAAGCATCCACAATTCCACGCGGTACTGAAAACCTTCCGTGCCGAGCAGACAGACAGCGTCCTGGACAATCCAGACCCACGTATTGCCTGAGGTTGTTGAGATGAAGATCGGTGTAATCGGTGGCGGCCAGTTGGGCCGCATGTTGGCGCTGGCGGGCACTCCGCTGGGCATGAACTTCGCTTTCCTCGACCCTGCGCCGGACGCTTGTGCCGCCGCGCTGGGCGAACACCTGCGGGCCGATTACGGCGATCAGGATCACCTGCGCCAACTGGCTGACGAAGTCGACCTGGTGACCTTCGAGTTCGAAAGCGTCCCGGCGGAGACCGTGGCGTTTCTCTCGCAATTCGTCCCGGTCTATCCGAGTGCCGAAGCCCTGCGCATCGCTCGCGACCGCTGGTTCGAGAAGAGCATGTTCAAGGACCTGGGCATTCCGACCCCGGCCTTCGCCGACATTCAATCGCAAGCCGACCTGGACGCCGCCGTGGCTTCGATCGGTCTGCCGGCCGTGCTGAAAACCCGCACCCTGGGGTACGACGGCAAGGGTCAGAAAGTCCTGCGCAAGCCTGAAGACGTGATCGGTACCTTCGCCGAGCTGGGCAGCGTGGCCTGCCTGCTGGAAGGCTTCGTGCCGTTCACCGGTGAGGTTTCGCTGATCGCCGTGCGTGCCCGCGATGGCGAAACCCGCTTCTACCCGCTGGTGCACAACACCCACGACAGCGGCATCCTCAAGCTGTCGGTGGCGAGCACCGATCACCCGCTGCAGGCGTTGGCCGAAGACTACTCCAGCCGTGTGCTCAAGCAGCTGGATTACGTCGGCGTGATGGCGTTCGAGTTCTTTGAAGTCGACGGTGGTCTCAAGGCCAACGAGATCGCCCCGCGCGTGCACAACTCCGGGCACTGGACCACCGAAGGCGCCGAGTGCAGCCAGTTCGAAAACCATCTGCGCGCCGTGGCCGGCCTGCCGCTGGGCTCGACGGCCAAGGTCGGCGAGAGCGCGATGCTCAACTTCATCGGTGTGGTTCCACCGGTGGAGAAAGTCATCGCCATCGAAGATTGCCATCTGCACCACTACGGCAAAGCCTTCAAGGCCGGGCGCAAGGTTGGTCACGCCAACCTGCGCTGCGCCGACATGGCCACGCTGCAGGCGCAGATCGTCAAGGTCGAAGCGCTGATCGCCGAGTAACGACAGTTTCATCTGGCAGCGGCGGAACCATTCAGGGCTCGCCGTTCTCTCATGGCAGGATGCCAAAGTCTGACTAGGCTTTGGCATATCTACTATTGAGTGTCAGAGGGAAATGCCATGGGAATTATCGGAACCATCTTTATCGGCTTGATCGTCGGCCTGCTGGCACGCTTCCTCAAACCGGGCGATGACAGCATGGGCTGGATCATGACCATCCTGCTCGGTATCGGCGGTTCGC
This sequence comes from Pseudomonas sp. W15Feb9B, assembly GCF_000828175.1. Lineage (NCBI taxonomy): Bacteria > Pseudomonadati > Pseudomonadota > Gammaproteobacteria > Pseudomonadales > Pseudomonadaceae > Pseudomonas > Pseudomonas sp. W15Feb9B. The sequence continues at coordinate 68,250 of NZ_JTKF01000031.1, read as the reverse complement.
TGGCGGCCACTTACGGCGGCCAGGCCCTGGGTATCTATCAGGCAGGTCAAGGCGCTGGCTTCATCGGTGCGCTGGTCGGCGCGATCGTGCTGCTGGTGATCTACGGCCTGATCAAAAAGAACTGATCCAAGCGACCAAGTCCTCTCTGCCAACGCGGCAGGGAGGGCTAGAATGCTCGGCGATTCAACGTCCTTCCTTTATCCGAGCATTTTTTACCGAGCACCTCCATGCGCCGTCTTTTGTTGACTCTCCTTTTGCTGGGCAGCGGTCTGGCCCACGCCGGCGAACTGCCGGAAACCGACTGGCTGGAACTGATGCCCAAGTCGGACCAGAAAGCCCTCGAGGCCATGCCCGAAATCGACCACAATTCCCCGGAAGCCACCGGCACCTTCACCGAGAAGGGCGGCATGAAGCAGGCCAAGGGTTTGCCGGCGGTGATGTATTCGACCAAGACCGTGGCGTCGATGAACGACAAGCACATCCGCATCGGTGGTTACCCGGTGCCGCTGGAATCCGATGCGAAGGGTCGCAGCACGCTGTTCTTCCTCGTGCCATACCCGGGCGCGTGCATCCACGTACCGCCACCGCCGCCGAATCAACTGGTGCTGGTGCGTTATCCAAAGGGCTTGAAGCTGGATGACATCTATACGCCGTTGTGGGTAACCGGCACGCTGAAGATCGAGAAGGTCAGCAATGACCTGGCCGACGCGGCGTATGCGCTGGAAGCGGACAAGGTGCGGGTGGTGCAGGAGTCCGATCTGTAATCGTCACCCCAAAACAACTGTGGGAGCGAGCCTGCTCGCGAAAGCGGTGTATCAGACACTTAAAGTGTGGCTGACATAACGCATTCGCGAGCAGGCTCGCTCCCACATTTTGTTTTGCGGTACTGGTTAAAGCGGTTTACTACCGACGCTGACACCCATCGTATGGCTCGCACCCGACGCCAGATTCACCACATCATTCATCACATTCGCCGTCTCGATGCACAGCATGCGCTGCCAGCCGTCGTTGTCCATGTCGCTGAACGCGGCGGCGCGGTCGATCCACGGGTTCCAGATCACTGCGGTGCGTGAGCCGCTTGCGGTCAGTACGATGCGCCGCTCCCAGGTCGGGTCGACGATGCTCAGTTGCGGCGGAGCCTCGAGGTAGATGCGGTCGGTTTCCCCGGCGAAGCGCAGTGCGCCTTGCTGGTGGTGGGTGTTCCAGTTGTCCAGGGTCTCGATGTACTCCAGACCGTCCACACCGTCGACGTGCACGTTGCGCACATCGCTGACTGCGAAATAAGTGTGCAGCGCCTGGCTGATGCTGACGGTTTCGACACCCCGGTTATGGCTGGTCAGGCTGATGTGCAACTGATCATTCAGATGCAGGGTCAGGGTCAGATCGACCTGATACGGCCAGCCCGGCAGGCCACCTTCGGGGTAGGGCAGCTTGAATTCGACCTTGACGCCGTCAGCCTCTGATTCGATGCCGCCCAGCTCCCAATCCATCGCTCGCACCAGACCGTGTGCGGGTGCCGGTTGCTCACCGGTGTACATGGCCTGCACGTGCTGCGGGTTGCGTTCGAACTTGCCGAACCACGGCCAGCACACCGGCACACCGGCGCGGATGCTCTTGCCGGTCTTGAACACCGCCTTGTCGTTGAGCCAGATGATCGGCGGCTGGCCGTCGATTTGATAACTGAGGATGTGCGCGCCTTGCTGGGCCACCAGCACTTCGGCCTGACCGTGGCGGATGCGCCAGCAGTTCAGTTCATCCAGTTTCACGGCTTCAACGCTGGGCGTGTTCATGGGACAGCTCTCGATCAGACACTTGGGACGACTATCGACCGCAAAACCGCGGCGAGGTTTAACGTGCGCGCGGCGGCACCGAGCGGGTGCGACCGCTGCCGTCGATGGCGACGAAGACGAACACCGCCTCGGTCACTTTACGCCACTCGCTGGACAGCGGATCGTCGCTCCACACTTCGACCATCATCTGGATCGAGCTGCGGCCGATTTCCAGGGTCTGGGTATAAAAGGACAATTGCGCACCGACCGCGACCGGCACCAGAAAGGCCATGCGGTCGATGGCCACGGTCGCCACACGGCCACCGGCAACGCGGCTGGCCATCGCGGTCCCCGCCAGGTCCATCTGCGCCACCAGCCAGCCGCCGAAAATATCGCCAAAGCCGTTGGTCTCGCGAGGGAGTGCGGTGATTTGCAAGGCCAGGTCGCCTTGCGGGATCGGATCTTCTTGTTCGAGCTCTATCATGCCGGGGGTGCCTCTGACCCGTGACTCTTCGTTGGTATTGCTGGTGGTAGCCGTCTTCAGGAAAAACGATTCAGCACCGAACATACTGCGTTCGTCACGTTTTCCGTAGGCGTCTAAAGGGAAACTCTGCGAAAGCGGCTGGATCCACGCACCAGGGCGACCAACGACGTTTTCGCACAGCAACCCCCTACAAACCGGAGCAAGGTTGCGAGTATATCGGTCGGTAGACTCCACGACGACCATCGGGTTCTGATTTTGACCGTCAAATACGCGCCTCTATGTGCTTTTTCGAACAATTTGCTATGGTGCCGAACCTGCCCAAGCCACAGCCAGCGTTGTTGTGGCGGTAGATCCGCCTATAAGAGAAGCCCTTGCCATGACCACAGCGCCTTCGAGCCTCGCGCAGCCCGAGCAACCTGCACGCCCCCTGACCCGCAATGATTACAAGACTCTGTCGCTATCGGCCTTGGGCGGTGCGCTGGAGTTTTACGATTTCATCATCTTCGTGTTCTTCGCCACCGTGGTCGGCAAGCTGTTCTTCCCGGCCGACATGCCCGAGTGGCTGCGCCTGATGCAGACCTTCGGCATTTTCGCCGCCGGTTACCTCGCGCGGCCGCTGGGCGGCATCGTCATGGCGCACTTCGGCGACCTGCTGGGGCGCAAGAAAATGTTCACCCTGAGCATTTTCATGATGGCCGTGCCGACCCTGATCATGGGTCTGCTGCCGACCTACGCACAGATCGGCCTGTGGGCGCCGATTCTGTTGCTGCTGATGCGAGTGATCCAAGGCGCGGCGATTGGCGGGGAAGTGCCGGGGGCGTGGGTCTTCGTTTCCGAACACGTGCCGCAAAGGCACATCGGCTACGCCTGCGGGACACTGACCAGCGGTTTGACCGCCGGCATCTTGCTCGGCTCGCTGGTCGCCACGGCAATCAACAGCATCTACACGCCAGTGGAGGTGTCCGACTACGCCTGGCGGATTCCATTCCTGCTCGGCGGCGTGTTCGGCCTGTTCTCGGTGTACCTGCGCCGCTGGCTGCACGAAACCCCGGTGTTCGCCGAATTGCAACTGCGCAAGGCGCTGGCCGAAGAAGTACCGCTGCGTGCGGTGCTGCGTGACCATCGCGGGGCGATTGCGATCTCGATGCTGCTGACCTGGCTGCTGTCCGCCGGGATCGTCGTGGTGATTCTGATGACCCCGACCGTGCTGCAGACGGTCTATCACTTCTCGCCAACGGTGGCGCTGCAATCGAACAGTCTGGCGATCGTGTTCCTCAGCGTCGGCTGCATCATCTCCGGTGCCCTGGCGGACCGTTTCGGCGCCGGCCGGGTGTTTGTCTTCGGTAGCCTGGGCCTGCTGATCAGCTCCTGGACTTTCTACCACAGCCTCGCCGACCACCCGAACTGGCTGTTCCCACTGTATGCGCTGACCGGTCTGCTGGTCGGCACTATCGGTGCGGTGCCCTACGTGATGGTCAAGGCGTTCCCGCCGGTGGTGCGCTTCAGCGGGCTGTCGTTCTCGTACAACGTGGCGTACGCGATCTTCGGTGGCCTGACGCCGATGGTGGTCAGCCTGCTGCTTAAAGAGAGTGCGATGGGCCCGGCCTACTATGTGGCGGTGCTGTGCGCGATGGGGATTCTTGTTGGCGCGTGGCTCTGGAACAAGGGTCGCTGATCCGTAATTTCCTCCAGCAGTACCGGCCCCTTCGCGAGCAGGCTCGCTCCCACATTGGAATGCATTTCAACTGTGGGAGCGAGCCTGCTCGCGAAGGGGGCGACTCGAATCATCCATTAAAAACTCCCATGCTGGCCTTTCATCCAATTGTCATATTTCAGCCATAGAGTGTTCACACGGCCTGCTGATACTTGGCCCCGACTTAACACACCCTATCTGCTAGGAGTAAGGCATGAAACTGAAGCGTTTGATGGCGGCAATGACTTTTGTCGCTGCTGGCGTTGCGACTGCCAACGCGTTCGCCGCTGTTGACCCTGCTATCCCGAGCTACACCAAGACCACTGGTGTGTCGGGCAACCTGTCCAGCGTCGGTTCCGATACCCTGGCCAACCTCATGACCCTGTGGGCTGAGAACTACAAGAAAGAATACCCGAACGTAAACATCCAGATTCAGGCTGCTGGCTCCGCCACCGCGCCACCTGCGCTGACCGAAGGCACCTCCAACCTGGGCCCGATGAGCCGCAAGATGAAGGACACCGAACTGGCGGCCTTCGAACAGAAATACGGCTACAAGCCAACTGCTATTCCGGTGGCCGTGGACGCCCTGGCGGTGTTCGTGCACAAGGACAACCCGATCCAGCACCTGACCATGGAACAGGTTGACGCGATCTTCTCGTCTACCCGTCTGTGCGGCGCCAAAGCCGACGTGAAAACCTGGGGCGACCTGGGCGTGACCGGCGACCTGGCCAACAAGCCAGTGCAACTGTTCGGTCGTAACTCGGTATCCGGCACTTACGGCTACTTCAAGGAAGAAGCCCTGTGCAAAGGCGACTACAAGCCTAACGTCAACGAACAACCAGGTTCGGCGTCGGTTGTGCAGTCGATCAGCTCCTCGCTGAACGGCATCGGCTACTCGGGCATCGGCTACAAGACTGCCAGCGTGAAGACTGTTGCTCTGTCGAAGAAAGGCAGCACTGACTTCATCGAAGACACCGAAGAAAACGCCCTGAACGGCAAGTACCCACTGTCGCGCTTCCTCTACGTTTACGTGAACAAGGCCCCGAACAAGCCTCTGGCCCCGCTGGAAGCCGAGTTCGTGAAACTGGTTCTGTCCAAACAGGGCCAGGAAGTGGTGGTGAAAGACGGCTACATCCCACTGCCAGCCAAGGTTGCTGCAAAAGCACTGGCTGACCTGGGTCTGCAGGAAGGCGGCGCTGAAGTCGCAAAAAAGTAACAAACTGAGTCAGGGGTAAACCCCGCCTGACTCATGTGGGAGCGAGCCTGCTCGCGAAGCGGCCTTCAGAACCGGCACTTTCGCGAGCAAGTTCGCCCCACACTCCCCGAATTCTTTTATCCACTGCCAGTGCCCCGCTGGCGGCGGATTTGCTGCGTCACTGCATTGTCATCTTTCTGTCATACAGGATCGCTAGGGTGTGCGCATGAATGATCTGGCCAATTCCAAAATGACTACGAACCCTCCCAAGCGCATTGACTTCAACACGCCTGAGTTGCAACGCAAGCGCCGCATTCGCGCGCTCAAGGATCGCTTCACCCGCTGGTACGTCCTCGTTGGCGGTCTGGCGGTGCTGGCAGCCATCACGCTGATCTTCTTCTTCCTCGCCTACGTCGTTGCCCCGTTGTTCCAGGGTGCCAGCCTGACCGCGAAAGATGCCATTACCCCAGCCTGGATGCAGGACGCCGGCAAGCCGCTGATGATTTCGCTCGAAGAGCAGAATCAGGTGGCAATGCGCGTTTCCGACAAAGGCCAGGCGCTGTTCTTCGACATCGACAGTGGCGCTGAATTGAAGCGCGTCGATCTGCCGGTTCCTGCTGGCGCGACCGTCACTTCCATTGGCGAAGATCAGCCAGGTCATCCGCTGGTAGCGGTGGGCCTGTCCAACGGCCAGGCGCTGGTGTTCCGTCACACCTATAAAGTCAGCTATCCCGATGGCAAGAAAACCATCACCCCGGCCATCGAATACCCGTACGGCGAAGCCCCGATCGCAGTGAACGAGAGCGGCGGTGCGCTGGAGCACGTCAGCCTCAACGCCACCGATTCGACGCTGATGCTGGTCGGCTCGACCGGTGCGCAACTTAATGTGCTGGCGCTGACCAGCGAAGAAAACATGATGACCGGCGAAGTCACCAACGAGCAGAAGCGTATCGAACTGCCGCAGATGACCGAGCCGGTGAAAAACATCTTCGTCGACCCGCGCCAGCAATGGCTGTACGTGGTCAACGGGCGCGCACAGGCCGACGTGTTCAGCCTGCGCGACAAGAGCCTCAACGGTCGCTACAAACTGCTGGAAAACGCTGACGCCGAAGTCACTGCGAGCACGCAACTGGTGGGTGGCATCTCGCTGATCATCGGTGACTCCAAGGGTGGCCTGGCCCAGTGGTTCATGGCCCGTGATACCGATGGCGAACTGCGCCTGAAGCAGATCCGTACCTTCCAGATGGGCACCATGCCGATCGTTGAAATCACCGCCGAAGAGCGTCGCAAGGGCTTCGTTGCCCTCGATGCCAGCGGCAAGCTCGGCGTGTTCCACAGCACCGCGCACCGCACGTTGCTGGTCGAGCCGGTGGCCGAAGGTCAGGGCCTGTTCGGCCTGTCGCCGCGCGCCAACCGGGTGATCGTCGAGGCCGGCGGCAAGCTGCAACCGCTGCTACTCGACAACCCGCACCCGGAAGTGTCGTGGAGCGCGTTGTGGAGCAAGGTCTGGTACGAGAACTACGACGAGCCTAAATACGTCTGGCAATCGACGGCGGCCAACACCGATTTCGAACCGAAACTGAGCCTCTCGCCACTGACCTTCGGCACCCTGAAAGCCGCGTTCTACGCGATGCTGCTGGCGGCACCGCTGGCGGTTGCTGCTGCGATCTACACCGCGTACTTCATGGCCCCGGGCATGCGCCGCAAGGTCAAGCCGGTGATCGAGTTGATGGAAGCGATGCCGACGGTGATCCTCGGGTTCTTCGCCGGTCTGTTCCTCGCCCCGTATGTGGAAGGGCATCTGCCGGGCATCTTCAGCCTGCTGATGCTGTTGCCGATCGGCATTCTGGTCGCCGGCTTCACCTTCAGTCGCCTGCCTGAGTCGATCCGCCTGAAAGTCCCGGATGGCTGGGAAAGTGCGCTGCTGATTCCGGTGATCCTGTTTGTCGGTTGGTTGTCGCTGTACATGAGCCCGTACATGGAGAACTTGTTCTTCGGCGGTGACATGCGCATGTGGATCTCCCACGACCTGGGCATCACCTACGACCAGCGCAACGCTCTGGTGGTGGGTCTGGCGATGGGTTTTGCGGTGATCCCGAACATCTACTCGATTGCCGAAGATGCCGTGTTCAGCGTGCCGCGTGGCCTGACCCTCGGTTCCCTGGCGCTTGGTGCCACGCCGTGGCAGACCATGACCCGCGTGGTGATCCTCACCGCCAGCCCGGGGATCTTCTCGGCGCTGATGATCGGCATGGGCCGTGCGGTCGGCGAAACCATGATCGTGTTGATGGCCACCGGTAACACTCCGGTCATGGAAATGAACCTGTTCGAAGGCCTGCGCACCCTGGCCGCCAACGTCGCGGTGGAAATGCCTGAGTCGGAAGTCGGCGGCAGTCACTACCGCGTGCTGTTCCTCTCGGCGCTGGTGCTGCTGTTGTTCACCTTCGTCATGAACACCCTGGCAGAACTGATTCGTCAGCGTCTGCGCAAGAAATACTCGTCGCTTTAAGAAAGGTAGAAGTCTGTGAAACAGAACTCCCTGAATGGATGGTTCAAGAGCGGCGCCCCGGGCGTCTGGATCAGCGGTGGCGCGGTGTCCATCGCGGTCATCATGACCATTGGCCTGCTGGCGGTGATTGCCGTGCGCGGTCTGGGTCACTTCTGGCCGGCGGACCTGATCCACGCCAGCTACGACGTACCGGGCCAGGCCAATCACCTGGTCATCGGCGAAGTGGTACAGAAAGAAGAAGTACCGCGCGCACGCCTGAAAAGCGCCGGCCTGCCGGTGCCTGATCAGGGCCCGGAATTCATGACCCGCGAGCTGATCAAGGTCGGCAACCGCGACCTGAACGGCAACGATTTCACCTGGGTGGTCGGCGAGTGGCTGACCAAGCAGACCACGCCGCCGGAACTGATGGCGATCGAGCGTCGCGAGTGGGGCAACTTCTACGGCTACCTGGTCAACGTCAAACAGGACGGCAAGGTGATCGCCGAAGGTGAAGCGGCGTGGCCTGAGCTACAAGCGCGGATCAACCGGGTGAACGGCCTGGCGGCCCAACTCAAATCGCTGGAAAAGACTGACATCGGTGCGATCAACGCAGGGCTGGAACGCATCCGTCTGCACGGGCGCAAGCTGGAACTGGACGGCAAGCTCGACGCCACCGCGCAAGCGGACATGGACGCCGAGCGTGCCGAGCTGAACGCGCGTTATCAGGACGTCGAAGCACGCCTGAGCGATCTGCATGCGCAGTTCAACCGCGACGCGTTGACCGCCCGCGATGCCAACGGCAAAGAGATCGAAATCAGCCTGGGCAAAGTGGTTCACGCTTACCAGCCGAACGCCATGGGCACGATGACCAAGATCGGTTTCTACTTTGGCAAGGTCTGGGAGTTCCTCTCGGATGACCCGCGTGAAGCGAACACCGAAGGCGGGATCTTCCCGGCGATCTTCGGCACCGTGATGATGACCCTGATCATGGCGATGATCGTCACCCCGTTCGGCGTGCTGGCGGCGGTGTACCTGCGTGAATACGCCAAGCAGAACACCCTGACCCGAGTGATCCGCATCGCGGTGAACAATCTCGCCGGTGTGCCGGCGATCGTCTACGGCGTGTTCGGTCTGGGCTTCTTCGTCTACGTGCTGGGTGGTTCGGTCGACCGTCTGTTCTTCCCTGAAGCGCTGCCGGCGCCGACGTTCGGCACACCGGGTCTGCTCTGGGCTTCGTTGACCCTGGCGCTGCTGGCGGTGCCGGTGGTGATCGTGGCGACCGAGGAAGGTCTGGCGCGTATCCCGCGCACCGTCCGTGAAGGCTCGCTGGCACTGGGCGCGACCAAGGCCGAGACGCTGTGGAAGATCGTCCTGCCAATGGCCAGCCCGGCCATGATGACCGGCATGATCCTCGCCGTGGCTCGCGCCGCCGGTGAAGTGGCGCCGCTGATGCTGGTGGGTGTAGTGAAACTGGCACCGTCGCTGCCGGTGGATGGCAACTACCCGTACCTGCACCTGGACCAGAAGATCATGCACCTGGGCTTCCACATCTATGACGTCGGCTTCCAGAGCCCGAACGTCGAAGCGGCACGGCCGCTGGTGTACGCCACGGCGTTGCTGCTGGTGCTGGTGATCGCCACGTTGAACCTGTCGGCGGTGTGGATTCGTAACCACCTGCGCGAAAAATACAAAGCACTGGATAGTTAACACAAACCCTGTGGGAGCTGGCTTGCCAGCGATGCAGACGACTCGGTCTGCCAGTAACACCGCGGTGATGCCATCGCTGGCAAGCCAGCTCCCACAGGAATCGCGACAGACACAGAATTTGAGTAACCCGCTGGCGTTGTCCGGCGGTACAACGAACCGAATTTGTTAGCACAGGGAGCCTCCCATGCAGCACGAAACACATACCCACGGCATCAACATGTCGGCCCTGGGTCGCGACAAGCAGAGCCTGAGCCTCGAGCAGGAAACGGTGGCCATCGAAGTCCCGGGCCTGAGCCTGTTCTACGGTGAGAAGCAGGCGCTGTTCGACGTCAGCATGAACATCCCGAAACAGCGCGTGACCGCGTTTATCGGCCCGTCCGGCTGCGGCAAGTCCACGCTGCTGCGCACCTTCAATCGTATGAACGACCTGGTTGACGGTTGCCGTGTCGAAGGTGCGATCAACCTGTACGGCAACAACATCTACCGCAAGGGTGAAGACGTTGCCGAGCTGCGTCGCCGCGTCGGCATGGTGTTCCAGAAGCCCAACCCGTTCCCCAAGACCATTTACGAAAACGTGGTCTACGGCCTGCGTATCCAGGGCATCAACAAGAAGCGCATCCTCGACGAAGCGGTCGAGTGGGCGTTGAAAGGCGCTGCACTGTGGGATGAGGTCAAAGACCGTCTGCACGACTCGGCACTCGGCCTGTCCGGTGGTCAGCAGCAGCGTCTGGTGATCGCGCGCACCATCGCCGTTGAACCGGAAGTGTTGCTGCTCGACGAGCCGTGCTCGGCCCTCGACCCGATCTCGACCCTGAAAGTCGAAGAGCTGATCTACGAGCTGAAGTCAAAGTTCACCATCGTCATCGTGACCCACAACATGCAGCAGGCCGCGCGGGTTTCCGACTACACGGCGTTCATGTACATGGGCAAACTGGTGGAATTCGGCGACACCGATACCCTGTTCACCAATCCGGCGAAGAAACAGACCGAAGACTACATCACCGGTCGTTATGGCTGACAGTTGCGGTTATTCACAGAATTGACGCTGCGGCCCACCGCACCTTACCGGACGCTCCAAGGACGCCAACATGATTAGTAAAGAAGGCCTTACCCACCACATCTCCGCGCAGTTCAACGCCGAGCTTGAGGAAGTGCGCAGCCACCTCCTGGCCATGGGCGGGCTGGTCGAGAAGCAGGTCAACGACGCGGTCACCGCGCTGATCGAGGCCGATTCCGGTCTGGCCCAGCAGGTGCGCGAGATCGACGACCAGATCAATCAGATGGAACGCAACATCGACGAAGAATGCCTGCGCATTCTCGCCCGTCGTCAGCCGGCGGCGTCCGACCTGCGGCTGATCATCAGCATCTCCAAGTCGGTGATCGATCTGGAGCGCATTGGCGACGAAGCGACCAAGATCGCCCGCCGCGCCATCCAGCTGTGCGAAGAAGGCGAAGCGCCGCGCGGTTATGTCGAAGTGCGTCATATCGGCGACCAGGTGCGCAACATGGTGCGCGATGCGCTGGACGCCTTTGCCCGCTTCGACGCCGATCTGGCGCTGTCGGTGGCGCAATACGACAAGGTCATCGACCGCGAATACAAGACCGCCCTGCGCGAGCTGGCGACCTACATGATGGAAGACCCGCGCTCTATCTCGCGGGTTCTGAGCATCATCTGGGTGCTGCGTTCGCTGGAGCGTATCGGCGACCACGCGCGCAACATCTCGGAGTTGGTGATCTACCTGGTACGCGGCACCGATGTGCGCCACCTGGGCCTCAAACGCATGAAAGAAGAAGTTCAAGGCACAAGCGGCGAAACCGCTAATGTTCCGGGCGATGCTGACGATAAGTAAGATTGCCTGAGAAAAGCGCCCGGCCCTTTGGCCGGGCGTTTTTGTTTATGGCGCTTGAACAGAAAATCGAATTGAAAAGCAGCACCCGCGAACGAAAAGTCCCGGCGTGACTGAAGATTGTTGGCAATGTGCCATCAGCAAAGCGGTATGCTTGCCGGGATTTTTATAGGGGTGTTGGATGAGCAAGATCAGTGTGTTGGTCGTGGACGATGCTTCGTTCATTCGCGACCTGGTGAAAAAGTGCCTGCGTAATTACTTCCCGGGGATCCGCACCGAGGATGCCATCAACGGCAAAAAGGCTCAGGCCATGTTGGCCAAGGAAGCATTCGACCTGGTGCTGTGCGACTGGGAAATGCCGGAAATGTCCGGTCTTGAACTGCTGACCTGGTGCCGCGTGCAGGACAATCTCAAGACCATGCCATTCATCATGGTCACCAGCCGTGGTGATAAAGAGAACGTAGTGCAGGCGATTCAGGCCGGCGTTTCCGGCTACGTCAGCAAGCCGTTCACCAACGAGCAACTGCTGACCAAGGTCAAGCAGGCGCTGAACAAGGTCGGCAAGCTCGACACCCTGATGAACAGCGCGCCGACCAAGATGAATTCGGCGTTTGGCAACGATTCCCTGAGCGCGTTGACCGGTGGCAAGCCTGCGGTGGTCGGTGCTGCGCCGGCCGCTGCGGCGGCCAATCCGTTCGCCAAGCCAGCCGCTGCGGCGGCACCTGCTGCGGCGCCGTCCCGCGGCTTGCTCAACAGCCCGCCAGTCCAGGCTCCGGCCGCCTCCAAAGCGCCGGCCGGCGGTCGTGGCCAAGGCCAACTGCGCCTGCCCGGCGGCACCCAGCAATGCGTGATCAAGGCCCTGAGCATCAAGGAAGCGCTGTTGGTGGTGAAACGCACCGATGCCCTGCCGCAGATTCTCGACAGCGCCGTGCTCGATCTGGAGCAGGGCGACAACGCCGAAATCGCCCGCCTCAACGGCTACCTGCACGCTATCGTAGCCCACGAACAGAAAGCCGACAGCGACTGGCTGCAACTGACGTTCCGTTTCGTCGACCAGGATGCGCAGAAGCTCGACTACATCTCCCGCCTGATCGCCCGCGGTACGGCGCAGAAGCACTTCGTTCCGGGCGCGTAAGCGGCGTCTGTGAAAAGATCGCAGCCTGCGGCAGCTCCTACATTGGAATGCATTTCCCTGTAGGAGCTGCCGCGGGCTGCGATCTTTTGCTTTGTGCGCTGGGCAACTTGAAACATCTGTCGACTAGCCTGGTCTGTCTCAGCTGCTAGGCTCTTTTCCAGGCCTTCCTTCGACAGATTCCTGCCCATGCTCGCGCGCCTGCTGTTTCTCTGTGGTCTTTTCCTGGCCTCCACCTCGACTGTGGCCATGACCATCTACAAATCCACCGATGCCAACGGTGTCGTCTCGTACAGCGACCGACCGAGCAAAGGCTCGCAGGTGTTCGTGTTTCAGGACCGCATGGTCGAACATCTGGAGCGCCAGGTGTACCTCGACATCAAGAAGCAGAAGGGCGCCGACGTGGTGTTCGTGCGCAACGATCTGTATGCACCGGTCGAGATTGCGCTGGCGTTTACCGGGATGAGCAACGTGCGTGGCGTGCCGGCCCAGACCATCCGCCGAGTGCTGCCTGCGCGCAGTAATACCCGGTTGGCGCTGCTCACAGCGATTACCCAGGGTCAGCCGCTGGTGTATTCACCGCAATTTCAGTATTCGCTGGGTGACCCTGCAGGCGCCGCGCAGAGCTATCGCTATCCTTTGCCGTGGCGGGGCGGGCCGTTCCGTCTGAGTCAGGGCGCCAACGGTCAGTACAGTCACTACGGGCCGAAGAACCGGTATGCGATGGACATCGCCATGCCGGTCGGCACGCCGATCATTGCCGCACGGGCCGGGGTGGTGGTGAAAACCGAAAACTCGCAGAGCGGGCGCGGCAATGATGCGTCCGGCAATTTCGTCCGGGTGCTGCATGACGACGGCACGATGGGTGTGTACCTGCATCTCAAGCAAGGTTCGGTGAGCGTACGCGAGGGGCAGCGGGTGACGGTCGGCAGCCCGCTGGCGCTGTCCGGCAATACCGGCAACAGCAGTGGCCCGCACCTGCACTTTGTGGTGCAGCGCAATACCGGGCAGGGGCTGGTGTCGATTCCGTATCAGTTCAACCAGCCGCTGGGGGCGTTGCCCAACTTTGCGTTGGGCAAACAATAAAGGCAGTGGAGCTCAACTGTGGCGAGGGAGCTTGCTCCCGCTGGGCTGCGAAGCGGCCCCAAAACCCTGAAACCGCGTTCGATCAGATACACCTTGCACGCGGCTTTGCGGCTGCTGTGCAGCCGAGCGGGAGCAAGCTCCCTCGCCACAAAAGCTGTCCTGCAATCGCGATCAATCCAGCATCAACACCTTGGCCAGCACAATCTTCGGCCCTTTCATCTTCTTGATGATGATCCGCAGGCCTTCGACTTCCAGCACCTCTTCCTCTTCCGGGACGCGCTTGAGGGTCTCGTAGACCAGCCCGGCGAGGGTTTCCGCTTCGATGTGATCCAGGTCGATACCGAGCAGGCGTTCAACTTTGAACAGCGGCGTGTCGCCGCGTACCAGCAGCTTGCCCGGCTGATACGCGAGGATCCCGCGCTCGGCCTTGCGGTGTTCGTCCTGGATGTCGCCGACCAGCACTTCCAGCACGTCTTCCATGGTCAGGTAGCCGATGATGTTGCCGTCGGCCTCTTCGACCACGGCGAAGTGCGAGCCGCCCTTGCGGAACTGCTCCAGCAGCTGCGACAGCGGCATGTGCCGCGACACGCGCTCCAGCGGGCGGGTCAGCTCGGCCAGGTTGAACGACTCGGGAATGTGGTCCAGCGCCGCCAGTTCCAGCAGCAGGTCCTTGATGTGCAGCAGGCCGACGAACTCCTGGCGCTCGCTGTCGTACACCGGGTAACGGCTGAACTTGTGGCGACGGAACATCGCGAGGATTTCTTTCAGCGGCGCGTTGAATTCGAGGGTGATCAGGTCTTCGCGGGAGTTGGCCCAGTCGACCACCTCCAGTTCGCCCATCTCCACTGCCGAGGCCAGCACGCGCATGCCTTGGTCGCTCGGGTCCTGACCACGGCTGGAGTGCAGGATCAGTTTCAGTTCTTCGCGGCTGTAATGATGCTCGTGATGCGGGCCGGGTTCGCCCTGGCCGGCGATGCGCAGAATCGCGTTGGCGCTGGCGTTGAGCAGGTAGATCGCCGGGTACATCGCCCAGTAGAACAGGTACAGCGGCACTGCCGTCCACAGCGACAGCAGCTCGGGTTTGCGGATCGCCCATGACTTGGGCGCCAGCTCACCGACCACGATGTGCAGGTAGGAAATGATGAAGAACGCGGTAAAGAACGAAATGCCTTTGACCACTTCCGGCGACTGCACGCCGACCGCGCTCAGCAGCGGCTCGAGCAGGTGCGCGAACGCCGGTTCACCGACCCAGCCCAGGCCGAGGGAGGCGAGGGTGATACCGAGCTGACAGGCCGAGAGGTACGCATCCAGTTGACTGTGAACGGTGCGCAGGATGTGCCCGCGCCAGCCGTTCTTGTCGGCGATGGCCTCGACCCGGGTCGAGCGCAGTTTGACCATGGCAAATTCCGCCGCAACGAAGAAGCCGTTGAGCAACACCAGGATCAGAGCGAAAAGAATCATGCCGAAATCGGCGAAAATCGTAGCGAGGGACAAGCCAGGGGAAGGGTCCATGATGGAGTTTTGCAGGTTCCGTGTGATTCGTAAGAGAGAAAAAATCGCGCCTGAAAGGCAGACGCAAGTCAGCCAATGTAGCGGCTGACTTGGCGATTGCCTAGTGGCGCGTGCTGGCCGGTATCACTCGGCGGCGCTGATGGCCCGTGCCTGGGCCACCTGGGCCGGGGCGAAGTGGCAGGTGAACGTGCTGCCATGACCAGGCACGCTGCTGATCTCCATCCGTGCGCGGTGGCGCAGCAACACGTGTTTGACGATTGCCAGGCCCAGCCCGGTGCCGCCGGTGTTGGAGTTGCGACTGGAGTCGACACGGTAGAAGCGTTCGGTCAGGCGCGGCAGGTGCTTGCTGTCGATGCCGATTCCGGAGTCCTGCACGCTCAGGTGCGCGCCTTGCTCGTCGCCCCACCAGCGAATGCGGATGTTGCCCTCGGCCGGGGTGTACTTCACAGCGTTGAACACCAGGTTGGAGAAGGCGCTGCGCAGTTCCGCCTCGCTGCCCTTGAGCAGGATCTTGCCATCGGCTTCGAGGGTGATTTTCTGGTTTTTCTGCCCGGACAACTGCTGGGCGTCGCTCTTGATCGATTGCAGCAGCGTATCGATCTGCACCGGCTGATTGTCCGACGGGTAATCGGTGGCTTCCAGCTTCGCCAGCAACAGCAGGTCGTTGAGCAGCGTCTGCATGCGTCCGCCCTGTTGCTGCATCTGCTGCAGGGCGCGGCTCCAGCGCGGATTCACTTCCTCGACATTGTCGAGCAGGGTTTCCAGGTAGCCGCAGATCACCGTCAGCGGCGTGCGCAGTTCGTGGGAGACGTTGGCGATGAAGTCTTTGCGCATCTGTTCCAGTTGATGGATGCGCGTGACATCGCGCACCAGCATCAGATGCTCGTTGTTGCCGTAACGCGTGAGGTACAGCTGGATGCGCACACGATCATTGGTCGGCGAAGGGATCTCCAGCGGTTCGGCGTAGCTGTCCTGCTCGAAGTATTCCTTGAAGCGCGGATGGCGCACCAGGTTGGTCACCGGTTGGCCGCTGTCTTGCGGGGTCTTGAGGCCGAGCAGGGTTTCGGCGGCGCGGTTCCACCATTCCAGGTTGCCGTCGCTGTCGAGCATGATCACTGCATCTTTGAGCGCGGCGGTGGACTCCTGTACCCGGTCGATCACCGCTTGCAGGCGTCCGCGTACCCGTTGGTCGCGGCGTTGCAGGTGGTAGATGCTGTCGAACACCTCGCCCCACAGGCCATAGCCATCGGGCGGTGCTTCATCGGGTTGGTGCAGACGCAGCCATTCGTGCAGGCGCAGCAGTTGCTTGAGCGTCCAGGCCAGATACAGGCCCAGGCCTGCAGCGAGGCTCCAGCCGTAATAGCCGCTGATCAAGCCGATCACCAGGCAGGCGGTGACCAGCAACAGCATGTGGCGAATCAGGGTGCCATGCCAGTTTTGATTCACGGAAAATACGGTCCTTGTCAGCGAGTCTGGCGGTCGGATCAGGCCTTGGTGGAAAACCGGTAGCCGGTGCCGCGCACGGTTTGTACCAGATTTTCGTAGGCATCGCCGAGGGCTTTGCGCAGGCGCCGGATGTGCACGTCGACGGTGCGCTCTTCAACATAGACGTTGCCGCCCCAGACCTGATCCAGCAACTGCCCGCGCGTGTAGGCGCGTTCCTGGTGGGTCATGAAGAATTGCAGCAGACGGTATTCGGTCGGGCCCATCTCGGCCGGACGGCCGTCGATGGTCACACGGTGGCTGATCGGGTCGAGCAACAGGCCACCAACTTCGATCGGCGCTTCGCCATCGGTCGGGCCGGCGCGGCGCAGCACAGCCTTGAGGCGGGCGACCAGTTCGCGTGGGGAAAACGGCTTGGTGATGTAGTCGTCGGCGCCGACTTCAAGCCCCTGGATCTTGTTGTCCTCTTCGCCCTTGGCGGTGAGCATGATGATCGGGATGTCCCCGGTCAGCTCGTCACGCTTGAGGCGGCGGGCCAGTTCGATGCCGGAGGTGCCGGGCAGCATCCAGTCGAGCAGGATCAGGTCCGGTTTGCGGTCAACGATGATGGCGTGTGCCTGCTGCGAGTTCTCCGCCTCGAGGCAGTCATAGCCGGCCATTTCCAACGCAACGGCGATCATTTCGCGAATGGGCGCTTCGTCGTCGACGATCAGAATGCTCCTGCCAACCATGCCTTAATCCTCTTGTCATTTAACTGTCTTGCGCCGCATTAGATAACGGAATTATTGCAGTCGTGTGACAGTATTTTAGTCGCCCGGCGGTTGGCGTGATCCTGGGCTAAGCTCTAAGTCCGAATCCTGACAACCACAAAAGAAGGTTTCCATGACTCAAATGACTGCTTCTTTCAAAGCCCTGCTAATGGCTGCTGCCGTTGCATTACCGTCGATGGCGTTCGCCGCTGACCCGGTCATGATGAAAGACGGCATGATGACCGATCACAAAGGCATGACCGTGTACACCTTCGACAAGGACACGGGCGGTAAATCGATGTGCAACGGCGATTGCGCGAAGAACTGGCCGCCGATGATGGCGCCGGCGGGTGCCAAGGCTGAAGGCAAATTCACCCCCATCAAGCGTGATGACGGCACCATGCAGTGGGCATATGACGGCAAGCCGCTTTACACCTTCAAAATGGATGAAAAACCGGGCGACATGAAGGGGGAAGGGTTCAAGGACATGTGGCACATGCCTAAACACTGATTCCTGCAGCAACTACGTTCCTGTGGGAGCGAGCAGGCTCGCTTCCACAGGTTTTTGTGGATCAGCGCAACGCGTAATCCAGCACGATCCCGACAAAAATCGCCAATCCGGCCCAATGGTTGTGCAAGAACGCCTTGAAGCAACGCATGCGGTCGCGATCGCGGGTGTACCAGAACTCCCACGCATAACAGCCCGCGGCCACCAGCAGGCCGAGATGGAACCACGTCCCCAGCTCGAACTTCGACCCGGCCAGCAGCAGACAGCCCAATGACAGCGTCTGCAGGGTCAGGATGATTACCCGATCCGCATCACCAAACAGAATCGCCGTGGATTTCACGCCGATCTTCAAGTCGTCATCACGGTCAGTCATCGCGTAATAGGTGTCGTAACCCACCGTCCACAACAGGTTGGCGATCCACAGCAGCCACGCGGCGGCGGGCAGTTCACCGGTTTCAGCGGTGAACGCCATCGGCATGCCCCATGAGAACGCTGCGCCGAGCACCACTTGCGGGTAATAGGTGTACCGCTTCATGAACGGGTAGGTGAACGCCAGCGCCAGACCGCCCAGCGACAACCAGATGGTCGGCGCATTGGTGCACAGCACCAGCAGGAAGCTCACGCCCATCAGCAACGCGAAGAACACCAGCGCCTCTTTCGAACTGATCTTGCCGCTGGCCAGCGGTCGTTGCGCGGTGCGTTTGACGTGGCCATCAACCTTGCGATCCGCCCAGTCGTTGATCACGCAACCCCCGGCGCGGGTCAGTACCACGCCGAGGACAAAAATCACGATATTGGCCAGCGAAGGCGAGCCCTTACCGGCAATCCATAGCGCCCATAGCGTCGGCCACAGCAGCAGGTAAATGCCGATCGGCTTGTCCATGCGCGTCAACTGAATGAAATCCCAGGCGCGCGGATTCAAGCGGTTCAGGGACTTGAGCAGGCTCTGGTACATCAGCAGTTCTCCGGATGGGCGCGGGCGGTGCTCCACAGCGTCGGCAGGAAAATCTCCGCCACCAGCACGCTCAGGGCGCCACGGTCGAAGCGCGAGCGGCGGCCCCATAGTTCCGGCGCGCGGCATTCTGACGGCAGCCAGTCCTGCGGGTAGTGGCAGACCTCGATGGCGCGGCGCTGGAAGGCGTGGTCGCAAAACAGCAGTTCGCCCAGCGAGCGGCTGCCCAGTTCGTCCATGTGCAAGCCGTCGCCTTGCAGGGCGGCGCGTGACGCCACGCTACGGGCGAACACCCAGGCCTCGCCGTGACCGCGCAGATACACCTCGCGCACCCAGCCTTCGCTGCCTTCGGCCAGATCCAGCGCCGCGCATTCGTCACTGCGCAGAGTGTCCCAGCCTTCGAACAACGGTGTGACGCTGAAGCCGTCATTCGACAGCCGCGTCAGGCGGCGGGTCAGCGAGCCTTCGTCGAACAACCAGTTCAGGGTCAACGAATCGGGAAGGGGCGTCAGTCGGCTTTGAGTCAGCCAGAGCGGGGCCGGGCAGGCATTTGAATGGTGCACAATGAGTCATTATTGGCCGCAAATGAGGCGGCGAGCTTAACATGGCGTGTTGCGAATTTGATGGATCCGGGTCGCCGTTGCGCCGAACAGGCTTGCATCTGCCCGGCACCCTCAGTACAAAACGCCCTGAGCCGGACGGCAGCGCAACCACCATCGACCGTCCGCGCCGACCAAAGCCTGAATCCTGAGGAAGTACCTGAATGAAAAAGTGGCAATGCATCGTCTGCGGCCTGATCTACAACGAAGCTGACGGTTGGCCGGATGACGGCATCGCGCCGGGCACGCTGTGGCAGGACGTGCCGGAAGACTGGCTGTGCCCGGACTGTGGCGTCGGCAAACTCGACTTCGAAATGATCGAAATCAACTAAGCACCAACAAGGAGTAAGGCATGAGCGCACCTGTCGTCATCATCGGCACCGGCCTGGCGGGCTACAACCTGGCCCGGGAGTTTCGCAAGCTCGACAGCGAAACCCCGCTGCTGCTGATTACTGCAGATGATGGCCGCTCATACTCCAAACCGATGCTCTCCACCGGTTTCGGCAAGAACAAGGACGCCGATGGCCTGAGCATGGCCGAACCCGGCGCCATGGCCGAGCAATTGAAGGCCGAAGTGCGCACCCACACGCGCATCAGCGGCATCGACGCCGGCCACAAGCGCCTGTGGATCGGCGAAGAAGCGGTGTACTACCGCGACCTGATCCTCGCCTGGGGCGCGGAAACCGTGCGGGTGCCGATCGAAGGCGATGGCGCCGAACGGGTATTCCCGATCAACGATCTCGAAGACTACGCACGCTTTCGTGCCGCCGCTGCTGGCAAGCGCCGCGTGTTGCTGCTGGGAGCGGGCCTGATCGGCTGCGAATTCGCCAACGACCTGATCCTCGGCGGCTACGAGGTGCAACTGGTGGCGCCGTGCGAGCAAGTGATGCCAATGCTGCTGCACCCGGCCGCTGCGGCCGCCGTGCAGGCCGGGCTGGAAAGCCTGGGCGCGCGTTTTCACCTTGGCCCGGTGCTCACCCGCCTGCAAAAAGTCGCGGATGGGCTGGAAGCGCATCTGTCCGACGGCCAGGTGATTGCCTGCGATGTGGTGGTGTCGGCTATCGGCCTGCGTCCGCGCATCGATCTGGCGGCGGCTGCCGGGGTGCAGGTCAATCGCGGCGTTGTCGTCGACCGTTATTTGAAAACGTCCCACGCCAATATCTACGCCCTGGGCGACTGCGCCGAGGTCGATGGGCTGAATCTGTTGTACGTGATGCCCCTCATGAGCTGTGCGCGTGCGCTGGCACAAACCCTGGCCGGCAATCCGACAGCCGTGAGCTACGGCGCGATGCCGATCACGGTGAAAACCCCGGTATGCCCGTTGGTCGTGTCGCCACCGCCTCGGGGCAGCGAAGGTGTCTGGACCGTCGAAGGGCAGGGCGCCGACATCAAGGCCCTGTGCCACAGTGCCGAGGGTCAGTTGCTCGGTTACGCGCTGACCGGCGCGGCGGTGATGGAAAAACTCGCCCTGAACAAACAGCTTCCGCCCCTGCTGGCGTAAATACCGGTCGTTCTGTCGGAATCACCCCGCTTTTGCCCCTACAAAGGTCGCGGGGAGACTGGCGCCGCCGGTATCCGCGTGCCATTCTCACTCCCGTCTGCCGCAGAGTAGAGCCTGCGGCGCCTTGGGCGCTGTTCCAACGAGAACAGCACGGACATAACAACAAAAAACCGTCAAAGGGGCTTCACTAATGCGTAAACCAGAACTCGCCGCTGCAATCGCTGAAAAAGCGGATCTGACCAAAGAACAGGCCAACCGCGTGCTCAACGCCGTCCTCGAAGAAATCACCGGCGCTCTGCACCGCAAGGACAGCGTCACGCTGGTGGGCTTCGGCACCTTCCTGCAACGCCACCGCGGCGCCCGCACCGGCAAGAACCCGCAAACCGGCGAACCGGTGAAAATCAAGGCCAGCAACACTGTTGCATTCAAGCCAGGCAAGTCGTTGAAAGACAGCGTCAATCCTTAAGTTGCGGCGAACTCCCTGACAAGCAGGGAGAACTGCAATAAAAATGGGCACACCGATTGCGGTCGGGTGCCCATTTTTTGTGGCTGCCAATCGGCTTACTGACGTCGGAAACAGGCCTTGCCGTTGCCGAAATCCACGGCCAGGCAGTTCGGCTCGATTGCCAGTTGCAGATCCTGAAACAGGCCGGATAAATCGCTGTTTGACGCCGCTTTGGTCTCGCTCTTCAGTGTCACGGTGTTGTTCTCCACCTGCCAGGTGCCTTTGGCAAAGCCGTCAGCACTGCCATATGCCACGCCTGCGTCAAACGTGCCGTCCTTGCGCAGCAGCAATTCGGCGCCCATTTCCATTGCGCCGGTCAGATAGTAATGACCGTCCAGTGGTGGGGTATCTGCGGAGGCTTGAGTGACGGGTAGCGACATCAGTGCTGCGAAAAGCAGGGGTTTCAATTCCATGAGGTAAAGCTCCTGGGCGGCTCCGTTTCAGGCGCCAAATGAGACGCAGCTTTTGTGACTGTGGCTCAACAGTCAACCCGCTTGGTCGGCATAGCCGGGTTAAGAGAGTTTTCAAGGCAAGCTGGCAATGCAGGAAATAAATTGATGTAAGAAGTATCTCTGAAATTCGTGAGAACATTCTGGGCGTGAAACGCTGGTTCGGATTGAAGGGAATGTTGGACGGTCGCACTTCGATAATTATTGAGTTGGCACTGAAGTACAGCATTCATGAGCTGAATAAAGTTTCAGAAAAATGAATTGCCATCAAATTGATGGCACTTTTGTTGTTCGGCGTTGTCGTCAGCGAATTGTTTGTAAAATTCCGCGAATTTTCGGAAGAGTCCTACTTCTATTTCTTACGAGAGTTGTCATGCTTGCCGCCGTGTATTGGGACGGGTGTTCGAGGCGATTCGCACAGAGCGGGTTAGGCCGCTCTGGATCAAGGGTTCTGAGGGGGCGAGGCAAATGCGCGCAATATAATTCGCCATCAGGGATTCCCCTGCCATATAGAGGGCGATCTCTTACACGCTCCACTGAACACTTCGTCTTGTTGTTTAATCAGATGCTTGCTAGTGGCCATCATAGTGATTACGATGCGCCCACTTGAAAGAGCACATCTCAATTGGATGAGTCGCTTCACCGCTCTTCGATACTGTCCCGCGCCGCGGTAACTCCAATAGGCGCCTGACTGTAATCCTGAATAAAGGCCATGGATGTCCTACTCAAGCAAACTTTCCGCCCATTACCTCGAACTCGCAAAAGTCTCTGTTTCCAAAGAGAATTTCGCGGGCGAAGACGTTCGTTTTTCGAGCGAATTCGAGGCGCTGGAAAGCGAGCTGGCCAAAGCCTCGTCGATGCACGAAAGCGGGCAGATCGACTGGCTGAAAATCCGCGAAAACAGCGAAAACCTGCTGCGCACCCAATCCAAGGATTTGCGTGTCGGCGCCTGGCTGACCTGGTCGTTGTACCAGCGTGAATCCTTCCCCGGGCTGCTGGCCGGCCTCGGTCTGCTGCACCATCTGTCGGAAAACCACTGGACCGACGTTCACCCGCTCAAACCGCGCACCCGTGCCGCCGCCATCGGCTGGCTGGTGCCGCGTCTGGAGCAGGTGCTCACCGAAAACATCGCGATCAAGGAACAGCTGCCGATGTTTCGGCAGTTGTCCGAGCATCTGGCCGGGCTCGATGCCGCGTGCACCGAGCACCTGGGCGACGACGCGCCGCTGTTGCTGCCGCTCTCGCGTCGCCTGAAAACCATGATCCAGCGTGCCGCCGACAATCAGCCGGCCCCCGGTGTGGTGGGCGCAGCGGTGGCGCAGGTCAAGCAGGCCGCGAGCCAGTTGCTGACCCCCGGCGCACCGATCGACAACGAAAAAGATGCTTACAAGGCACTGCGCGCCCAGCAGGAAAGCGCGCGTCCGTTGTGTGCCTGGTGGCTCAAGCAGAAGGCCACCGACCTGCGCGCCCTGCGTCTGAACCGCACCTTGCTGTGGCTGCCGATCGACGCGGTGCCCGAGCGCAACGCCGAGCAGATCACCGTGTTGCGCGGTCTGCCGGTGGACAAACTCAAGCAGTATCAGGATCGCTTCGATCAAGGCAAATACGCCGACCTGCTGGTGGAACTGGAGGCGAGCCTGGCGAAGGCGCCGTTCTGGTTCGATGGCCAGAGGATGGTCTGGGAATGTCTCCAGAACCTCAACGCCGAGATGGCAATGCGCGAAGTGGAAATCCACTTCGCGCTTTTGGTTCAGCGCCTGCCCGGCATCATCGAATGTCGCTTCCATGACGGCGCGCCGTTTGCCGATCCGTCCACTCGGGCGTGGATCGCCGGCAATGTCATGCCGCACCTGCAAAGCGCCAGCGCGCCGCGCAAGGTCGAAACCGACGACGTCGAAACCCAGCCCGCCTGGGAAAAGGCCCTGCAGGAAGTGCTGCCGCTGCTGCGCAAGGAAGGCCTCAAGCCTGCCGTGCAGACGCTCAAGCAAGGGCTGCAAACGGCTCACGGCGGGCGCGAGCGGTTCTTCTGGCAGTTCGCCCTCGCGCGGCTGTGCTTCATGGCCAAGAAATACGAACTGGCCAAGAACCAGCTCGAAACCCTCGATCAGACATTACAGGACTCAGGCCTGCACGCCTGGGAGCCCGATCTTGCATTGGAAGTGCTGCACCTGCTGCACAGTTGCTGCGAGCTGTTGCCGCAGAACCATGCAGTGCGTGAACGCAAGGAAGAGATTTATCGCAGGCTGTGCCACCTCGATCTCGAAGTGGTACTCGAATAGGCCCCAGGGCCACAACCGCAAGGAGAAAAGCCATGGCCAAAGAAGGCTCGGTAGCCCCCAAGGAACGCATCAACGTCACCTTCAAACCCGCCACCGGCGGTGCTCAGGAAGAGATTGAACTGCCGCTGAAGCTGCTGGCAATCGGTGACTACACCCACCGCAAGGACGATCGCAAAATCGAAGATCGCAAGCCGATCAGCATCGACAAGATGACCTTCGACGAAGTGTTGGCCAAGCAAGAACTGGGTCTGACGCTGAGCGTGCCGAACCGTCTGCAGGAAGATGGCGAGGCCGACGAGCTGGCTGTGCAATTGCGCGTCAATTCGATGAAGGACTTCAACCCGGCCAGCCTGGTCGAGCAAGTGCCTGAGCTGAAAAAACTGATGGAACTGCGCGATGCGCTGGTGGCCCTCAAAGGCCCGCTGGGTAACGCACCTGCGTTCCGTAAAGCGATCGAAGGCGTGCTCGCCGACGACGAATCCCGCGGTCGCGTACTCGGTGAGCTGGGCCTGAACGCCGCAGCCCCGGACGCCTGAGACTCCAGCCAAGGAAGCCAACACAATGAGCACTAGCGCAGCACAAGAGAAGAGCGCCGAAAGCGGCGAATACAGCATTCTCGACAGCATCATCGCCGAAACCCGTCTGACCCCGGACGACGAAGCCTACGACATCGCCAAGCGTGGCGTGTCGGCGTTCATCGAAGAACTGCTCAAGCCGCAGAACAACGGTGAGCCGGTCAAGAAAGCCATGGTTGACCGCATGATCGCCGAGATCGATGCCAAGCTCAGCCGTCAGATGGACGAAATCCTGCACCACCCGGATTTCCAGGCGCTGGAATCGTCGTGGCGTGGCCTGCAGTTGCTGGTCGACCGCACCAACTTCCGCGAAAACATCAAGATCGAAATCCTCAACGTCTCCAAAGAAGACTTGCTGGACGATTTCGAAGATTCGCCGGAAGTCATGCAGTCGGGCCTGTACAAGCACATCTACACCGCTGAATACGGCCAGTTCGGTGGTCAGCCAGTCGGCGCGATCATCGCCAACTACTTCATGTCCCCAAGCTCGCCGGACGTGAAACTGATGCAGTACGTGGCCAGCGTTTCCTGCATGTCCCACGCGCCGTTCATCGCCGCGGCCGGCCCGAAATTCTTCGGTCTGGAAAGCTTCACCGGCCTGCCGGATCTGAAAGATCTGAAAGACCACTTCGAAGGCCCGCAATTCGCCAAATGGCAGAGCTTCCGTACTTCCGAAGACTCCCGTTACGTTGGCCTGACCGTGCCGCGTTTCCTGCTGCGTAACCCGTACGATCCGGAAGAAAACCCGGTCAAATCGTTCGTGTACAAGGAAACCGTTGCCAACAGCCACGAGCACTACCTGTGGGGCAACACCGCGTTCGCGTTCGGCACCAAGCTGACCGACAGCTTCGCCAAATTCCGCTGGTGCCCGAACATCATCGGCCCACAGAGCGGTGGCGCGGTTGAAGATCTGCCGCTGCACCATTTCGAAAGCATGGGCGAAATCGAAACCAAGATCCCGACCGAGGTTCTGGTCTCCGACCGCCGTGAATACGAACTGGCCGAGGAAGGCTTCATTTCCCTGACCATGCGCAAAGGCTCCGACAACGCGGCGTTCTTCTCCGCCAGCTCGGTGCAGAAGCCGAAGTTCTTCGGCATCAGCGCAGAAGGCAAGGCGGCAGAGCTGAACTACAAGCTCGGCACCCAACTGCCGTACATGATGATCGTCAACCGCCTGGCTCACTACTTGAAAGTGCTGCAGCGCGAGCAACTCGGTTCGTGGAAAGAGCGTACCGACCTCGAGCTGGAACTGAACAAGTGGATCCGCCAATACGTGGCCGACCAGGAAAACCCGAGCGCCGAAGTGCGTGGCCGTCGTCCGCTGCGCGCTGCGCAAGTGATCGTCAGCGACGTTGAAGGCGAGCCGGGCTGGTACCGCGTCAGCTTGAACGTGCGTCCGCACTTCAAGTACATGGGTGCCGATTTCACCCTGTCGCTGGTTGGCAAGCTGGACAAAGAGTAAGAGCGACTCATGGACGGATACGGCAGCCTGTTCGAGCGCCTCAACGGCGACGCGGAACTACGCAAGGGCAACAGCCTTGAGGCTTGTGCCATGGCGTCAGTGGCTGCCCATCTGGCCAAAATGCTCAGCACCCGGGCCGGCAGCGTGCAAACGCTGGCCGACTACGGGTTGCCCGATCTCAATGACATGCGTCTGAGCCTGCACGACTCCCTGAGTCAGGCCCGTCTGGCCATCGAAAACTTCATCGAAGCCTACGAGCCGCGCCTGAGCAACGTGCGTGTCATTTCCCTGCCGCGTGACCACGACCAGCTACGGCTGGCCTTCAGCATCGAAGGCCTGCTGGAAGTCGAGGGTTTCAAGCGTCAGGTCAGTTTTTCCGCGCGCCTGGATGGCAGCGGTCAAGTGAAGGTCACCTAAGGAGATTCCCGATGTCTGGCAAACCCGCAGCACGCGTATCCGACCCCACCGCTTGCCCACTTCCTGGCCACGGTACCAACCCGATCGCCGCCGGATCCGGCGACGTGTTCTTCGACGGCCTCGCGGCCGCCCGCCAAGGCGATGCCTCGGCGTGTGGTGGTGCGTTGGTTGGCGATCTGGCGACCACGGTTTTGATCAATGGCAAACCGGCCGCCACGGTTGATTCAGTGGGGACCCATGGCAACAAAGTCACGGCGGGTTCCGGGACGGTGATTATCGGCAATTCGCATTCGCCGGCGCCGTTTGTGCCGCCTTTGCCGGTGGAGATCAAGTGGCCGTTTAACGAGCACTACGTCATCAATTGTCAGGACTCCGGGAAGCCATTGGCGGGAGTGGCATACAGTTTCAAAACCGCCTCGGGGAAAGTTATCAGTGGCGTCACGGGAGCCGACGGGAAGACGCAAAAAATCTCGTCCTCTGTAGCGGAGTCCTATGAGTTGATTATTGAACAGCAATCTGAAGTCGTAATTGGATAAAAGGATTTTGTTATGGCGGATACGAAAATAGCATCAAGTCTGACGCCGGCCAGTAACCAAACTGGTAAGTCTGCAGCTGTCCGTCAATTCAAAATCACAGATATACCTGATGCAATGGATAAGATGAAGTGGCCAGTTGCTGCGAAGCTGATGCGCCATTGGTTTGATGGCAAACCATGGCCAACTGCCGATGGTGCCATGAGTAAAGAGGTTAAAGACCATATTGCTCTTGCTGACATCGCCTACGTAAATGACACCATCGTAAAAATGGCTTGGTTGGAAAAGTTTGAACCTGCGAAAGCTGTCATTGAAGAGCTTAAGTCAGCCTGGGATAATCCTGCAGGCCGCAATAATATAAGCAAGAAGATTAAAGATAAGTATCTTGGCTCGGCGCCGGGTGTCTATCCTTTTAAGTTTGCGAGCGCCAGGAAGGTTGAAGAGTTTGGATACAGTAATAATCGAGCAGTTAAGTTCGGTTTAATAGAGAAGACTGATGAATTGCGAGCTGCGCTGGCAAACTTTAACGTCCGCGTATTTCCAGAGGGGAAGTTGGTTGTTTCCGTAGACAGCATTCAACTGTTTGTGGAGCGAATCGGTTTTTACGCTGAGGACGCCTATGACTTCAATGACGCACCGGATGACAATTTCAGTCAGCCATTGGGGTTCTGGAACTTCGATGGTATAGCTAACCCGGCTTATGCGGCCACTGCAAATGCCGGTGCGGCGCAGATGAAGTCAGACATCGCTTCAAACCCCTATATCAGTGCAGAAGACTCTCAGGCGATGTTTCGGGAAATAGAAAGCTCGCGTTATTTCTATATTACGAATTCTCATTTTTTAAAATATCGAACAGAATTTAAAAAAGGCGGTGATTTCCAGGTTTTGTCTGATATCAAATATCAGAATGTTCCCGTGACAGTTATTAATGTTTGGAATAAATGATGCGCATTTTTTGCTCATGTACAATCGCTGTTGAAGTGGGTGTGGCGAAAAAATGACTACGCTTAAAAAGAAATGGCTAGTGCCTGTCAGTTTGCTCTTGGTGTTGATTGCATTGCTCGTTTATTGCGTAAATTCAATGCTAGGGTATCCCGCAAGTACAACTACAGCTAGCCCCTCGGGCCGCTACACAATTGAGAATGTGCGTGTCGGCAGGATCTTTATGCTTGGCGGTATGGCGTATCTAAGAGTTATCGACTCGAAAGAGCCAGGGAAGGTATATCGAACCCCGTTGTATGATACGCAGTCGTTGGATATGCGCACATTCGAAGATGATGCTGAGGTTGGAATTACTTGGATCACCTTCGAAAAGAAAGATAAGGCTTTTGTAATTTCCATGCCGCAATGGGAAGAAAACTGGCTGAATATTTTCATCAGTAATACACCCTACGAGATTCTGGAAAATTGATAGCAGTATGAACAGCTACGTTCGTCTCGCCCTATGCCTATTAATCCACGCTCTCGGATGCGTGGCGTATGCATTTTTGAATGACGCGGTTGTGCATGCTTACAGGCTTTTTAACGGCGGATTTACCTCCCATGGTGTCGCCATCGGCATTGCGACTTACGCACTGTTTTACATTTTTCTGGGCGTCAACCTGATCGTTGCGCTGATTCCAGGTCTGGTCGCCAAGCTGGCCATCCTTTTTCTGATGGTGGGCTTCATCCTGCTCTGGATGCTACCCGACAACCCGTTAAGAGCCCTGTTTTACGGCGTAGCTCAAGGCTGCGTCACGTTGCTGGCGATCCTCACCACTCAAGTCATCGAGTTGCGTTGGGCTTTGCGAAACATCGCAGGTCGCATTCAGCCAAGTCAGCCTGCAGGTGCAATCCAATGACCAGGTCGGACATCGAGCGTAATCCGCAGGACAGTTATTCCATGAGTTTCACTACCAGGCAGGTAACCCGTGTCCTTTAACCACTACTACCAAAGCGAACTCACCGCACTGCGCCAACTCGGTCGCCGTTTCGCCGAGCGTAGTCCGGCGTTGGCGCCGTTCCTGGGCCAGGCCGGGCGGGATCCGGATGTGGAGCGGTTGCTGGAAGGTTTTGCGTTCCTCACCGGGCGTCTGCGGCAGAAGCTCGATGACGAGTTGCCGGAGCTCAGCCACTCGCTGATGCAACTGCTGTGGCCGAACTACATGCGTCCGCTGCCGGCATTCAGCATTTTGCAGTTTGATCCGCTGAAGCGTTCGGGGCCGGCGCTGGTGGTCGAGCGCGATACGCCGATCGAAAGCAAACCGATCGAAGACGTGCGTTGCCGCTTCCGCACCTGCTACCCGACCGAAGTCTTGCCGCTGGATCTGGCCGCGCTGAACTACTCGGTGAAGGGCGACGGTTCGCTGCTCAGTCTGCGTTTGGAGATGAGCGCCGACGGTCACCTCGGTGAGCTGGAACTGAGCAAGCTGCGCCTGCACTTTGCCGGCGAGCGCTACATCAGCCAGATGCTCTACCTGAGTCTGCTGCGCAACCTGGAAGGCATCGAGCTGATCCCGCTCGACGGCGCCGGCAAGCCAATCGATGGCGTGGCGGGCAAGCCGATGGCGTTCAAGATTCCGGGTGACCGGGTCAAGCCAGTGGGCTTTGCCGAAGAAGAAGCGTTGATCCCGTATCCGCTGAACACCTTCCGTGGCTATCGCTACCTGCAGGAATACTTCGCCTTCCAGGACAAGTTCCTGTTTGTCGACGTCAACGGTCTGGACATTCTCAAGGCGCTGCCGGAAGACACCCTCAAGCAGATGCGCGGCCTGGAGTTGCGTTTCGATATTCGCAAGAGCGGCATCATGCGCATGCGGCCGACCCTGGATAACGTGAAGCTGTTCTGCACGCCGATTGCCAACCTGTTCGCCCACGACGCGCTGCCGATCCGCCTCGATGGCAAACAGGATGAATACCTGCTGCTGCCGGCGGAATACGATCTGGAAAACTGCGGCGTGTTCTCGGTGGAAACCGTCACCGGCTGGAAGCCCGGCGGCCTCGGTTATCAGGAGTACGTGCCGTTCGAATCCTTCGAGCATGACCCGAGTTTCGACGTGCCCAACAGCCGTCCGCATTACAGCATCCGCCAGCGTTCGTCGTTGCTGCATGACGGCCTCGACACCTACCTGAGCTTCGGCATCCGCCACACCGAAGCCCACGAAACCCTGTCGATCGAGCTGATCTGCACCAACCAGAACCTGCCGCGCAAGCTCAAGCTCGGCGACATCTGCATGGCCTGTGAAGAGACCCCGGAGTTCCTCAGTTTCCGCAACATCACCCCGGCCACGTCGAGCTTTGCGCCGCCGCTGAACCGTGACTTCCTGTGGAAGCTGATCAGCAACATGTCGCTCAACTATCTGTCGCTGGCCGACGTCAACGCGTTGAAGGTGATTCTCGAAACCTACGACCTGCCGCGCTACTACGACCAGCACGCAGAAAAGGTCAGCAAACGCCTGCTCGGCGGCCTCAAGCACATCAAGCACCACCACGTCGACCGGCTGCACCGTGGCTTGCCGGTACGTGGTCTGCGCACCGAACTGACCATCGACCCGGAAGGGTATATCGGCGAAGGCGACCTGTTCGTTTTCGCCTCGGTTCTTAACGAGTTTTTCGCGCTTTACGCCAGTCTCAATTCGTACCACGAGTTGCGGGTAAAAAGCACACAGGGAGAGGTGTACCAATGGACACCACGTATGGGCCTGCAGCCCCTGCTTTAAGCGGGCTGACCAAGGTAATACGCGAGTACTCGCTGTTTCAGGCCGTGCTGCTGGTGATCGACCGGCTGCGCGAGGCGCACCCGTACCTGAGCGAAGACGATCTGTACGATCAGGTGGAGTTTCAGGCCAACCCGAGCCTGGGCTTTCCGCGCAGCGACGTTGATCGCGTGGAGTTTTTCGAAGAGCACGGGCAGATGCGCGCACGCATGCGTTTCAACCTGATCGGGCTGGTCGGCTCGGGTTCGCCGCTGCCGGCGTTCTACGGCGAACAAGCGCTGGGCGACAGCGAGGACGGCAACCCGACGCGCAACTTCCTCGACCTGTTCCACCATCGCCTGCAACGACTGATGCTGCCGATCTGGCGCAAATACCGCTATCGCGCCAGCTTCCAGAGCGGCGCGATCGACCCGTTCTCTTCGCAGCTGTTCGCGCTGATCGGTCTGGGTGGTGACGAGATCCGCAAGGCCAAGGAGCTGAACTGGAAACGCCTGCTGCCGTACCTCGGTTTGCTCAGCTTGCGCGCGCACTCCGCGGCGCTGATCGAAGCCGTGCTGCGTTACTACTTCAAGCACGAAGACCTGGTCATCGAGCAGTGCATCGAGCGTCGCGTGGAGATCCTCGACGAGCAGCGCAACCGCCTCGGTCGCGCCAACAGCCTGCTCGGTGAAGACCTGGTGCTGGGCGAGCGGGTGCGCGACCGCAGCGGCAAATTCCGCATTCACATCACCGAACTCGACTGGGAGCGATTCCACGAATTCCTGCCGATCGGTTTCGGTTACCAGCCGCTGTGCGCGCTGGTGCGGTTCACCCTGCGTGACCCGCTCGATTACGACATTCGCCTGGTGCTGCGCCCGGAAGAAATCCGCGAACTGCGCATTGGTGAGAAGAACGACTGTCGCCTGGGGTGGACCAGTTGGCTGGGCTGCGAAAAAGCAGACGGCGTGGTCACCCTGGGCAGCAAAATTCATTAAGGACGTGAGCCATGATCAACGTAGACCTGCAACAACTCATCCAGGCGCTGGACGCCGAAACCCGTCGTGATCTGGAACGTTCGGCCGAACGTTGCGTGGCTCGTGGCGGCAGCAAGATCCTCGTCGAAGACTTGCTGTTGGGCCTGCTGGAGCGTCCGAACGGCTTGCTGTCGCGCGCCTTGCAGGATGCGGATGTCGATGCCGGTGAACTGAGCGCCGCACTGCAATCTCGCGTTGAACACAGCGCCTCGCGCAACCCGGTGTTTGCCCCGGAACTGGTGCAGTGGCTGCAAGACGCGCTGCTGGTGGCCAACCTCGAACTGGGCCAGACCTCGGTGGAAGACGCCGCGCTGATCCTCGCGCTGCTGCGTAACCCGATGCGCTACGCCGGCAGCCGTTACCAGCCGTTGCTCGCCAAACTGAACATCGATCGCCTGAAGGAATTTGCCCTGTCGCAACAGGAGCAACCGGCCGCCAGCGGCAAGCCGGCGGCGCAGGGCGAATCGCTGCTGCAGCGCTTCACCCACAACCTGACCCAACAGGCCCGCGACGGCAAACTCGACCCGGTGCTGTGCCGCGATGGCGCGATTCGGCAGATGGTCGACATCCTTGCCCGTCGCCGCAAGAACAACCCGATCGTGGTCGGTGAGGCTGGCGTGGGTAAAACCGCCATCGTCGAAGGCCTGGCCTCGCGCATCGCGGCCGGTGAAGTGCCGCAGGTGCTCAAGGGCGTCGAGCTGCTGTCGCTGGACATGGGCTTGCTGCAGGCCGGCGCCAGCGTCAAGGGTGAATTCGAGCGTCGTCTCAAAGGCGTGATCGACGAAGTCAAAGCCTCGCCGAAACCGATCATCCTGTTCATCGACGAAGCCCACACCCTGATCGGCGCGGGCGGTAATGCCGGCGGTTCCGACGCGGCCAACCTGCTGAAACCGGCGCTGGCCCGTGGCGAACTGCGCACCATCGCCGCCACCACCTGGGCCGAGTACAAGAAATACTTCGAGAAGGACCCGGCGCTGGCCCGGCGTTTCCAGCCGGTGCAGTTGCACGAACCGACCGTCAGCGAAGCAGTGACCATCCTCCGGGGTCTGGCGCAGGTCTACGAGAAGAGCCACGGCATCTACCTGCGCGATGACGCGGTGGTCTCCGCTGCCGAGCTGTCGGCCCGCTATCTGGCCGGTCGCCAGCTGCCGGACAAAGCGGTCGACGTGCTCGATACCGCCTGTGCTCGCGTGCGCATCAGCCTTGCCGCTGCCCCGGAAAGCCTCGAACGCCTGCGTGGCGAACTGGCTGAAGGTGGTCGCCAGCGTCAGGCTCTGCGTCGCGATGCCGAGGCTGGTCTGTTGATCGACCACGAAGCGTTGGATGCACTGGAAGCGCGGCTCGACGAAGCCGAAAGCGAAAGGGTCGCGCTGGAAAGTCTGTGGACCGAACAGAAGCAACTGGCCGAGCGCCTGCTGGAACTGCGTCAGCAACTGGCCAAGGCCCGCGAAGCTGCCGCTGTCGAGCCGACCGTCAGCGTTGAAGAAGACGCCGAAGGCACGGTGATCGAAACCATCGCCGCCGAGGTCGAGGAAGGCCAGAGCGTCGAAGCGCTGGAAGCCGAACTGCACCAGACCCACAGCGCCCTGACCGCGGCTCAAGTCAAAGAGCGTCTGGTCAGCTTCGAAGTCTGCCCGCGTCTGGTGGCCGAAGTGATCAGCGCCTGGACCGGCGTGCCGCTGGCGCAACTGGCCCGCGAACACAACGCCAAAGTCGCGAGTTTCGCCACCGACCTGCGCACGCGCATCCGTGGTCAGGAGCAAGCCGTGCACGCACTGGACCGCTCGATGCGCGCCACAGCAGCAGGTCTGAACAAACCTGATGCACCGGTCGGCGTGTTCCTGCTGGTCGGCCCGAGCGGCGTCGGCAAGACCGAAACCGCGCTGGCCCTGGCTGACCTGCTGTACGGCGGCGACCGTTTCATCACCACCATCAACATGTCCGAATTCCAGGAGAAGCACACCGTCTCGCGTCTGATCGGTGCGCCACCGGGCTACGTCGGTTACGGCGAGGGCGGCATGCTCACCGAAGCGGTGCGCCAGAAGCCGTACTCGGTGGTGCTGCTCGATGAAGTCGAAAAGGCTGATCCGGACGTGCTCAACCTGTTCTACCAAATCTTCGACAAGGGCGTGGCCAACGACGGCGAAGGTCGCGAAATCGACTTCCGCAACACTTTGATCCTGATGACCTCGAACCTCGGTAGCGACAAGATCAGCGACCTCTGCGAAGACGGCGCCCGTCCGACCGCCGAGCTGCTCGAAGAGACCATTCGCCCGGTGCTGAGCAAACACTTCAAACCGGCGCTGCTGGCGCGGATGAAAGTGGTGCCGTATTACCCGGTGGGCGGCCCGGTGCTGCGCGAGCTGATCGAGATCAAACTCGGTCGTCTGGGCGAACGCCTCAACCGTCGTCAGCTGGATTTCAGCTGGTGCCAGAACCTCGTCGATCACCTGTCCGAGCGTTGCACGCAAAGCGAAAGCGGCGCGCGCCTGATCGACCATTTGCTCGATCAGCACGTGCTGCCGCTGGTGGCCGACCGCTTGCTCGATGCAATGGCCACCGGTGAAAGCCTCAAGCGTGTGCATGCCACGCTCGACGGCAACGCCAGCGTGACGTGCGAGTTCGCCTGAGGTGGGTGTGATGTTCACTCAAGTGCCGCAGCCACTGGTCTATGCCGAAGCCTTGCTGGCGCAGTTTGCCAGTCTGTCGCGCGCGGCGGACGGTGCTGCGCTGCTGGGTGACTTCGTGCGCGGGTTGGCCGAGTTGAGCGGCTGCGAACTGACGCAGCTGTACCTGCTCGACGCCACCCACACCTGCCTGGGAATGAACGCCGAATGCCTCGACGGCGCGCTGCAACCGCGCGCCGCCACCAGCCTGCCGGCGGACTACAACGGTGAGCAGCTGCTGCAGTTTGCCCTGTGCCAGAACCGCGTGGTGTGCCTTGACGACCTGAGCGGCAGCCTGCACGAGACCAGTTTTCTGCCGGCCGTGGCGACACCGTGGCAATCGCTGCTGTGCGTGCCGCTGGTCAATCAGCACAAAGCGGTCGAAGGCTTGTTGCTGTGCGCCAGCCGTCGTCGTGTGGACCTGCAAGGCTTTGCCGATTCGCTCGGTCAGCTCGGCTCGTTCGTGCTCGGTCAATTGCACTTGCTGCAGCGTCTGCGCCAGCCGCTGGCCGAGTCGGCCACGGTGGCGCGCAGTGTGCCGAGCATCAGTGGTTATGGCTTGATCGGCAAAAGCGCCGCCATGCGCCAGACCCATTCGCTGATCAGCAAAGTCCTGCACAGCCCGTACACCGTGCTGCTGCGCGGCGAGACCGGCACTGGCAAGGAAGTCGTGGCCCGGGCGATTCACGATTGCGGCCCGCGTCGCTCTCAGGCGTTCATCGTGCAGAACTGCGCGGCCGTCCCGGAAAACCTGCTGGAAAGCGAGCTGTTCGGCTATCGCAAAGGCGCCTTCACCGGCGCTGATCGTGACCGCGCGGGGCTGTTCGATGCGGCCAACGGCGGCACGTTGTTGCTCGACGAAATCGGCGACATGCCGCTGTCGCTGCAAGCGAAGATATTGCGCGTGTTGCAGGAAGGCGAAATTCGCCCGCTGGGTTCCAACGACACGCACAAGATCGACGTGCGCATCATCGCCGCGACGCACCGCGATCTGTCGACGCTGGTCAGCGAAGGCAAATTCCGCGAGGACCTGTATTACCGCCTCGCGCAGTTCCCGATCGAGCTGCCGGCCTTGCGTCAGCGCGAAGGCGACATCCTCGAACTGGCTCAGCACTTTGCCGACAAGACCTGCGCGTATTTGCAGCGTGATCCGGTGCGCTGGTCGAGCGCGGCGCTGGAGCACCTGTCCGGTTACACCTTCCCCGGCAACGTGCGCGAACTCAAGGCACTGGTCGAACGCGCGGTGCTGTTGTGCGAGGGCGGCGAGTTGCTGGCCGAGCATTTCTCCCTGCGCATGGAGCCGATACCGGAAGACCACAGCGGCCTGAATCTGCGCGAGCGCCTGGAGAAAGTCGAACGCACGTTGTTGCTTGATTGCCTGCGCAAGAACGACGGCAACCAGACCCTCGCCGCCCGCGAACTGGGCCTGCCGCGCCGCACCCTGCTGTACCGCCTCGGGCGCCTGAATATCAACCTGGGTGACTTCGATGGTTGACCTGAAGAAGTGCTCTGGATCGGAATATTCCCCTGTGGCGAGGGAGCTTGCTCCCGCTCGACTGCGCAGCAGTCGCAACCCGATGAGCTCGGTTTCCCTGTGGCACTGCAGTGTCTGGTTTTGGGGCTGCTGCGCACCCCGGCGGGAGCAAGCTCCCTCACCACAAATTGCTCACTTGCCACAGGAGGTGCGTACGCCTCGCTGGTCTGGCTCAAGGCCCCGATGCAGAGCCTTCGAGACCACTCAAAGAATTAATTTCAGCGCCGCCCGCAAGGGTCGGCGCTTTGTGCTTTGTCTACCCCTGGAGACCCTCTGATGTCTGTTCGTCACTGGCACGCTGTCCTGCTGACCCTCGTCGTTCTATGCGGCCTTGGCGGCTGTAGCGGCAATTACAAATTCAACGACAACGACTATCGCCCGTTGGGTGATCCGCAAGCGGTCAATCGCGGCAAGTGACCGCAAGGAGCATCAAACATGGAACTGGTTTTCGAAATGCTGAACACCAAGCAGTTCGTGCCTACCGAGTTGTGCCAGAAGACCTTCAAACAGGCCGGCGGCGTGATCGGGCGGGGCGAGGACTGCGACTGGATCATTCCTGACCGCAAGCGGCATCTGTCCAATCACCACGCGATTGTCAGCTACCGCGAAGGCACGTTTTTCCTCACCGACACCAGCAGCAACGGCGTCCAGGACGGTGACAGTGGCGCACGCCTGCACAAGGGCGAACCGGTGCGCATCGAGCACGGCAGCACCTACGTGCTGGGCGACTTCGAGATTCGTGCGCGGCTGGTGCGTGACCCGGCGACCTTCGACGGTGAGGTCGGCCGTCCGCGTGCCGCCGGCAGCATCATTCCGGACGACGCCTTCCTCGACCTTGATCCGTTGAACGCGATCGAACAGCAAGAGCGCGTCTATTCGGAAATCGACGAACTGTTGGCGCCGACCGCCAAGCCTGAGGACTCCCGTCAGCGTGCCGACTACGCGCGCATCGACATGGAAAGCCTGATGGTGCCCGAGCTGGTCGCCCCGGTTGAACCCGAGCCAGCTCCGGCCCCGAAAGCCGTCGAGCGTCAGAGTGAAGGCTTCTGGGAGCATTTCGGTGCAGCACTGGGCGTGGATCTCAAAGGCCTTGATC
Organism: Pseudomonas sp. W15Feb9B; assembly: GCF_000828175.1. Lineage (NCBI taxonomy): Bacteria > Pseudomonadati > Pseudomonadota > Gammaproteobacteria > Pseudomonadales > Pseudomonadaceae > Pseudomonas > Pseudomonas sp. W15Feb9B. Next base: position 31,361 of record NZ_JTKF01000031.1, on the reverse strand, counting down.
ACGACGCCCGCGAAGCCCTGGCGCTGAACGCCGCGCGTCTGTTGCGCCAGAGCATCGGCGGACTGCAGCAGAGCCTGCGCACCCGTTCGGAGCTGAAAAACGAACTGCGTCTGGCCCAGACCACCGTGCAAGGCACCAACAAGAACCCGCTGAAATTCGCCGTCGATCCGAGCGAAGCGCTGGAGATTCTGTTGCAGCCGCACAAGCCCGGGCACCTGCCGGCCGAGCAGGCGATTTCCCGCGCGTTCCGGGATCTGCAGGCGCATCAGGTGGCCTTGCTGACCGCCAGCCGCGCCGCCGTACGCGGCACCCTCGAGCACTTCTCGCCGGAGCAACTGACCCTGCGTTTCGAGCGCGACAACAAGCCGTTGATCGCCACTTCGGGCGGACGCTGGAGAGCGTTCGGCCGTTACCACCAGGCCCTGCGTCAGGACGATGACTGGAGCGAGCGTCTGCTGGCCCGCGATTTCGCCCAGGCCTACGAAGAACAGATCCGCCTGATTTCTACCCTACACACCGACCACCAAGGATGATGCGCATGTCTCGCCGCTCGACCGCTTTTTTCAAGACGCTGACTGCGCTCACCGTGCTGGTGCTGCTCGCCGGTTGCTCGTCGCTGTCGCCGTACTCGAAAGTGACCAAGATCAACCTGAAGCTGACCGGCAGTGATCAGCTCAACCCGGACCTCAACGGCCGTCCTTCGCCGATCGTGGTGCGTCTGTTCGAACTCAAGCACCCGGTGACCTTCGAGAACGCTGATTTCTTCAGCCTCTACGAGCGCGCCAAGGAATCCCTCAACCCGGATCTGGTGGCCAGCGAAGAACTCGAACTGCGCCCGGGTGAAACCGTGGAAATGAAACTCAGCGTGGAGGAGGGCAGCCGCTACGTCGGCGTTCTCGCTGCGTACCGCGATCTGCCGGAAACCAAGTGGCGCTACACCGTTCAGGTCACCCCGCTGGAGCTGACCGAAGCCGATCTGACCCTGGATCAGGCCGGGATCCGCAACACCCATGAAGCGCTCGCCAAGGCGGATGACTGAAGATGAATACCCATAAAGTCATTTGGCAGGAAGGCATGCTGCTGCGGCCGCAGCACTTCCAGCACAACGATCGCTATTACGATCACCAGATGAAAACCCGCACCCAGTTGCTGGGTGGTTACACCTGGGGTTTCCTCAATCTGGAGATCGACTTGCAGTTCCTCAACATGGGCAAACTGGTGATCAGTGCCGCGTCGGGGATCCTGCCGGACGGCAGCCTGTTCGAACTCGGCGGCAACACCGAGCCGCTGGCGCTGGACGTGCCGCCGAACACCGGTAACACGCCGATTTACCTGGCGCTGCCGTTGGTCACCGGTAACCACATCGAAGCGCGTCGCCCGGAGCAGTCCGACGTGCTCGCGCGTTACACCGCGTACGACGCCGAAGTGGCCGACTCCAACGCCGGCGACGATTCCGCCAGCCAGGTCAGCTGTGGTCGCCCGGACTTCAAACTGCTGCTCGGCGAGCAGCAGAGCGATCAGGCCTACGTGAAGCTGAAGATCTGCGACGTGCTCGACACCACGCCGGACGGCGTGATCAGCCTCGACCCGGATTTCGTGCCGACCTACATTCAGGCTCACGCGTCCAGTTATCTGCTGTCGTGCCTCAAAGAAGTCATCAGCATGCTCAACCACCGGGGCGACACGATTGCCGAGCGGATCCGCTCCAACGGCAAGGTCGGTGGCGCGGAAGTCGGCGACTTCATGATGCTGCAACTGATCAACCGCACCGAGCTGCTGCTGCGCCATTACCTCGGTCTGGAGCAGGTGCATCCGGAAGAGTTGTATCGCACGCTGCTGACCATGCTCGGCGATCTGGCGACCTTCTCCAGCGACAGCAAACGCCCGCGTCTGGACAGCCGCTATTCCCACGCCGATCAGGGTGCAAGCTTCCGCAAACTGATGGAAGCGATTCGTCAGGTGCTGTCGATGGTGCTCGAACAGCACGCCATCGAACTGATCCTGCAGGCGCGTCAGTACGGGATCATCGTGTCGCCGTTGCACGACCACAAACTGCTCGGCTCGGCGTCGTTCGTGCTGGCGGCGAGTGCCAACTGCGACTCCGAAGAACTGCGCCACCGCTTGCCGGCGCACCTCAAGGTCGGCCCGGTGGAGCGTATCCGCCAACTGGTCAACCTGCACTTGCCGGGGATCAAGGTCAAACCGTTGCCGGTGGCCCCGCGGCAGATCGCGTTCCACTCGAACAAAACCTACTTCATCCTCGAACTCAGCTCCGAAGACCTGGCGCAACTCGAGCGCTCCGGCGGCTTCGCGTTCCACGTGTCCGGCGAATTCGCCGAGCTTGAACTGAAATTCTGGGCCATCAGGAACTGACCGACATGATCAAGGAAACGGATTACAACCAGGACGACAAAACCGTCCTGCTCGATCGTCAGGGCCACGGACCGGCAGCCAGTCCGCTGACCGACTTCGCCGCGCCGCCGCGCTTCGAGCAACTGGAAGAACGGATGATCTACGCCGCGCGCCTGCGCCCGGCGGAGGCGTTCAACATCAGCCTGAATTCGCTGGTGGCGGCGTCGTCCGAACTGCTCTCGGAAGTGGTGCGTCTCAAACACAGCGAAACCCGCGAAGACCTCTACGCGCTCAACGAGCGCCTGACCGCCGGGCTCAAGCTGTTTGAAGTGCGCGCGTTGCACAACGGCGCCGAAAGCAGCCAGGTGATGGCCGCGCGTTACGTGCTCTGCACCGTGGTCGACGAAGCTGTGGTGACCACGCCGTGGGGTAACGAAAGCGAGTGGTCGCAGATGAGTCTGCTCAGCAGCTTCCACAACGAGACGTTCGGTGGCGAGAAGTTCTTCCAGCTGCTCGATCGGCTGTCGAAGAACCCGGTCAAACACCTGCCGATGCTCGAGCTGATGTACCTGTGCCTGTCCCTCGGTTTCGAGGGCAAGTACCGCGTGCAGGCCCGTGGCATGCTTGAGCTTGAAGGCATCCGCGACGCCCTGTACCGGCAGATCCGTCAGTTGCGTGGCGACGTGCCGCGCGAGTTGTCGCCGCACTGGGAAGGCCTCAACGATCAGCGCCGCAACCTGGTGCGCATCGTGCCGGCGTGGATGGTGGTGCTGTTCACGCTGGTCTGCCTGGTGGTGATGTATTCGGGCTTCGCCTGGGTCCTGGGCGAGCAGCGCGACACCGTTCTGCAACCTTATCAGCCGCTTGATCCGGCCGCGGTGCAACCGCAGTCGCAGCCGTAAACAGGGACGTGTGATGAAAAAGTTTTTCAAGAAAGTCGGCGCCTTCCTGCGCCAGACCTGGGTCTGGACCTTGCTGCTGGTGCTGTTCGTGGCGCTGCTGGTGTGGTTCGTTGGCCCGTTGTTGGCGGTGGATGACTACAAGTTCTGGGAAAGCGCGACCTCGCGTCTGCTGACCATCGCCGTGTTGTTCCTGATCTGGGGACTGACCATGGTCTTCGTCAGCTGGCGCGCGGGCATCCGCAAGAAAGCCGTCGAAGAAACCGAAGACGGCCAGGATCGCATCCGTCGTGACGAGCTGATCGAAGAAGAACAAAAAGAGTTGAAGGCGCGCTTCAAGGACGCGCTGAAAACCCTGAAGACTTCGAGCCTGTATCGCGGCCGCAGCGAACGCTGGCGCAACGACTTGCCGTGGTACCTGCTGATCGGTCCGCAGGCCTCCGGCAAAACCAGCCTGCTGGACTTCTCCGGGCTGGAATTCCCGATCAACAAGATCGACCGCAAGCTGACCCGCGACACCCTCGGCACCCGTCATTGCGACTGGTACTTCGCCGACCACGGTGTACTGATCGACACCGCCGGGCGCTACACCACGCAGCCGGACGCGGAAGTCGACGGCAGTGCCTGGACCACCTTGCTCGAGTTGCTGCGCAAGCGTCGTCGCGGGCGTCCGTTGAACGGTGTGCTGGTGACCATTCCAGTGGAATCGCTGATCGGTGGCAGCGAGCAGGACATCGACACCCTGGCGCGCCAGGTGCGCGGTCGTCTGCAAGACGTCTATCAGAAACTGCACGTCGATGTGCCGGTGTATCTGGTACTGAGCAAGGCGGACAAGCTGCTCGGTTTCGACGAGTTCTTCGATCAACTGACCCGCGAAGAAAGCGATCAGGTGCTGGGCACCAGTTTCCGCAAGGATCAGGTTGGTACCGACGTCGCGGTACTGCGCGGCGAGTTCGAAGAGCTGCTGCGGCGCCTGAACAATCAGGTGATCATGCGCATGCACTCCGAGCGCGATACCCAGCGCCGTGGCCGCATCCTCGACTTCCCGCATCAACTGGGGCAGATCGGCGAGCGCTTGTGCCTGTTCGTCGACATGGCGTTCACTGGCAACCGGTATCAGCGCGCGTCGCTGCTGCGGGGTTTCTACCTGACCAGTGCTCCGCACCTGACGCAGGAAATGGACGCAACTACCGCCGGCATCGGCGCCAACCTCGGCATGAATGCCGGTGTGCTGCCGACCCTGCGCAGTGGCCGTTCGCGCTTCATCCATCATCTGTTCAGTCGGGTGATTTTCCCCGAGTCGGATCTGGCCGGCCTCGACAAACGCGAGCGCAGCCGCATCCATTGGGGTCAGCGTGCGTTGTACGTCGGCGCACTGGCGGCATTGGCGCTGTTCGGCATGCTCTGGGCCGGTGGTTTCTCGGCCAACTATGAGCGTCTGGAAAACCTGCGCACGCTGGCGCAGAACTGGACTCAGCAGCGTTCGGCGCTGACCCCGCGTGATGACGCGATGGGCGTGTTGAAAACCCTCGACACCAGCTACGCCGCGACTCAGGTGTTCCCGAAGAAGGGCGACGTCTCGTACCACGAGCGTGGCGGCCTGTATCAGGGCGAAGACGTCAACCCGGTGGTCAAGCAAGCCTACGAGCATGAGCTCGAAGCACAATTGCTGCCACGGGTCGCGACGATGCTCGAAGGGCAGATCCGCGCCAACATGAAGGACCGCGACAAGCTGCTCAACAGCCTGCGTGCGTACCTGATGCTGAACATGAAGGACCGTCGTGACGCAGCGTGGCTCAAGGACTGGGTCGCCACTGACTGGTCGCAGCGCTACACCGGCAACACCGCGGTGCAGAATGGTCTGAACACCCACCTCGAACGCCTGTTGAAGCAGCCGTTCATCTACCCGCTGAACGATCAACTGGTGACTCAGGCACGTCAGGTGCTGCGCGCCGAATCGCTGGCTACCGTGGTCTACCGCATGCTCCGCGAGCAGGCGCGCAACCTGCCGGAATACCGTTTCAGCCAACACCTTGGCCCGCAGGGCTCGCTGTTCATCGGCACCGAATACGTGATCCCGGGGTTCTACACCCAGCAGGGTTATCAGCAGTATTTCTCGGTGCAGGGTTCGGCGCTGGTCACCGACATCCTGCGTGACAACTGGGTGCTGGGCGAAGGTGCGGGCATCAGCGACATGGACTTGCGTCGCCTGATGGTCGAGCTGGAGCAACTGTACTTCCGTGACTATGCCAACTACTGGAGCGAAGCCGTTGGCCAGGTGGCCTTGCCGCCGATCAGCGACGCCGGTGAAGGCGCCGAGCAACTGGCGGGCCTGACGTCGGCCAACTCGCCGGTGCTGGCGTTGCTCACTGAAGTACGTGAAAACACGCGCTTCCCGGCCGCTGCCGATCCGGTGGATGAAGCCGGTGATGCCGCCGATGCACTGGCAGGGCAGAAGGGCAAACTGGGCAAGGTCGGTAAACTGGCGTCTGCCGTGGCGGACAAGGCTTCGGCGATGGCCGTGGCGAAAAGCCTGCCGGACACCGCGAAGAAGTCGCTGCAACGGCGCTTCGAGCCGCTGCATCGTTTGCTCGATGACAACAACGGCCCGGCCGCTGACCTGACCCCGGCCATCAGCGCGCTCAACGACCTGCAACTGCAACTGTCCGGTCTGGCCCGCTCCAGCACGCCGGAACAAGCCGCGTTCGAAATGGCGAAAACCCGCATGAGCGGCCAGCGTGATGCGCTGACCAACCTGCGCGCGGCCTCGGGTCGCCTGCCGCGTCCACTGAGCGTGTGGTTCAACGTGCTGGCCGAAGACTCGTGGCGCCTGGTGCTCAACGATGCCTACCAATACCTGAACGGCCGTTATCAGAACGAGCTGTACAGCGTGTATGGCAAAACCATCAGCAAGCGTTATCCGTTCAGCGCGAGCAGCACCAGCGACGTGGCGATCAGCGACTTCCGCGAGTTCTTCCGGGCTCAAGGTACCGTCGACCGCTTCTTCGACAGCTACATGCGTCCGTTCGTCAGCGGTGATCCGGGCAACTACCGGATGCGCAGCGTCGACGGTCACAGCCTGCCGGTGTCGAAGATGTACCTCGACCAGATGGCGGCAGCCCTGACGATTCGTCAGAGCTTCTTCTCGATCAACCCGGCCGAGCCGACCGTGCAGTTCAAACTGGAGCCGTACACCCTCGATCCGGCGGTCAGCCGCTCCGAGTTCAAGTTCGGCGACAAGACCATGGAGTACCGCCACGGTCCGATCCTGCCGATGACGTTCAAGTGGCCGACCGATGCTGAAGACGGTCGCACCAGCCTGGTGATGGACAAGATGGCGGGGCGTCCGATCGGTATCGAGAAGAACTCCGGCCCATGGTCGCTGTTCCGTCTGTTCGACCTGATGCAGACCGAGTACCTGACCGGTCGCGACGTGCTGGTGCTGAAAGCCGACGTGGGTGGCCTGCGCGCCAACTACCTGCTGACCAGCCAGCGCACGCCGAACCCGTTCGACATGGGCGTGCTGCGCACCTTCCGTATGCCGGTGCAGCTCTGATGCTGGTGGCCAGTCCCTGGCGCAGCGCGGCGCGTACCGACCCGGGCAAGGTGCGGGCGCGCAACGAAGATGCCTTCCTCGACTCGCCACAGCAGGGGCTGTGGGTGGTCGCGGACGGCATGGGCGGTCATCAGGGTGGCGACATCGCCAGCCAGTTGATCGTCGCCAGCCTGGCTGAACTGCCGCAACACGAGGACTTCGACGAACGCCTCAAAGCCATCCGCCAGTGCCTGCACTGGCTGAACCGGCGCTTGGGGCAAGAGTTGACGGTCACCGCCGGACGCCACGACAGCATCATGGGCAGCACCGTTGTGGCGCTGCTGGTGGAAGGCAGCCGCGCGGCCTGCATCTGGGCCGGCGACAGCCGTTGCTATATGTGGCGCGGGCAGCGGCTGTATCAGCTGTCCAAGGATCATTCGCTGCAACAGCAACTGATCGACGAACAGCAAATGAGCGTCGAACAGGCGGCAGCGCACCCGGCGGCTCAGGCCTTGACCCGAGCCGTCGGTGCGGCCGAACAGCTGACCCTGGATGTCCTCGAACTCGAGGTCTATCCAGGCGATGCGTTTTTGTTGTGCAGCGATGGTTTGTATCAGGGCCTGAGCAGCGATGCTCTCGGCAACGCCCTCAGCCTCAGCGCGCCGCATGTGGCGCTGGAACGTCTGTTCGACGGCGCCCTGCGTGGCGCCGCCCGGGATAACCTGACTGCCGTGGTGATCCGCCAATGACTGAAATCGAATCCTCAGTCGATGACTTGCTGATGAGCGAAGAGCAGGCCAGCAACCTGACCTACTTCGCCTTCGCCAAGGCAAACAACGCCGAGCCGTTGCTGGCGCCGACCAAGGCCAGCATCGGTGCACTGCCGGACGTACTCGCCGGCCGCTACCACCTCGAGCGTCTGCTCGGGGCGGGCGGCATGGGCGCGGTCTATCGGGCACGGGATCTGCTGCACGAGCAGTTCGGCGATCCCGATCCTTACATTGCGCTGAAAATCCTCAGCGAAGAATTTGCCGAATCGCCGGACGCCAGTGCCTTGCTTTACAGCGAGTTCGCCCTGACCCGACGCCTGCGCCACGACAACGTCGTGCGTGCACATACTTTTGAAGTCGACACCGACTGCCAGCGGGCCTTCATCACCATGGAATACATGCGTGGCCTGACCCTGGACAAATTGCTCTGCGAACGGCCCCTCGGCCTGCCGTGGAAAGAAACGCGCGACATCGCGCTGCCGCTGCTCGATACGCTGGCCTACGCCCACCGTCGCGGCGTGCTGCACGGTGACATGAAACCGAGCAACGTCATGCTCAGCGAAGACGGCCTGCGCCTGTTCGACTTCGGTCTTGGCCAGGCAGACGAAGGCGTTTTGCCCGGTCTGCCACACCTGAGCCGTGAACGTTTCAATGCCTGGACCCCGGGCTACGCCGCCCCCGAACTGCTTGAGGGCCAACCGTTGTCGGCCAGCGCGGACGTGTACGGCGTGGCCTGCGTGATCTATGAACTGGCGAGCGGCAAACACCCGTTCCGCCGCTTGCCCTCGACCCAGGCCCGCGACGAGCACCTGGAGCGCGAGCTGCAAGCCCCGGCGAACTTACCGAAACACGGCTGGCCAGCGCTGCGAACCGCGCTGAGCTTCAATGCGGCAGAACGCACCATCACCGCCGATCAATTGCGTGACGCCTTGGGCGCCACTTCGTCCTGGCTGCAACGGTTGCGACTTCGGGCGTAACGGACGACATTCGAACAGGGAGCGCTTTATGTTCAACCCAGCTAACGAAACCCACTTCAGCCTCAAGGTCGAAGACTACGTGGGCGACCTGCAAGTGCTGTCGTTCACCGGCACTGAAGGCATCAGCCAGCCGTTTCGTTTCGACCTCGAACTGGTCAGCGAAAACCCCGATCTGGACCTGGAAAAACTCCTGCACAAGCAGGCGTTCCTCGCATTCGATCCACAAGGGTCAGGCATTCACGGGCAGATCTACCGCGTCGCCCAGGGTGATGCCGGCAAGCGCCTGACCCGCTACAAGGTCTCGCTGGTGCCGCAACTGCAATACCTGCATCACCGCACCAACCAGCGCATCTACCAGCAGATGTCGGCGCCGAAAATCATCGCGCTGATCCTCGACGAACACGGGATCAAGGGTAACGCCTACAGCTTCCAGCTGAGCCAGCCGTGCCCGGATCGCGACTACTGCGTGCAGTACGACGAAACCGACCTGCACTTCGTCCAGCGCCTGTGCGAGGAGGAGGGTATTCACTACCACTTCCAGCACAGCGACAAGGGCCACCTGCTGGTGTTCGGCGACGACCAGACCGTGTTCCCCGACCTCGGCCAGCCGACCGCCTACATACAGGGCAGCGGCATGGTCGCCGAAGAGCCGGTGATCAAAGGCTTCAAACTGCGCCTGGAAACCCGCACCAGCCGCACCACGCGCCGCGATTACGACTTTGAAAAACCACGTCTGCAAATGGAAGCGGCGTACAAACCGGATGGCGAGAGCACTGAACCGGATCTGGAAGACTACGACTACCCGGGCCGCTTCATCGACCGTGCGCGCGGCAAGTTCCTCAGCCAGCGCGCCCTCGAACGCCACCGCGCCGACTACCGCCAGGCCGAAGGTCGCGGCGACCAGACCAAACTGGTCAGCGGCCACTTCATGGCCATGTCCGACCACCCGCGCAGCGAGTGGAACGACCTGTGGCTGCTCACCGAAATCTTCCACGAAGGCAAACAGCCGCAAGTCCTCGAAGAAGGCGTGACCAGCGACACCACCGACAACAAGGACGACTTCCACCAATGCTACCGCAACACCTTCCTCGCCACCCCGTGGGACGTGTTCTACCGCCCGGCTCTCGAACACCCGAAACCGCGGGTGCTCGGCAGCCAGACCGCCATGGTCACCGGCCCCAAAGGCGAAGAAATCCACTGCGACCAATACGGCCGCATCAAAGTCCAGTTCCACTGGGACCGAGAAGGCCTCGCCGACGACAAAACCAGCTGCTGGCTGCGCGTCTCCAGCTCCTGGGCCGGCGACCGCTACGGCGCGATCAGCATCCCGCGCATCGGCATGGAAGTCCTCGTCACCTTCCTCGAAGGCGACCCCGACCAACCCCTCGTCACCGGCTGCCTGTACCACAAGGAAAACCCGGTGCCGTACGCCTTGCCGGCGAACAAAACCCGCAGCGTGTTCAAGACCCTTAGCTCCCCGGGGGGCGGCGGGTACAACGAACTGCGCATCGAAGACAAAAAAGGCGCCGAACAAATCTTCATCCACGCCCAGCGCGACTGGGATGAAAACGTCGAACACGACCAGAAAATCCGCGTCGGGAATGAACGCCACGACACTGTGGTGAAGAACACCTACACCGAGCTGAAGGCCGAAGAACATCGCACCACGATTTCCGATCGCAAGGTTGAAGCGAAGCTGGATGATCACCTGACGATTGGGCAGAACCAGCATGTGAAACTGGGCACGGCACAACTGACCAGCGTGGGGAAAGAGATTCACCTCAAGGCTGGTGACAAGATTGTTATTGAGGCGGGGACGGAGCTGACCATGCTTGGGGGTGGGAGCTTTATCAAGCTCGATGGCGGTGGGGTGACGGTGGTTGGGCCGGTGGTGAAGATCAACGCAGGGGGCTCGCCGGGAGCGGGCACTGGCATCGGGATCAAACCGCCGGTGCTGCCGGGGGCGGCGGATAAGGATAAGGCGGGGAGTTTGATGGATCAGGCGTTGTTGAATGCGCCGCCTGAGAAGGTTAAGCCGAAGGCTTTTTTTGTGTTTTCTGAGTGATGAGTTCGTGATGACAAAGAACAATCGAGTGCGTCAATTCAAGCTGCAATGTCTGGTGCTTTTGGCGTTTGGGTTTTGTTCAGACGCCTTTGCGGCGCAATCTAGCACCGTGCAATGCCCGAGCGACAACTTCGCAGATTTCGTAAAAGAGTTCTCGTCCAAGCCTGAGGTGCAGCAAGCGTTTATCGCCTCGCCCGTGATCGAGCAAAAGGTAGTCTCCACCGAGTCAAAGCCGCGAGTGGTGGAGCGAAAGTCGAGGTTGTTGGACCTTCAATCGTTGGTGATGCTTGCTCCTGACAACATCGCGAAATCTGGGCTGAGCATGCAAGTCCAGCTGCCGAGCAACGTGATTGTTCGCGATTCAAACGGTGAAGTGCTCAAGATCTTCACTTTCAAACATAACGACTGTTGGGTATTGACCCGTGCTGAAGACTGGTCGCTTGAGGCTGTACTTGATGCTCAATACCCGAATTTAAAGGCTTCACCGGGTGAACGCGCACTAAAAAGAGGGGCGATGTATAACCAGCTGGGTATCGATACCGACTCCTCTTCTTCCAGTCAATTGTACATTTCTGCTCTGAATAGTTATTTACATGGGGCAGACCAAGGCTCCGCAGAGGCCGCCTTTGCAGCGGCGGGGATCAGCCTTTCAGGTCAAGCTCCACGGTTGGAAAACGTAAAGATCCTTAAACTACTGGAGTCAGCTGCCAAGAGCGTACCTGAAGCAGGGATTGCCCTTGCTGACTTCTATTGCGATGAAGGCAATTACGAAGAGAAGCGAGCCTGTGTAAATCCAGAAAAGTCATTGGGGGCTCTTGTAAGCTCTGCCCGGCTCGGTTCCCCGAGTGCATTGATTCAACTAGGCGGCGCCTATGAAGCCGGCGCAATCATCCCTAGTGATTTGGCTCGGGCGATGGCGTGTTATCAGGAGGCCGACAAGAAAGGCAATGAGGCAGGTGCTAGAGGCGTCGAACGACTAAGCACCCAAGGCATTACCGCAAATAATTCAATTCATTGCCTTTAAAGCAGGATGCTATTGATGAGTACAGGTCTACTTGAACAGCGCGCGAAATACCCTTATAGCGGATATGAATACGGTTATGGTAAAGGCGGATCTGCGGACGAAGACGGTAATGGTCGGAAGGAAATTGATTGTTCCCACTTACTAAATCTAATGCTCCGTGATGCGGGGTATGACATCCCTTACCGCACTACAAGTCAACTTGCGACAGACACCACGCATTTCGAGTTCATTGCCCTCGACAGCGTTCAGCCGGGTGATATCGCGCTATGGACAGGAATGCACCATACCGGCGTGATTGAGGACATGGACGCTAACCGGGTCAAGGGGAATTTCTTCGGCTCACAGAGTTCGACCGGGCCAAAGTCCGCAAAGTACGGTGCGGGTAGCGGCTACTGGCCGATGCCGAACAAGTACCTCCGGCCGAAGGCGGAGTACAGGACCGGTGCGCAACCGACGCCTGCTCCTGCTCCGGCGCCTGCAGCGACCCCGGCTCCGGCAGGATCACCGCTCATGAGTTTTCAATACCCGTTCAGAAAGGCGGACGGGAAGCAATTCGAGAGCGCCGACGAAATATATAAAGCACTAGAAAAAGAAACATCGGGCCACTATCTCTTGGGCAGTAATAAGTTCTGGCATGGTGGTATTCACATTAGCAATGCCAGTGCCCCTCAATGCATCTTGAACGAACCGATCCGCTGCATGGCTGACGGCGAGGTTGTGGCCTATCGGCTTAACGAAGACTATCTAGAATCTACGTTCGGCGAAAATGAGAAAAAACTGCAGTATTCCAACTCGTTTTGTTTGGTGCGACATGAGTACAAATCTGCGCCAAACCCAGAAGAAGGACCGAATAAAGGCAAACAAAACAAGCTGAACTTCTACAGCTTGTACATGCACCTTCTGCCCTTCAAGCGTTATCCGCTGACTGAGGAAGAAACTCCGAAGCCTCAAGTGACCATGAAGGTAAGTGACTTCAACGCTTACGACGATTTCCCTGAATCCAGTAGCGTTCAGAACGTTGGCAAGCTCGTTGCGGGGACCAAACTTGAAATACTGGATCAAAAGGCCCTAGGCAACGTTACCTATGCGAAAGGGAAAATTCTTTCAGGTAGCGTTAAAAAGAACGGTCACAAAGTTCGCGAGGCTGGAAAGGAGGTCTGGTTCGCATACTTGAAAGACGGAGTACCCTACAAAAACTCCAAACCCGCACGTATATGGCTGGCAGACCCGATCCCGGAGCGTTTAAAGCCAAAATATTGGCAAGGTAAGGTGAAAGGAACCGCGTTGACAAGATTGGATCTTTATCAGGGTCCTATCTCTGCCCAAAATGGGCAAAATGCCGGTGATAAGATTGGCTCGCTGCAACTTAACCCTCAAAGTTCGGTGGAATTTGAAAGCAAAGAGGTACTGAACCTCAATGTTGCAGGGACAATTCGTCGAATGGCGAAATGTACGAGCAGCGGTAGCTTGGCTGGGGAAGGAAGCCTTCCTCCCAGCTTCTGGGCAATTGTGGAAAACGACTTTGTTGCTTGGGATGTAATCCCGAGCAGCTTTGACTCTGTGGAGTCCGCAAGCATTGGAATCAAGGCTGGAGATCCGATTGGCTACCTGGGACTGACTGAAAACCTGACCGGTGAAGATGGCGGTGTAGCGAGTAAGTATCAAGTGCACGTCGAGATATTCACTGCTGAAGCAGACGTAAAAGACTTCCTCAAGAATACGGCTGGGCTGAAGATCGGCAAGCAATATCTGTATTTGCCGGCTGGAGGTGAGCTGAAGAAAAAAGCACCTGCGACGGATAGTACGGTGCTGAAAACGGAACATGCAGTTGATTTGAACAAGACGCCGGTCATCAAAGTGGGTACCGACGATTACTACGATGTGACCGTTACTGACAATGCTCAGGCCGTCAATGGCCTAGTCAAGAAAGTGGGCGCACAAATTATCACTCAGCATGATTGGGAAAAGCTGGGGTTTCAGATCGTCGAAGAAACCAATGCGACAGCGGACGGGTTTCTCGATCCAAAGGACATGCCTGCGTTCTTTCAGGATCTGTTCACGAAGGTCGATAAAGACCAGAGCGGGGACGTCGATCCGGCCGAGTTGGCCGAGGCGTTGAAAAACCCTGATACGCGGTCGCAATGGTCCAAGCTGGTTGCACATCATCCGACGGAGTGGAAAGCGAAAGCAGATGCTCCAAAATGGAGCCGGCTTGATACTGAGCTTGAGCACGCCCCGAAGACACTGAAGCATGAGAAAGAAAGGATCAGCAGCTATGTGTTTTGGGATGAACTGAAAGAAAAGGCTGCTATCAGTACCGACTTGATATGGCATTTCCATTCGATTGCCTTTGTAGCGAATGCGCTGTCGGCCGTTTGTATCCCACTCAGCAAGGCCAAAGAAATCGCACTATTGGTTTCCTCCGGATACGAAGGAAAGAGCAAGTTGGATTATGAGGCACTGGCCGGTAATTTCGATGGTCAAGGTATGTCTTTCGGTGTTATTCAGTGGAACTTCGGGCAGGGCACGTTAGGGCCGGTTCTGCTGGAGATGCGTGGAGCAGATCAAGCCACGTTTGACGGATGTTTTGGTGCCAACATGAATTTCCAGACACTGATGAATTCGTTGAACTCTGCGAATACCGCCGCCCAAATGAGTTGGGCGACGGGAGTAATCGCCAGCAACAATGCAGGATGGAAATCGGCTTTCAAGAAGCTTGGCGAGGTCGAAGCGTTTCAAAAGATTCAGCTGAATCATGCGGCGAAATATAATGAGAATGTGATGTCTTGTATCAAGTTGATGCGCGAATTGGCACCGAATCTGATGGTGAAAATTCAACTGCGTACTTACTGTGCGCTATACGACTTGTGTGTTCAGCAAAATCATCTCGCGAAGGCGGAGCAGCTTATTAGAACCGAGTTCCCTAGTGCTAATATTACTACCCAAAAAGAGCTACTGATTTTTGTTTGTAAAAAACGAGCGGAAAAAGCCTCAGAGGCGTATAGGGCCGATGCCTTCAGTCGCCGGATGGGAATCATTCAGGGGCAAAAGTATACCGCTACAATGAGTGGCAATACTGCCACGCGAGAAAATGGCAATTACGGAATAATCGTAGAGGGTGACATCTGTGAGCTTTAAATTTCGCTGGTTTATTATTTTGATTTTTTTTTCGTCTCCAGCGTGGAGCGAAGGGAAAAAGCTGGCATGCGATCCTGATACCAATATTTGCTCAGTGGCTATTTCTGAGAACTTCTGTGGTTCTGATGGCGTTCCAAAGGCAAAGTTTGATATCAGGAGCCAGAGTTATATATTGAGCTGTGAATGTGACTGTAGCTCTCAGGAAAACACCTTCTGGATTTTGAGTGCTGACGGAAAAGTGCAAACACTTGATGCGAGCAAGATCGTAAGTGGCGTGGATATTATCAAGAATAAATCCGGAGTACCTGACGCTTTCGGTGTGGTTCCTTATTGCCAACCAATTAATGCAAGTGGTCAAAGTCTGGTGTATCTACAGAAAGGTCCTGGCTCTGCGGGGCAACCACAACCATATTGCTATTCAGTGCTTGAACATGATGAAGCGCAGAAATGTGAAAGCGCTGAATGTCTGAGTAAGATAGAAATGGTCTCTGGTGTTGAGAAAAATATAAAAGAAGAACTTTTGGTCGAGTTCAAAAACGCCACGTCGCGCCTTTATAAGGATAAAGCAAGATTTTCTAGCTTTCCGAAACATGATTTTATTGAACGCTACATTGGTGAGTATGGTTACTCTTCTGCCAGCCAACAAGTTTTCAATGACGTAGCATTTTTTTGGCAGCAAGCAGGCTTCAATACCGACGCAATTTGGCTCTTGAAAAAAGTTATTTCAGAAAATCCGAAGCGGACAGTTGCCTATCTTAATCTCGCAGATGCTTATTGGGAGGCGGGTGATAAAACATCCGCAGGAAAGAACTATAAGGTATACACCGATCTCATGAGCGAGAATGGCAAGCAAGCCAAGGTTCCTGATCGGGTTAGGCAGCGTGCTACAACGCAGCAATAGAAGAAGTTGCAGACTACTCTCCTTCTGTTAAGGCTCGCGGGTCATGACTAGGCCTTGGAAACTTTATTGTTTGATGGGACGTTTGCTACGGGGCTTTAATGGATCTGTTCTGCGAGTACATGCATTTCAAAACTTTAGCGTTATCACTGCTGGGCCTGCTGTGGACGATCCCGTCGCTAGCCGAAACCGCTACGTTCAGCCCAACCCAAGGCGTTGAAACAACGCTGGTTCTCAAAGGCTCCACGCTGAACGTCGCGGTTAAAGGCGAAACGCATAACGAGTCGCGGACGGTCGATTTTGAAGCCGTAAACGAACTCCACATGCAGTTCGACGATTTCAATTTCGACGGCGCTCAGGATTTCGCGATCTGGCAGC
This sequence comes from Pseudomonas sp. W15Feb9B, assembly GCF_000828175.1. Taxonomy (NCBI): domain Bacteria; kingdom Pseudomonadati; phylum Pseudomonadota; class Gammaproteobacteria; order Pseudomonadales; family Pseudomonadaceae; genus Pseudomonas; species Pseudomonas sp. W15Feb9B. Next base: position 15,325 of record NZ_JTKF01000031.1, on the reverse strand, counting down.
TTGATGACGGCATGGGTACTTACGACTACTACCGGGTGTTCATTTACCAAGCCAGAATCGGCACCTTCGAAGAATTGCAGCCGGATTGCGGCGATGGATTCGTTAATTTGCGCGTCGACAAAAAGCGTAAAGTGTTGCTCAGCACCTACTGGGAAATGAACATAACCAAGCAATGCGTCACCCGGTTCTCCAAACGCAAAGCCTGAATGACTCAAGGAAGAACACAGTGAAACGGTTTGTTGTGGCGAGCTTAGAGCGAAGGATATGTCTCGGGCGTTAGACTGTTATCAAATGGCGGCTGACAAAGGTAATCAGTTGGGCCTCTTCAAGTGTGGCGATTGGGATCGTCAGGCACCGCGCCGATCAAGGCTAGTCGCTGCATCTGAGTTTTGGGGCATGTTTGATGCGCTTTCGCACGCGTTGAGCCTGAATCCCTCACGCTAAAACGTTTAATGCTTGAGCATCTGACGACTGCGATTTTCCTTTAAACTCCCCACCCCCAAGGAATGCGCTCAGGACACGGAATGCCAGCCCCCTCGATCTCCCTTCGCCCCGCGTTAGTACTCTGGCTATACGCCGCCGCAATCGTGCACATTCTCGCCGGCCTCACCCTGACTTGGGCCGGTCACTCCGGATTACTCGACGGCTATTTGCACACCCTCGAACTCGCATTCTGGGGCGCCGATGCGGTGCCTGCGGCCGGCCGCGAACAACAAGTCTGGTGGCTCGCGCTGTTCGGCGCGACGCTGCAAAGTTATTCGCTGTACATGCTCGCGCTGGTGCACTTGGGCAATCGCTTGAAAGCCCCGGCAGTTTGGGGCTGGTTGATCGCGGGCATCCTGTTATGGGCGCCGCAAGACATGTGGCTCTCGGCGCAACAACAGGTCTGGTCGCACCTGTGGCTTGACGGTTTTGCGCTGCTGATGCTGTTGCCGCCGCTGATCTGGCTGTATCGCCATGACCGCCGGAAGTCTCCTGCAGTAAAGACAACGAGCCTGTCCAACCCGTTTGCCGGCGGCGCTTTCAAGCGCGTACTGATCACCGGCGGCACAGGGTTTATAGGTGAAGCTTTAGTCCACCAGTTACTCGACGCCGGTCATTCAATTAGCGTTCTAACGCGTGATCCGTTGAGCGCCGCCACCTTGTTCAACGGCCGCGTCCGCTGTGTGTATTCCCTCGGCGAACTCAGCCACGACGAAACCTTCGACGTAGTGATCAATCTCGCTGGCGCGCCCGTCGCTGGCCCACGCTGGAGTCCCAAGCGTCAGGCGCAACTGCTCGCCAGTCGAGTCGGCACCACCGAAGCGTTGATGACTTGGTTGAAGAACACCGAGCAAAAACCAAAGCTGTGGATTCAAGCTTCGGCCATCGGCTTCTACGGCGTGCGCGATGCCAGCGAAAGCCTCGATGAACACGCCAGCAAGGGCGACGGTTTCATGGCCGAACTCTGTGCGCGTTGGGAAGCCGCCGCGCAACCGGCCACCGAGTTTGGAGTGCGTCAGGTGGTGCTGCGTCTCGGCGTGGTGTTCGGCCCGGGTGGTGCGCTGACACCGTTGCTAATGCCGTTCCGCCTGGGCTTCGGCGGGCGCATGGGCGATGGTCGGCAGATCATGAGCTGGGTGCACCGCGACGATGTGCTTCAGGTGATCGCAAGGGCTTTCAATGACGACAGTCTGCGCGGCACCTATAACATGGTGGCGCCGGAAACGGTCAGTCAGGCAGCGTTCGCCGAGCAGGCCGGCAAGGTCCTCAAGCGTCCGGTGTGGTTCCACATTCCCGCCGCGCCAGTTCGTGCGCTGGCGGGGGAGATGGCGCAATTGTTCTTCGACGGTCAGCGTGTGGTGCCGCAGCGTTTGAGCGAGGCGGGCTACACGTTCCGCTATCCGACTCTTGACGCCGCGCTGCCCGATCTGGCCTGAGGATCGCCCATGAGCAAGCCCCTGATGTACCTGTTGGCCGGCAACGGCAGCGCCGCCGATTGGTGGGATGACGCGCTGCCGCATTTTCAGCGTTACGAGGTGGTGCCGCTGGAGCTGCCGGGTTTCGGCGCCAACCCGCAGCCGCCCTGCGAGGATCTGGCGGCTTATGCGCAGACCTTGCTGATGATGACGCAAAAGGGCAGCGCGATCATGGCCGTCGGAGTCAACGCGTTGCTGGTGCTGCATGCGCTGCAACGTCGGCCGGGGCACTTCTTCCGCAGCGTTTTGTTGGCGCCAGTCGGTGCGTTTCTATGGCAGCGGCGGTTGCCGGCGCTGATGTCGCCGCTGCCGATTCGCAAGACCATTCACTGGCTGCTGTCGAACAAACCCGCGCTGTTCGCGCGCAAGTTCTCCAACCAGACCTGGACCCCCGCGCAATACCAGCGCATGGGCGCCGGTTATGCGCGCTGCCGTGCGTTCGTTCCGCATTGGGATCTGATTCGTGCCGACACTGCGCTGCCGCTGCTGGAGTGGATCACCGATCCGGTCGAGCTGGTCTGGGGCGATCAGGACGCTGTGCTCGGCATCGAGCAAGCGGCGGCGTGGTCGACGATTCTCGCTCGCGCTGATCTGACTATCAGCCTCAAACCCGGTTGGGGTCATTACCCATGGATCGACTCGCCCGCGCAGTTCGCGCAGTGGCTGGAGTCGGGCGAGCGCGGGTTTGTCGCGCACACCAAGGGCGGGCGTTTGCGCCTGGCTGAACTGGCGCGGCAAGCGGTGCCGGCGGCGCTGACGCTCAACGATTGCAATGATCCGCGTCTGCCAGCATTTCTCGCTGCCCAACCCGACGTGACCTGGGCGGTGCGCTCCTCCAGTTATGGCGAGGATCAGGCCGATTCGGCAAATGCCGGTTTGAGCACAACCTATCTGCGCGAGCCGACCGCCAATGTGTCGAAACGCATCGCCGAACTGACGGCCGAAGGCGTCGAGGAAGTGGTGGTGCAGCGCTTCATCACGCCGGTAGTTTCCGGGATCGCCTTTGTGCGACATCTGTCTGTAGAACTGGAATGGGTTGAAGGCCATCTCGAATCGTTGGCCGACGGTCACGTCAGCCCCTCACGAGCAACGCTTTCGCGGCTAGGTGATGCGTGGCGCAGCGGCACGTTCATGCCGTCCCACGGCTTGACCGAAGACCTGCTGTGGCGCTTTCTGCAAGACGTGTTGCGCGTGTTCCACTACGTGCCCGGCGACGTCGAATGGGCCTGGGACGGCTCGCAACTCTGGCTGCTGCAATACCGGCCGATCAGTGACTACGGCTGGCGCCGGCACCTGACCGCCGCCAACATCGCCGAGATCCTGCCGCCGCAACCGAGCGTGCTGGTCGAGTACGCCCAGCGCCGCGCGGCAGCGAGTATCCCGGCGATCATGGCGCGCTGGGATGCGCGAGTGTTGCAGGACAACGAGCCATTCACTGCTGTGTTCGGCGGTGCTTCCTACATCAACAATGACCTGTTTCTTGCCCGGTTGGCCGACTGGGGCATCAGCGCCAGCAACTATGCAGGTGAAGTCGGCGGCGCGACCCCGCATCTGCCGTGGCAACCACACAAAATGCTGCGTTCGTTGCCGCTGTTTTTGCGTATGCAACGCAAGGCTCGCGGCCATTTGCTGAACCTTGAAAACGGCTTGCAGCGCTTCGATCGGGAGCTTGCCGAACTGGTCGCCCAAGCTGCCGATGGCCAGCAATTAGCAGACTGGTTCACCCGGTTCTACGTGTTCGTGGTGCAAGGCAATCTGTGCATCGCCACGGCACTGGCCAGCAGCGGCGGCGATTGGCTGGGCCGCCCGCCGACCGCGTACGACAATCTGGAAAACAGTCCTCATCGACTGCCGTGGGAAACGGACCCGGCCACCCCTCGACCTGCGTCGAGCGAGCTGCCGCTACAGCCATTCCCGCAATGGTCCGGACTGATCCGCCTCGCGCATTCGACCGGCCTGCCGGGCCTGCGCGGTTACTACCTGCAAGTGCGCGAGTGGTATCGCGACAATCTGATGCGCATCTTCTTCCGTCTGCACCACGCCATGCCCATGGCGGATCGCGAACATTGGTTCGCGCCGCATCCCGACGTGCGCACCCGCGATGGCAGCTTTTGGCAGGACGGTCGCGAAGGTGCGGAGCAAGCGACCGGATTCATGATTTATCCGGGACAAGTGCAAGGCATTCTCGGCGAGGATATTTTGCTCGAAGACACCCTCGATCCGGGGCGGCACGCGCATTACCAAACGGCGCGAGCAGTGATTGCGCGGATGGGTGGGCGGTTGTCGCATGGCTCGACGTTGCTGCGCGAATTGCGAAAGCCGTCGGCGGTGATGCCACAGGTGGATCCGGCGTGGGTGGGGTGTGAGGTGTTGTATCGGGATGCTGAGTTGCAATTGATTAATTCGAAGGATAGGAAGTGAAAACACTATTGTTGCGTATGAACTGGCTGTCACTGGTAGCGGGCAGTCTCTTGGCAATTTCAACCGCCATGGCCTTCGCTGCAGATCCAACCTTCAAGGATTACACCGTCACGCCAGTTTTCAACGGCCCCAACCATAAGCTGGTGCCGCAAGAAAACAGCAGCCCAATGATGGACCAAGCGCGGGCACAAGCCCTGAAAGGCAAGGTCAACTTCGCCGGCCATTACATCCTGCACAGGCTCGGCTGTGGCGGTAGCGCCATTTGCGGCGAAGTGCTGGACGCCCAGACCGGTGAAGTAGTTGGCGGTCTGCCGAATGCTTACGACGGCAGCACGTTCGGTATGGTTTACCAGCCCGACAGCCGCTTGATCATCGTGTCCGGCATCACGCTCGACGGCGAAGAAGATGCGCAGGGGAATGCGTTGGAAAGTGTTAACCGGGATCGTTACTACGAGTTTGTGAACAATGAGTTTCGGCTGCTGAGCATGACCGACGTGAAATCGTCGCCGATGGATGAGGAGTGAGTGGATGAACCGTCTTCTCGCGGGCAGCCTTAAGTGGTTGATGATTGTCATGAGCCTGTCAGCTTCAGCCAATGCCTTGTCTGAAAATATTCAGATCGTGGGGGTTGGCGAGCACTTAGTGACGCTGAAGGAAAAGACATGGGGCAGGCCTGCTGCGGAGTCGGCGGTTGCCTCGTTTACCGCCAATGGAAAAACGTTTCCCCTCTATGTACCCGCGGTGGGTACTGAAACGCATGAGGCTTGGTTAAGTCCCGACAAGAAAACATTGCTCCTCCTTCAGACTCTGTATGGCGTTGTCATTGGCCAAGAGGGTGAAGAAATCTCCACAGAGGAAACTGGTTGCGGGGTCATTTCAATGGAGACCGGTTGCGTGCTCAGTCAACACGTAGCCAAGTTTTGCTACGGCAAGTGGGAGGGCAATCGTTGGATTTCTGGGGAAGAGGATGCGCCTGACCTCGTCATGCAGACGCCGTCTCCAAAGGACTTATTGAAGCAGGTCTCAAATATTGAGATGCCGCAATCTCGCGTGGAAGAACTCGCATTCAATCTTCGGACTATAAGTCCAGAGTCCTATATGGCCTGTCACCCACCGGCGCGGAATGTCCAAGCTTTCAACGACTTGGCTTTCTATTTGGCTGAGGGCGGTAGAGATGAGCTGGCGCTGAAGTTTTATCGCGGCGTTGAGACCGTTGGTAAACGCACAGTGCTGATGTTGAACATCGCCGACTCCCTCTGGCGCCTTGATCGCAAAGATGAAGCGCAACGCTATTACAGCCAGTACCGCGACGCGATGAGCGCCGAAGGTAAGGCGCGAAAAATACCTCAACGTGCAGTTGAGCGCTCCGTCATTCAGGGAATGAAAAATTGAACATGTTTGTGCGTTTTATTGCGTTGAGTATCGGTTTGTTAGTGGGCAATGCTGGCGGCAGGAAGAAGTGATGGATGGAAAAAGTTGTATTCAGGCAGCGATGCGGCGCAGGAAGTTATTCCTTCATAAACCGAGCGGCGCTCCAAGGGTTGGAGTCACGACCAAAAAGCGCAGAAGACTTTCGCTAGTCGCTAATGCCGAAGCTCATGAAAGGGGACTTAATGTCCCCTTTTTTCATCCGCAAATCCCGCTACGACTTGGCCGCCAGGTTCCGCACTTCAATATGGTCGAGCGTCCCTTCCACCATCAATCGCACCCCATCCGCCATTCTGCTCAGGGCCAGTGCAACCGAGCGGCGGGAGCCGTGGAGGTCGTCGGCGAGGTCGCAGGCGATGGTGCTGATGGACAGGAGGTCTTCGGAGGCGTTGGCCATGAGGGCTTCGGCGTCAGTGCCGGGGGTGAGGCTGAAGAGGCCGGTTTCGCGTTTGGGTTGGGATTCGGTGCGCGGTTTGAAGTGGTGGTCGAGGGCGCGTTCGGCGGCTTCGTGGAGTTTTCTTGAATCGACAGATTCGTAGGGCGAGGTGTCCTCAGTGTCGGGTGTCGGGTTGGTCATCGGCGTAAATCCTTTGGAGTTAGAAGAGATTTGCTCCGGATTTCGGACTTGCACATCCGGTCACCGATTTTGCGGCGACACACAGAGGCTATCGACGAACTGCCAACCTGCCTAGTTCATAGGTATCGCGGTACTTTGCAGGAAATTTCCCATAGGTTTGCAGGCCGGGAGATCAAAAGATCGCAGCCTTCGGCAGCTCCTACAGGGATGTGTTTCAACAGATGTAGGACGGTGGGTGCAGAAGTGTGACTTGGTGGTCATCGTGCGGGAAATGGGTTGCATCATCTTCCAATGGCGGTCGATAGTGGCGTTATCGTCTGAATCCCTTACACTGCCCCGGCCGTTCATTTTCCTTTTGAGGCTGTGCGCATGAAATTTCGTTTTCTTCTGTGGATGATGGGTTTGTTGATGGGTAAGGCCAGCCGGACAAATCCTGCGTTCCAGCAGCAGTTGGGTGACAAGGATCTGGTGTTTCAGCTGCAGACCCTGGACGGGAAGGTGGCGCGGTATTTCGTAGTGAAGAATCAGCGCGTTACCAGCAAGTCTGGCGTGGTGGCGGAGCCGGCGTTTGCGATTGCGTTCAAGGATGCGGGTTATGCCTTTGCCACGATGCAGGCCAAGAACAAGCAGCTGGCGTTCATGCAGGGGATTCAGGACAAGTCGATCCAGCTGAAGGGGAATCCGGCGCTGGTGATGTGGTTTCAGGGGTTGATGAAGTATTTGAAGCCGAGGAAGGCCAAGCCTAAGGCTTGAGCCGAGTCTTGATGAGAAGAGCTTTTGTGGCGAGGGAGCTTGCTCCCGCTGGGCTGCGGAGCGGCCCTGAACCCTGAGGCCTTGTTGTGTCAGGCATATCTTGTTGGCTGGTTTTGCGACTGCTGCGCAGTCGGTCGGGGATAAATCCCCTCTCCACAGGTTTTGTGTCAGGCAGGTAGATTGGGGTGGATTCTTCGCGAGCAAGCTCGCTCCCACAGGAGGTCACCGAAACCTTGTGGGAGCGAGCTTGCTCGCGAAGTTTTCAAGCCTGGCTGAATTGCGAAGCTAGCTCACGCAGCAGGACTTCTGCCTCAAGCACTTTGCTGACCACGTCGTTGGCTTTGTCGCGGGTCAGGCCGACGCGTTCGAGCAGGGCGTCGGGGATGTCTTCGTCGGGGCCGGAGCCGATGCCGCGGCTGCGCAGCAGGCGCACGGCCAGGCAGACGAGGTTCGGGTATTCGGCGTAGGCGCCGTCGTAGCTTGGGTCGTGCTGGAAGCGCAGGGCGGTGGCCAGTTCATCGGGCATGTCCCAATAGCGCATCAGCCACGAGCCGATCTGTTCGCGGCTGATGCCCAGCAGGTGCTGCTCGATGTAGCTGTGGCACAGGTGCGGGTTGACCTCCAGGTGGCGGCAGATCAGCGAGAAGTGCGGCGGGAACACGTGGGCCAGCAGCAGGTAACCGAAGTTGTGCAGCAGACCGGCGAGGTAGGTCAGGCCGGCTTCCGGGCGCTGGGCGCGCGGCATGGCGCGGGTCAGGCCTTCGATGACGGCGGCGGTGTAGATCGATTGCTGCCAGTACGGCGTGGTGTGTTGCGGATGGTCCTTCGGCAGGCTCAGGGTCTTGCCGAGGGCCAGGCCCAGCGCGAGGTTGATCACCAGATCGAAACCGAGCACGCGAACGATCGCGTCTTCCACCGAGCGGATCTTGCCCGGCGAAGCGTAGTACGGCGACGCCGCCCAGCTCACCACTTGTGCAGCCAGCGCCGGGTCGGTTTCGACCACGCCGGTGATGTCGTCGATGGTGGCGTTGGGGTCGACGCGCAGCTTGATGATTTTTTGCGCCGTCTCGGCCAGCGGCGGAATCTCGATGGTCGCTTCCAGACGCTGCTGGATCCGGCGTGCAGTGAACGCCTGCACGGCCTGGGTGATTTCCTCACGGTCATCGTCCGGGCGGTCGAGGTTCGGGCGGATGCTGCTCAGGGCTTCGCCGAAGTTGGCGGCGCTGGCCTTGGTCAGCATGCTCTTGAAGGCTTCGCTGGTGATCTCCAGCAGCACGCCCGGCTCGCCGGAGTTGATCAGCAGCTTAGGCTCGCGCAGCAGGCTTTCTTCGTAGAGGCACGGCGAACTGGTCAGCGCCGGCAGGCCCGGCAGCAGGCTCAGGCTGTGTTTGCCGAGCATCTTTTCCAGGCGCTCGGTCGAGACGGCGGTCAGGCGCCGGCCAGTCAGTTCGGCGAGGCGATTGAGGTCGAGCAACTGGCTCTGCGGAAACAGCACCATCAGCGCGCCCACGGCGTCGTCCAGCAGCACGGCTTGTACCTTGCGCGAAGCATTGAGGCCGTGGTGGTCGAGCACTTCTTCGTAGGCGATCCCCAGCTTGCCAAGCAGCAGCCGAATTACAGACGGCGCGTGCGGGAGTTCGGGGGCGAGAGCTGCGTCAGTCATGGTCTGTATCCGTTTTTGAAACAATGGCAGGAGTATAACCAGCTCTGTCGGAACGATCCTTCACAAACTGCGACGGTGCTCACACTTGGCCGTATTGCTGCCCATGGCGCAGCCAGCGGTCGAGCAATGGGCTGACGTGAGTCGGCCAGCGTTCCAGCAGCGCTTGCGCGGCATCGCGTACGGCAGGCAGCAGGTCGGCGTCGCGCATCAGGTCGGCGACCTTGAATTGCAGCAGGCCGGTCTGACGGGTGCCGAGCATTTCGCCGGGGCCGCGCAGTTCGAGGTCTTTTTCAGCGATGACGAAACCGTCGTTGGTCTCGCGCATGATGCCCAGGCGCTGGCGGCCGATTTGCGACAGCGGCGGATGGTAAAGCAGCACGCAGTGGCTGACCGCGCTGCCCCGGCCGACGCGACCGCGCAACTGGTGCAGTTGCGCGAGGCCGAGACGCTCGGGGTTTTCGATGATCATCAGGCTGGCGTTGGGCACGTCGACGCCGACTTCGATCACGGTGGTGGCGACCAGCAGTTGCAGGTTGCCGGCCTTGAATTCGGCCATGACCGCGGCTTTTTCGGCGGGCTTCATGCGCCCGTGGATCAGCCCGACTTTCAGCTCGCCGAGGGCGGCGGTGAGGTCTTCGAAGGTGGTTTCGGCGGCCTGACAGGTCAGCTCTTCCGACTCTTCGATCAGCGTGCACACCCAATAGGCCTGACGCCCTTCGGCGCAGGCGCTGCGCACCCGTTCGATAACTTCGACGCGACGGGTGTCGGTGACCAGCACGGTGTTGACCGGGGTGCGACCGGGCGGCAGTTCGTCGAGGATCGAGGTGTCGAGGTCGGCGTAGGCGCTCATCGCCAGCGTGCGCGGGATCGGCGTGGCGGTCATGATCAGTTGGTGCGGGCACATGCGCCCGCCGACGCCTTTCTGCCGCAGCGCCAAGCGTTGCTGGACGCCGAAGCGGTGTTGTTCGTCGATGATCACCAACGCCAGATTCTTGAATTGCACTTCGTCCTGGAACAGCGCGTGAGTGCCAACCACCATCGGCGTGCCGCTGGCGATCTGTTCCAGCGCGGCGACGCGGTTCTTGCCCTTGAGCTTGCCGGCCAGCCAAGCGACGTCGATGCCCAGCGGTTCGAGCCAGCGCTTGAAGGTGATGAAGTGTTGCTCGGCGAGGATCTCGGTCGGCGCCATCAGTGCGACTTGATAGCCGGCCTCCAGCGCTTGCAGTGCCGCGAGGGCGGCGACCACGGTTTTGCCCGCGCCAACATCGCCCTGAATCAGCCGCAGCATCGGTTCGTGCTGGCTGAGGTCGTAGGCGATTTCGTTGCCGACGCGTTGCTGGGCGCCGGTCGGGTTGAAGCCGAGGTTAGCCAAATACTTCGGCGGCAACTTCGTCGCTTTCGGCATCGCTGGTGCGCGCAGTGAACGCATGCTTTCGCGCAGACGTTGTTGCGACAGTTGATGGGTCAGCAGTTCTTCGAAAGCCAGCCGATGCTGCGCCCAGTGATGACCGAGGGCGAGCTCATCGACATCGGCGTCGGCGGGCGGGTTGTGCAGATAGCGGATCGCATCGGCCAGCGGTGCCAGTTGGTAGTCGCGGGCCAGTTCGGTCGGCAACCAGTCGGGCAGGGTGTTCGGCTTGAGCAGGGTCAGGGTCTGCATGCACAACTGGCGCAGGCGCTGTTGGGTCAGGCCTTCGGTGAGTGGGTAGACCGGGGTCAGGGTTTCATCCACTGGCGGCGGTTCGTCACCGGTGATGGCGCGGTATTCCGGGTGGTAGATTTCCAGCCCCGAAGCGCCGGGCCGTACTTCGCCGTAGCAGCGAATCCGCGTGCCGCGCTTGAGGCCTTCTTTCTGCGCATTGCTGAAATGGTAGAAGCGCAGGCTCAGCCCGCCAGTGCCGTCCTGCATGCGCACAACGAGGCTGCGCCGCCGGCCCATGACCACGTCGGCGCCGCTGACGGTGCCTTCGACCACCGCGTCCTGGCCCGGGCGCAAGTGGCCGATCGGCACCACGCGGGTGCGATCCTGATAACGCAGCGGCAGGTGAAACAGCACGTCCTGGAGATTCTCCAGGCCGACCTTGGCCAGTTTCTCGGCCATGGCTTCGCCGACACCCTTGAGTGCCGTCACCGACACTTGCGACAGCTCGGTCATGACCCTGGCTTAACCGGCCGTGACCGGCGCGGCGGGCTTGGCCACCGAGCACAGGCGAACGGAGTCGGCGAGGATCTCGATGGCTTTCGGCCGCGGGAAGCTGGCGCGCCAGGCAATCGCCACGGTGCGGAATGGCACCGGCGCCGACAGCGGGCGTACTTCGATCACGCCCGGGGCGTAGTGATGGCTGTCCACCGCCGACAGCGGCAGGATCGAAATGCCCAGACCGGACGCGACCATATGGCGGATGGTTTCCAGCGAGCTGGATTCCACCGTGGTGTGCTTGGCGCCGTCGTTGCCCTTGGTCAGGGTCGGGCAGGCTTCCAGCACCTGATCGCGGAAGCAGTGGCCTTCGCCGAGCAGCAGCAGGCTCTTGTCGTTGAGCAGGCCCGGGTCGATGGATTCTTTTTGCGTCCACGGGTGTTGGGCCGGCATCAGGACGTAGAACGGCTCGTCGTACAGCGGCAGGGTCAGCACGTCGGCTTCGTTGAACGGCAGGGCGATGATGATTGCATCGAGCTCGCCGTTGCGCAGTTTGTCGCGCAGCACGTGGGTGAAGTTTTCTTCGATGTACAACGGCATCTGCGGGGCGACCCGGTGCAGTTGCGGAATCAGGTGCGGGAACAGGTATGGCCCGACGGTGTAGATCGCACCGACTTTCAGCGGCGCGGTCAGCTGGTTCTTGCCGGCCTGGGCCAGTTCACGGATGCCTTGCGCTTGCTCCAGCACCTTTTGCGCTTGGGCGACGATGCCTTCGCCAACCGGAGTCAGGCGCACGGCGCTTTTGCTGCGCTCGAAAATCAGCACACCGAGTTCGTCTTCAAGTTTTTTCACGCCCACCGACAGGGTCGGCTGGCTGACGTGACAACGCTCGGCGGCGTGGCCGAAGTGCTGCTCTTGGGCGAGGGTAACGATGTAGCGTAATTCTGTGAGGGTCATAGCGAGCGTCCATGAAGTTGCGGGCCAAGCATAACGGCTGCAATCGATAGACGCACGTTATCAGACTGAGTGAGGAATGCGACACCGGGCAATGTGAGTTTGCCGTTTATGGATGAGCTGAAAAACAAAAGATCGCAGCCTTCGGCAGCTCCTACAGGGGGGCGAATACCTGTAGGAGCTGCCGAAGGCTGCGATCTTTTGATCTTGCTACTTAACGACGACGGTCCAGCGAGTACACAAACGGCGCCACAATTTCGATCGAGCCGTTGTTCAGCATATCGGCCGGCGGCTTGGGCAGCGGTTGTGCGCGACGGATCATTTCCAGGGTGGCCCGATCCAGATCGGCGTTGCCTGAGCGGCCCACCAGTTCGAACGACAACACATTGCCTTCAGCGTCGACGACGAAACGCAGACGGTTCACGCCTTCCTTGCCGCGAGCCTGCGCACTGGCCGGATACTTCTTGTACTTGCCCAAGTGCGCGAGCAGGGTGTTTTGCCAGCTGGCCTTGGCGGCCATTTGTGCGGGCGACGGCCCCGGTGCCGGCTGGGCGGATTTCTCCGTCGGTGCTTGGGTCGGCTGCGTCTCCGCCGGTTTTTCCTCGGAAGGTTTTTCCTTCACCGGCTCCGGTTTTTTCTCCACCGGTTTGGGCGGCTGCGGTTTCGGCTTTGGCTTGGGTTTGGGCTTTGGTACGGCAATTTCGGCCTTCGGTGCTTCAGCCAGTTTCGGAATCGGCAACTCTTCGACCGGGGTCGGTGGCTGCGGCGGTGTGACGACTTTCGGCGGAGCAGGCGGTGGCGGGGTCGGAACCGGTGCCAGCTCGACCATCATTGCCTGCGGCGGCAGTTCGATGGGCGGGCGGGCGGTCCAGTTCAGCGCCAGCGCGATGGCCAGCGCGTGAACGCCCAGCACCACGGCCAGGCTACCGCTGTAACGCGTCAGCTTATGGCGCGTCGTGATCATTTCTTGGCTGCGCTCTCAAGGCCCACCAGACCGACCTTCAGGTAACCGGCCGAGCGCAGTTTATCCATCACGCTCATCAGGTCGCCGTAGTCCACACCCTTGTCGGCCTGGAAGAAGATGGTGGTGTCTTTTTTGCCCTGGGTCTTGGCGTCGAGCGTTGCGCCGAGGGTATCGGCGTTGACTTCGTCGTCGCCAATGTAAAGGCGCTGATCGGCTTTAACGCTGAGGAACACCGGTTTCTCCGGGCGCGGCGCCGGTTTGGCGGTCGAGGCCGGCAGGTCGACTTTGATGTCCACAGTGGCCAGCGGCGCGGCCACCATGAAGATGATCAACAGCACCAGCATCACGTCGATGAACGGCGTGACGTTGATTTCGTGGTTCTCGGCCAGATCGTCGTCTGCGCCTTCTTTCAAATGCAGGCCCATGGCCGATTACCCCACTTTCACCATGTGTGGTTGCGAGCTGCTGCGCTCAGGCTGGTGATCGAGGTCACGGCTGACCAGCAACAGGACCTGCGCCGAAGCGTCGGACACCTGCGCCTTGTAGCCGGCGATGGAGCGGGCGAACACGTTGTAGATCACCACCGCAGGAATCGCAGCAACCAGACCCAACGCGGTGGCCAGCAGCGCTTCGGCGATACCCGGCGCCACGACGGCGAGGTTGGTGGTTTGGGTCTTGGCGATACCGATGAAGCTGTTCATGATGCCCCACACGGTGCCGAACAGGCCGACGAACGGCGCGGTGGAACCGATGGTGGCGAGGACGCCGGTGCCGCTGCTCATGTTGCGGCCACAGGCGGCGACCAGGCGCTCAAGGCGGAAGCTGACGCGCTCCTTGATGCCTTCCTTCTCGCGGCTGTTGACCGACAGGCGCATCTCTTCGAGGGCGTCGTGCACCAGCAGGTTGGCGAGGGTGCCTTCCTTCGCCGCAGTGGCGCTGGCTTCCTTGAGGGTGGCGGCTTTTTTCAGGGCCGCGATTTCACCACGCAGACGCCGCTTGGCGCCCATCAGCTCGAAGCCTTTGGCGATCCAGATGGTCCAGGTGATGATGGAAGCGATGGCCAGGCCGATCATTACGATTTTCACGATGATGTCGGCGTTCTGATACATGCCCCATGGCGACAGGTCGTGGGCCATGCCCAAGGTGTTGTCGGGTTCGAGTACTTCAGGGGTGTCTGCGGGGGCGGCGTCTACTGCCGGCACCGGGTCGGTGGTGGCTGGCGCGGCTGCAGGTGCGTGCTGTTCGGTGGCCGCCGGAGCGGTTGGCGCTTGTGCGTCGGCGAAAGCGGCGGTCGGTGCCAGCATCAGGCTGAGCAGCAGGGCCGCCACTGCGCTGAAGGCGCGAGGTCGTTTGGTTGGCGAAGCGGGGTTTTGATTACGTGTCATGCTGGCCGGACCTGAGGTAGAAAAACGGTAATGCTCTTCCAGGCCTCGTAAGGCCGAGAACAAAAGTGGGGTGCATTATTGCAAGTAATTCTTGTTAACAAAAGTAATAGAGTTTCTTTTTTTCCTTCATTGCTAGCCGTTCGTCCTGTACGAGGGCTAGTCTGTTCCTTTCTTTCGGGAGTTTTTTGATGTCCGCGCCTTCTGTTTTGATTGCCGGTTGTGGTGATGTCGGCAGTCGTCTGGCTACGCAATTGTTGGCCGCCGGCTGGGAGGTGCAGGGTCTGCGCCGTGATGTGTCGCGTTTGCCGGACGGCGTCATCGGCGTCGCTGGTGATTTGTTCAAGGAAGATTGCCCGGAAAACTGGCCATTCGGGGCGGTGGACTATCTGGTGTATTGCGCGGCGGCGACCGATCACGATGAAGCCGGTTACCGCGCTGCCTACGTACAGGGTTTGCAGAATGTGCTGAGCTGGCTGAATGACTTTGGCCAGGTGCCTGAGCGACTGCTGTTCGTGTCCAGCAGCAGCGTGTACGGGCAGCAGGAAGGGGAGTGGGTCGACGAAAATTCAGAGACTGTCGCCAGCGGATACTCCGGGCGACTGATGCTCGAAGCTGAGCAAGTGGCGCTGAACAGCGGCATCCCGGCGAGCATTGTGCGACTGACCGGTATCTACGGCCCGGGACGTGAGTGGCTGCTGACTCAGGTGCGTCGTGGTTATCGGGTGGCGGTCGAGCCGCCGCTGTACGGCAATCGCATCCATGCTGATGACGCGGCGGGGCTGATGGCGTTTCTGCTGCAGGCGGCTCATCAGGGCAAGCCGTTGCAGGATATCTATATTGGTGTGGACGATGCGCCGGCACCGTTGGCCGAAGTGGTCGCCTGGCTGCGGGAGTATCTGGGGGTTACCGAATGGGCTGACGACGCCAGCGTACGCCGCACTGGCAGTAAACGCTGCAGCAATGCTCGTGCGAAGGCGCTGGGCTGGACGCCGAAATACCCGAGTTACCGCGAAGGTTATGCGGCGATTCTTGAAGGCAAGTGCTGACTTTCTAACGCCACAAACCACTGTGGGAGCAACTGTCTT
>NZ_JTKF01000030.1:0-1248 GCF_000828175.1 Pseudomonas sp. W15Feb9B | reverse complement strand
GGAGCTGGCTTGCCAGCGAAGGCGGCCTGACAGCCGACCAATTTCCAACAGACCGCACCCATTCCCACTGTGGGAGATTCTATGTTGCTCAGCAACCCTAGAATCTCAAACTGATCGGTATTCGCCCTGATTCTTCATCAGGGTGAATGCCACTCGGCAGAGCTTGCGAGCAAGAGCTACCAACGCCTGTGTTTTCGAGAAGCCTCTGGCCAGGTAAGACTCGTAAAAAGGCTTCCACTTGGTTGAGCGACACGCCGCCATTGCGGCGTTGTAGGCTAATCGACGGATCTCCGGATCTCCTTTTTTGCTCAGGAACCTCGGGCCGTTTTTTTTCCCCGAATCGTCCACCGTCAGATCCATACCCAAAAACGCGATGAACGCGTCGCTGTTGGCAAAGTCACCGCGCATATAGGTCGTTGCCAACCCAGTCGCAGTCAGTTCTCCCACGCCCTCGATTGCTTTGCAGCGGTCAATATTGTCTTCAATACCGGCCTCTTTGCTGACTTTGCGCAGCAGTTTTTGAATGACCTTGTCGGATCGCTCGAATGCCTTTTGCTGAGCCGTACGTTCTTTCTTCAGCAAGGGTTCATCGGCCCAGCTCAACATCAGACCCGTATGGTTCTGAATCAGCGTCGCGCGTCTGTGCAGCAAGCTTTTCAGTACGGTGTAGGCTTTAGGAGGCGGGTTCCAAAGCCGCAGTTTGCTTTGTTCATTCGTCAGATAGCGTGCGAGCACGCGTGCATCGCAGGGATCATTTTTGGCTCGCTGACCGACACCGCGACGATAGTGGCTGACTCGATAAGCATCCACCACATAGACCTGATGTCCCATCGCATGAGCCAGATCAACAGTCTCCAAATGGTAGATATTGGTGGCTTCGACAGCGATAGCGCTTTGCGCGGGCAGAGTTTTGAGCCAACGTTTGAGGGCGGCACGATCATTCTCGACCGCTTCAATGGTTTCCAAATCGGCGCGATAGACAACGATTTCGGCCTTGGCGATATCGATACCAACAACCGTCTGCGAAGTAAGGATTGTCATGACGAATCCTCGGAGCTAGGGTTTAAGAGCTTGTTGGGGTCTACCGTTGCGCTGGCTTGTCTCTGTCGTCGGTTTACCGATGAATTCCTTATTGGCGCTTTGGGTAGAAGGGGCGGGACGAGAAGTCTCCCACGGTCTGTACTGGTCAGAGTCAGAATCGAGTCTGTAGTCCCGCCCACCCCTTCAAGTCTAAACATACAAGCGAGC
>NZ_JTKF01000029.1:0-301594 GCF_000828175.1 Pseudomonas sp. W15Feb9B | reverse complement strand
TAAGACAGTTGCTCCCACAGGGATTCGGGATTGAGAAAAAACGCGATCAGACCAGCGCTTTATCCAGCGCCTTCTCGATCTCGGCTTTGATCATGCCGCTCATGGCCGACATCATGATGCCCAGTTCAACGTCAACGCGAATCGAATCGTCAGCCACATGCACCGCGCCCTTCACGCCCGAGCGCTTGAGGTTGAGAGTGTCGCCCGACCACTGCGGCTCCAGGCCATATTGATCGGAGAGTTTCTGCGCCAGCTTGTCGGCCTTCTCGCGGGCGGCTTCCTTGCCCAGGCTGTGGGCACGCTCAACACTGATTTTGGCCATTGAATGACTCCTGCTTGATGAATGGGTGTCGGTAGATCTTGACCGCGTCTGCGGCAAATCGTCCCGAAGGTTGCCCATCTTACCTTTAGCCATTCCAAGACAAAGCATGGCTTGGGGATTAGAATGTCGCGCATTCTCTTTTGGTGACAGCGATATGACTGATCAGCGCAAAGGCAGCGATGCCGAACCCACCACTCACTTCGGCTTCAAAAACGTTCCGGAAAGCCAGAAAGCGGAAAAAGTCGCTGAGGTTTTCCACTCGGTAGCCGCGAAATACGACCTGATGAACGACCTTCTGTCGGGCGGCATGCACCGTCTGTGGAAGCGTTTCGCGATCGAATTGTCCGGTGTGCGTGCCGGCAACCGCGTGCTCGATATCGCCGGCGGCACTGGCGATCTGACCAAAAAGTTCTCGCACCTGGTCGGCCCGACCGGTCAGGTGGTATTGGCCGACATCAACGAATCGATGCTCAAGGTCGGTCGTGACCGCCTGCTGGATCTGGGTGTGTCGGGCAACGTCGAATTCGTTCAGGCCGATGCGGAAAAGCTGCCATTCCCGGATAACCACTTCGACTGCGTGACCATCGCCTTCGGCCTGCGCAACGTAACGCATAAAGAAGACGCCCTACGTTCGATGCTGCGCGTGCTCAAGCCCGGCGGCCGCCTGCTGGTGCTGGAATTCTCCAAGCCGACCAACGCACTGATGTCCAAGGCGTACGACGCCTACTCGTTCGCCTTCATGCCACTGATGGGCAAGCTGATCACCAACGACTCGGAAAGCTATCGCTACCTGGCCGAATCGATCCGCATGCACCCGAATCAGGAAACCCTGAAGTCGATGATGGTCGACGCCGGTTTCGACCGCGTGACCTATCACAACATGACCGCAGGTATCGTCGCCCTGCACCGCGGCATCAAGCCCTGATGTTGCTCACCGGGCTGCTCGCCAGCGTCGAACTCGGCCTCAATCGGGTGCTGCGCCTCGACAGCACGGCGCTGCCGCGGCTGGCGCATCTGACCGGCAAAGTGATTGCCGTGGATTGCCGCAGCCCGGCGCTGCAACTGTTCATCCTGCCCAGCGATGAGGGCCTGATGCTCGCCTCGCACTGGGAAACCGGCGTCGACTGCACCCTGCGTGCGCCGGCGTCGAGCCTGGTGAAACTGGCCCTGAGCAAAGACAAGACCGCGGTGCTGCACGCCCCGGAAGTCGAGCTCGACGGTGACAGCGGCGTGCTGCTGGAACTGGCCGGGGTGTTGCAGGACCTCGAGCTGGACTGGGAGTACGAACTCTCGCGCTGGCTCGGCCCGGTCGCCACGCAATTGGTCGGTGGCCATCTGCGCAGCCGCGCGCGCTGGTATCAACAAGGATTTGCCAGCCTCAACCAGAACCTCGCCGAATACCTCGCCGAAGAATCGCGCACCCTCGTCGGCCAGCGCGAAGCCGAAGCGCGGTTCAGCGAACTGGACCGGATCAAACTTGATCTGGAACGTCTCGAGGCGCGTTTCGAGCGCCTTTCCCGATCCCTCGACCCAAGCGATAACGCATGAAGCTGCTTGCCGTCCGCCGTCTGTTGCGCATCCAGCGCGTTGTGATCCGCTACCGCCTCGATGACCTGCTGTTCGAGCTGCCGTTGCCCTGGTTTCTCCTGGCGCTGCGCTACGTGCTGCCGTGGCGCTGGTTCCCGCGCAAACCGCTGGAGCTGAACCGTGGCGCGCGCCTGCGACTGGCGCTGCAGGATCTGGGGCCGATCTTCATCAAGTTCGGGCAGATTCTCTCGACCCGCCGCGACCTGCTGCCGGAAGACATCGCCGATGAGCTGATGCTGCTGCAGGACCGCGTGCCGCCGTTCGATTCGCAGCTGTCGATCAAGCTGATCGAAGAACAGCTGGGCAAGAAAATCAGCGACGTGTTCAGCCGCTTTGACGTCGAACCGCTGGCCTCGGCCTCGGTGGCGCAGGTGCACGCTGCGCAACTGAAGACCGGCGAAGAAGTGGTGGTCAAGGTGATCCGCCCGGGCCTGAAACCGGTGATCGCCCAGGATCTGGCATGGCTGTTCATCCTCGCCCGCGCCGCCGAAAAGATCTCCGCCGACGCCCGCCTGCTGCACCCGGTGGACGTGGTGCAGGACTACGAAAAAACCATCTACGACGAACTCGACCTGTTGCGTGAGGCGGCGAATGCCAGCCAGCTCAAGCGCAACTTCGAAGGCTCGCCGCTGCTTTACGTGCCGCAAGTCTATTGGGACTGGTGCCGGCCGAAAGTGCTGGTGATGGAGCGCATCTACGGGATTCAGGTAACGGATCTGGCGACCCTCGCCGACCAGCGCACCGACATGAAAATGCTCGCTGAGCGCGGCGTGGAGATCTTCTTCACCCAGGTGTTCCGCGACAGTTTCTTCCACGCCGACATGCACCCGGGCAACATCTTCGTCAGCACCGTCAACCCGTGGAGCCCGCAGTACATCGCGATCGACTGCGGCATCGTCGGCAGCCTGACCCCGGAAGACCAGGACTACCTGGCGCGCAACCTGTTCGCCTTCTTCAAGCGCGACTACCGCCGCGTCGCGCAATTGCACATCGATTCGGGCTGGGTGCCGGCGGAAACCAAACTCAACGAATTCGAAGCGGCGATCCGTACCGTGTGCGAGCCGATCTTCGAAAAACCGTTAAAAGATATTTCATTTGGCCAGGTGCTGATGCGCCTGTTCCAGACCGCGCGACGCTTCAACATGGAAGTGCAGCCGCAACTGGTGCTGCTGCAAAAGACCTTGCTGAACATCGAGGGCCTCGGCCGTCAGTTGTACCCGGATCTGGATCTGTGGAACACCGCACAACCGTTCCTCGAACGCTGGATGCGCGAGCGCGTCAGCCCGAAAGCCTTGATCGGCAACGTGCAGAGCCAGTTCGAACAGCTGCCGCACCTGGCCAACATGGCCCGTGATCTGCTCGAACGCATGTCTCAACCGCACGCCTACGATCCGCCGCCACCGTGGCACAAACGCAAGGACGACTGGTTCCTGCGCCTGCTCGGCAGTGCGCATCTGGCGGGCGGTACCATCCTCGCCGCCGGCGGCCCGCTGCACGAACTGGGGCATTGGCCGGCGGGCATCATGGTGGCCGTCGGCTTGTATCTGGTCGTTCGCCGATAGCCAGTTCGCTGATCGGCTGGCACACTGTTTCAACGCCTGAACCCGACAATTGAAGTGCGGGTTCGCTGTCGGAGTCGAAGATGAAAAACTGGCTGGATGAGATCAAGTGGGACGCCGATGGCCTGGTGCCGGCGATTGCCCAGGATCACAAGACCGGACGCGTGCTGATGATGGCCTGGATGAACCGCGAAGCGCTGGAACTGACCGCCGCGGAAAACCGTGCAATCTACTGGTCACGTTCCCGTGGCAAGCTGTGGCGCAAGGGCGAAGAGTCCGGCCACGTACAGACCCTGCATGAAATGCGCCTGGACTGTGATGCCGACGTGATCATCCTGATGGTCGAACAGATCGGCGACATCGCTTGCCATACCGGCCGTCAAAGCTGCTTTTACCGCGTCTTCGAAAACGGCGACTGGAAAACGGTCGACCCGGTTCTGAAAGACCCGCACGCTATCTATTCCGCAGGACACAAACATGAGTGACACCCTGACCCGCCTCGCTCAGGTGCTTGAAGAGCGCAAGGGCGCCGCTGCCGACAGCTCATATGTAGCTAGTCTGTATCACAAGGGCCTGAACAAGATTCTGGAGAAAGTCGGCGAAGAGTCGGTCGAAACCATTATTGCCGCCAAGGACGCCGCCATCAGCGGTGACTGCAGCGATGTGATCTACGAGACTGCCGACCTGTGGTTCCACAGCATGGTCATGCTCGCCCAACTGGGGCAGCATCCGCAGGCCGTGCTGGATGAACTGGATCGTCGCTTCGGTCTGTCCGGACACGTCGAGAAAGCCTCGCGTCCGTCCGCCTGAACAATTTTTAGAGAGGAACAGCAACATGGGCATTTTTGACTGGAAACACTGGATCGTCATTCTGGTAGTCGTGGTGCTGGTGTTCGGCACCAAGAAACTGAAAAACCTCGGCACCGACGTCGGCGAGTCGATCAAGGGCTTCCGTAAAGCCATGAACGATGACGAAAAACCGGCCGCCGATCCGACCGTAACGCCTGCGCAGCCGGTACCACCGGTGCAGCCGCAAGCCACTGCTCAGGCCAACCCGCCGCACACCATCGACGTGCAGGCGCAGAAAGTCGAAGAGCCGATCCGCAAAGACGTGTGAGACTGACAAATGTTTGGTATCAGCTTCTCTGAACTGCTGCTCGTCGGCCTCGTTGCCCTGCTGGTGCTGGGCCCCGAGCGTCTGCCGGGCGCTGCGCGCACCGCCGGCCTGTGGGTCGGGCGGCTGAAGCGCAGCTTCAACGCGATCAAACAGGAAGTTGAACGTGAAATCGGTGCCGACGAGATCCGTCGGCAACTGCACAACGAGCACATTCTGTCGCTGGAGCAGGAGGCGCGGAAGATTTTCACGCCGGTTCAGCAGGAGCCGACGCCGGTCGAGCATGTGGGTGAGCAGACGATTCATGCGCCAGCCGCGCCAGCTGTAACAGCTCCGACACCTGCACCTGCCGCCGCCGTAGCGCCGCCAACCCCCGTGCAGGCTGCTACAGAAACCTCGGTTGAACACGTATCTCCAACCGCCGCGCCGATCACACCTGCGCCTCACGACACCACTTTGCCGCCGCGAGCCCCATGAGCGATCTCCCCGAAAACGACCAGCACATGCCGCTGGTATCGCACCTCACCGAGTTGCGCACCCGTCTGCTGCGTTGTGTGGCGGCGGTGTTCATCATCTTCGCCGGGTTGTTCGCCTTCACCCAGCAGATCTACACCTTCGTCTCGACGCCGCTGCGCCAGTACCTGCCGGCCGGTGCGACGATGATCGCCACGGATGTGTCGTCACCGTTCCTCACGCCGCTGAAGCTGACGATGATGGTCTCGCTGTTCCTCGCGATTCCGGTGATCCTGCACCAGATCTGGGGTTTCATCGCGCCGGGCCTGTACAAGCATGAGAAGCGCGTCGCCGTGCCGCTGCTGGTGTCGAGCATCCTGCTGTTCTACACCGGCATGGCGTTCGCCTATTACTTCGTGTTCCCGCTGATCTTCAAGTTCTTCGCCGCGGCCACCCCGGCCGGCGTGGAAATGATGACCGACATCACCAGCTACCTCGACTTCGTGATGACGCTGTTCTTCGCCTTTGGCGTCGCGTTCGAAATCCCGGTGGCCGTGGTGCTGCTGGTGTGGATCGGCGTGGTCGACGTCAAATACCTGAAGAAGATCCGTCCGTACGTGATCATCGGCTGCTTCGTGGTCGGCATGATCCTCACGCCGCCGGACATCTTCTCGCAGACCCTGCTGGCCGTGCCGATGTGGATGCTGTTTGAAATCGGCATTCTGTTTGGCAACCTGGTCAGCAAACGCGAACGCCCGGACGAAACGCCGGCTGACGATCACAACGACCAGCCGCCAGCGACCCAGGCATGAACCTGCTGTTGCTCGAAGAGGCCGACTTCATCGCGGCCGACCGCGTCGTGCTGCGTGACCGGCGTCTGACGCATATGCAGGAGGTCCACCGATCCGAAGTCGGCGACAGCCTGCGTGTCGGGCGCATCAATGGGCTGATGGGTTCGGCTGAACTGTTGCGCCTTGAGGCTGGCGAAGCCGAGTTGCGCGTCAGCCTCGATCAACCGCCACCGGCCAAGCTGCCGCTGACGCTGGTACTGGCCCTGCCGCGGCCGAAGATGTTGCGTCGGGTGTTCCAGACCGTGGCGACCATGGGCGTGTCGAAGGTGATTCTGGTCAACAGCTACCGCGTCGAGAAGAGTTTCTGGCAGACGCCGTTTCTGGAGCCGGAAGCGATTCGCGAGAATTTGATCCTCGGCCTCGAACAGGCCCGCGATACCGTGCTGCCGGACATCATCATCGAAAAACGCTTCAAGCCGTTCGTCGAAGATCGACTGCCTGCGATAACCGAAGGCACCCTCGGCCTGGTCGGCCATCCCGGCAATTTTCCGCCGTGCCCGCGCGCGTTGAGCGAACCGGTAACGCTGGCGATCGGCCCCGAAGGTGGCTGGATTCCTTACGAGATCGACTTGCTTGCCAAGTCTGGCCTGCAACCGGTGCAACTGGGCGAGCGCATCCTGCGCGTCGAAACCGCCGTCACCGCCCTCCTCGCCCGCCTGTTCTGACACACCTCTCCCTGTAGGAGCTGCCGCAGGCTGCGATCTTTTGATCTTGTTTTTTAACGGCAAGATCAAAAGATCGCAGCCTCGTTGCACTCGTCAGCTCCTACAGAAACCGGGTTGGCATTCAATTCGGGTTACAGATTGCCATCACCCCGCCGATACAGTGCCCATAAGTCCAATTAGTGGTCCGAGGGGAGTCGTCGCATGTACCGTTGGTTAGCCGAGAATCTTGGAAACGTCAGCGTCAAACGCAAGCTGGGTATCGGTTTCGGCCTGGTGCTGTTGCTCACCCTGTTGATCACCTTTACCGGCTGGACCGGCATGAGCGGCATTATCAGCCGTGGCGACAAGCTCGGCTTCATCTCCAGCCTCAATGAACTGACCAAGGACCTGCGCCTGGCGCGTCTGGACTATGAAGCGCGTCGTGGCGAACAAGGCCCGGGCGCGGTCAACGAGTTGCTGGCCAAACTCGCCAGCGGCTTGCAAACCGCGCGCGGCCTGATCGAGCAGCCCTCAGATGCGGCCAAGGTCGATCAGCAACTGGCCGCTGTCGCCGAGTACAAACGCGCCTTCGCCGATATGACACAGGCCACCGTGCAGCGTGAGGACGCGCGCAGCAAGCTTGGCGCCAGTGCCGACAATGCCGTGGCCAAAGTCTCGGAAGTCGAGAAATCCATGCTGCAGGGTGACAGCGTCGCGCAATTCAACAGCGTGATCGAACTGAGCAAACTGTTGCAGCAAGCGCGCTATCAGGTGCGCGGCTACACCTACAGCGGCAAGGCCGAGGCGGAGCAGCCAGCGCTGGACGCCATCGACAATGCACTGAAAAACCTCGACAGCCTGCCGGCGAAACTGCCCGAACAGCACATCGCCAACCTGCAACAGGCCACCGACTCGATCAAGGCTTATCGCGCGGCGGTCGCTCAGTTCCGCGACTCGCAGGTGAACAATGCCAAGGCCGGGGCAACCATGACGGCTCAGGGCGACATCCTCCTCGACGTCAGCAAAAAGCTCACCGAATCACAAACCGTAGTGCGCGATACCGATGCCGCGCACGCCAAGAACATGCTGATCATCGCCACCCTGCTGGCCGTGGCCTTCGGTTTGCTGGCTGCGTGGGCGATCACCCGGCAGATCATCATTCCACTGAACCAGACCCTGAAAGTCGCCGAACGTGTGGCTGCCGGTGACTTGACCCACAACCTGGTGTCGCAGCGTCGCGACGAACTCGGCCAGTTGCAACGTTCGATGCAGAGCATGACCCAAGGCCTGCGCGAGTTGATCGGTGGCATCAGCGACGGCGTCACGCAGATCGCCAGTGCCGCCGAAGAATTGTCTGCCGTCACCGAGCAGACCAGCGCCGGGGTCAACAATCAGAAAGTCGAGACCGACCAGGTCGCCACCGCCATGAACGAAATGGCTGCCACCGTGCAGGAAGTCGCGCGCAACGCCGAGGAAGCTTCGGAAGCGGCCGTCGCTGCTGACCAGCAGGCCCGCGAAGGCGACAAGGTGGTGGGTGAAGCCATCGCGCAGATTGAGCGCCTCGCGGCCGAGGTTGGCCACTCCACCGAGGCTATGGGCGAACTCAAGCGCGAGAGCGACAAGATCGGCAGCGTGCTCGACGTGATCAAGTCGGTGGCCCAGCAAACCAACCTGCTGGCGCTCAACGCCGCCATCGAGGCGGCGCGTGCCGGTGAAGCCGGGCGTGGCTTTGCGGTGGTCGCCGATGAAGTGCGCAGCCTCGCCCAGCGCACGCAGAAGTCCACGGAAGAGATCGAAGAGCTGATCGTCGGCCTGCAGACCGGCACCCAGCAAGTGGCGACAATCATGGACAACAGCCGCAGCCTGACCGACAGCAGCGTCGAACTGACCCGCCGCGCCGGTGGCTCGCTGGAAAGCATCACCCGTACCGTCTCGGCGATTCAGGCGATGAACCAACAGATTGCCGCAGCGGCCGAGCAGCAGAGCGCCGTGGCTGAAGAGATCAACCGCAGTGTGCTGAATGTGCGGGATGTGTCGGATCAGACCTCGGCGGCGAGTGAAGAGACGGCGGCTTCCAGCGTTGAGCTGGCGCGCCTGGGGACGCATCTGCAGATGCTGGTGGGGCGGTTCAAGGTTTGAGGTGATCCATCGACCTCGGTTCACTGTGGACCGAGGTGATGCTATCGCTGGCAAGCCAGCTCCCACAGGTTTCCAGTCGTTCACAAAGTTCGTGTTCAACCCATTTACTGTGGGAGCCGGCTTGCCAGCGATGGCGTCCGGGAGAACGCCGCCGTTACAAGACCTGACGCAGGAAAGCCTGAGCGCGCGGATCCTTCGGCGCATCGAAGAACTCCGCCGGGGACGCATCTTCCAGCAATTTGCCGTGATCGAAGAACAGCACCCGATCCGCCACTTCCCGGGCGAAGCCCATTTCGTGCGTGACGCAGACCATGGTCATGCCTTCCACGGCCAGGTTCTTCATCACATCCAGCACTTCACCGACCATTTCCGGGTCGAGGGCCGACGTCGGCTCGTCGAACAGCATCACTTTCGGGTCCATCGCCAGCGCCCGGGCAATCGCTACGCGCTGCTGCTGACCGCCGGACAGACGTGACGGGTATTCGCGGGCTTTTTGCGCGATACCGACCTTCTCCAGCAACGCCAAGGCCTTGGCCTCACTTTCCTTCTGCCCGCGCTTGCGCACGACCTTCTGCGCCAGGCAGAGGTTTTCCAGCACGGTCATGTGCGGGAACAGGTTGAAATGCTGGAAGACCATGCCGACTTCGCGGCGGTAGGCGTTGACGTCGGTTTTCGGGTCGGCCAGTTGCAGGCCGTCGATGCTCACCGAACCCGAGTCGAACGCTTCCAGGCCATTGAGGCAGCGCAGGAAGGTCGATTTGCCCGAACCCGACGGGCCGATCACCACCAGCACTTCGCCCTTGGCCACCGTGGTGGTGACGTTATCCACCGCCCGCACTACCTGACCACGGGTGTCGAAGACTTTTACCAGATCGCGGACTTCAATCACTTTGCGCGAGCCTCCGCTCAAGCCGGCTGGCGATTTTCGACAGCGGCAGGTTGATCAACAGATACAGGCCGGCAACGCAGAACAGGATTTCGAACGGCGAGAACGAGGTGGTGATAACTTCACGGCCGCTTTTCAGCAGCTCGGTAATCGCGATCACCGACACCAGCGAGGTGTCCTTGACCAGACTGATGAACTGTCCGGCCAACGGTGGCAGCACGCGTTTGAACGCTTGCGGCAGCACCACATGGCGCATCGACTGGCCGGCGCTCAGACCCAGCGAACGCGCCGCTTCGTTCTGCCCGCGGGCAATCGACTGCACCCCGGAGCGGATGATCTCGGCCACGTAGGCACCGGTGAACAGCGACAACGCGGCGATCCCGGCGAACTCCCGGGACAGGTTCATCACCGTGCCGATGAAGAAGTAGAAAATGAAGATCTGCACCAGCAGCGGCGTGCCACGTACCAGTTCGACGTAGATGCTCGACAGGTCGCGCAGGGTCGGGTTGCTCGACAGGCGGCACAGCCCGGTGACCAGACCGATCAGCAGACCGAGTACACCCGACACCACCGACAGCCACAGCGTGGTCCAAAGGCCCCACAGCAGCGGCCCTGCCGCCCAATGCCGGGTCACGCCCACAACGTCGCCTTCCGCCACATCGTCGCCCTGAGCGAATTGCAGGCTGTTCTCGTCGACGGTCAGGTGCTGTTCATCCCCGGCGTCGTTGCGCAAAGTGACTTGCGCACTGCCGCCCTTGCGCACCAGTTCGGTGACGGTGGAGATGTCGCTGGCGCGCTGGGACTCTTCGGCCTGATAGGCGAAGTACTGCGGCACGCGGTTCCAGCGCCATTCGTAGGACATCAGCGACGTGGCGTAATACAACGCGCCCGCCAGGCCGACCAGCACCAGCACGGTCAGGACGTGCCAGGGCCATTGGGCTTTTTTCTGTTTCATTGCAGGTTCCGGAATTTGTGTTGCCTGGGCGGCACTCTTCGCGAGCAAGCTCGCTCCCACAAGTTCAGTGGCGGACACAAAATTTGTGTTCACCTAAAACACTGTGGGAGCGAGCTTGCTCGCGAATGGGGCGACTCGATCCAACTGATCAAGCGTTATTCCATGTCCTTGAGCCACTCGGTGCTCTTGAACCACTTGTCATGGATGCGATCGTAAGTGCCGTCTTCGTGGATCTGGTGCAGGAAGTTATTGATGAAGTTGAGGCTGTCGTAATCACCCTTCTTCAGACCGAAGGCCAGCGGCTCGTAGGTGAACGGCTTGTCGAGGAACACCAGTTTGCCGGCGCCGACCTTGTTCACCGCGACCACGTTGTACGGTGCGTCGTAGATGAACGCGTCGGCCTTGCCGTTGACCACGTCGAGCACGGCTTCCTGCTCGTTGTCGTAGCCGTGGTACTTGGCTTTGGCGATCAGCTTCTTGGCGACCATCTCACCGGTGGTGCCGAGCTTGGAGGTGATGCGGTAGTCGGCGGTGTTCAGGTCTTTATAGGACTTGATGGTGCCTTCCAGCTCCTTGCGGATCAGCAGGGTCTGGCCGACCACAATGAACGGTTCGCTGAAGTTCAGGCGCAGGTTGCGTTCCTGAGTCAGGGTCATGCCGCTGCCGATCATGTCGAACTTGTCGGTCATCAGCGCCGGAATGATCCCGTCGTAACCGGTAGACACCAGCTCAAGCTTGACGCCCATGGCCTTGGACATGGCTTTGAGGATGTCGACTTCGAAGCCGATGATCTCGCCGCGCTTGTTGGTCATTTCGAACGGCATGTAGGTCGGATCCATACCGACTTTCAACGTGCCGCGCTTGACCGCGTCATCGATTGCACCGGCGTGCGCCGCATTGACTGCAACCAGTGCCGTGACGCCGACCAGCAGCATCGACAGATACTTCTTCATCTTCAAGTCCCCAAAACCATTGCATGTGCGGCGCGAAAAACAGCCGTGATGAGCAAAAATGCCCGGGTGCGCCAATTCGGGGACGGATGCTAACGCACTCGTCCGTTTGCACAAGGTTTTTTGCGGCGATTTGTTGTTGCGGGGAGGTTTTTAAAAGCAAAAGATCGCAGCCTTCGGCAGCTCCTACAGGTGTGCACAAAACCCTGTAGGAGCTGCCGAAGGCTGCGATCTTTTAAAAAAAAGCCCCGCATTGGCGGGGCTTTTTCTTAGGCCGGTTGAGCCTGCATGCTCAGCGGTCGCAACGGCAGCAGCGGCGCATGCGGATCGGCTTTCACCGAAGCACGCCAGGCATCCAGCCATTCCTTGTGATCTTCGGACCAGACCAGCTCGTGCAGACGCGCCAGCGCCACCGGATCGCTAAGCAGTTGCAGGCAATCATGGTTGTTCAGCCCGGCCGGACCGACCTTGATCGCGTGACGCACACGTTCCTGACGCAGCCACTCGATCGGCTCGGCCTGACCGTGACGGGCCGTCGCCAGCGAACACGCCAAGGCGTTCTGCTGTGGATCGACCACCGCACGAATAAAGCCGTCGTTCAGTGCGTGCCAACGGTTTTCGTGGGTGTACTGATCGGTCGCCAGCAGCGCCTGCGGCGGATTGTATTCCTCAGGGATGAGGAACAGGCTCTCGTCTCGGGACTTGAGGCCCAGACCGACACGGCTGGAAATCACCGACACCGGAATCGACAGCATCAGCGAACCGACGATCGGCACCAGCCACCACAGGAAGCTCGGGTTCAGCCAGATCACCAGCAGCGCCCAGCAGAAACCCAGCAAGGTCTGCGGACCGTGGCGCTTGACCGCCTCGCTCCATGGCGTGGAGTCGTCGTCACGCTGCGGCGAGTTCCAGGTCGCGGCCCAGCCGAGGAACGCGGCCAGGACGAAACGGGTGTGGAAAATCATCCGCACCGGTGCCAGCAGCATGGAGAACAACATCTCCAGCAGCATCGACAGGGTCACCTTGAACTTGCCACCGAACTCTTTCGCGCCCTTGGCCCAGATCAGGATGATGCTCAGCAGTTTCGGCAGGAACAGCAGCACGATGGTGGTTGAGAACAGCGCGATCGCCTTGTCCGGATGCCATTGCGGCCACAGCGGATAAAGCTGACGCGGTTCCAGGAAGTACTGCGGCTCCATCAGCGTATTCACCGCCAGCAGCGCGGTCGACAGCACCAGGAAGAAGAACCACAACGGCGCCGACAGGTACGACATCACGCCAGTCAGGAACACCGCACGGTGCACCGGGTGCATGCCCTTGACCAGGAACAGGCGGAAGTTCATCAGGTTGCCGTGGCACCAGCGACGGTCACGCTTGAGTTCGTCGAGCAGGTTCGGCGGCAGTTCTTCGTAGCTGCCCGGCAGATCGTAGGCAATCCACACGCCCCAACCGGCACGACGCATCAGCGCGGCTTCAACGAAGTCGTGAGACAGGATCGCCCCGGAGAACGCACCTTTGCCCGGCAACGGCGCCAGGGCGCAGTGGTCGATGAACGGCTTCATGCGGATGATCGCGTTGTGACCCCAGTAGTGGGATTCACCCAACTGCCAGAAGTGCAGACCGGCGGTAAACAGCGGACCGTACACGCGGGTGGCGAACTGCTGCATGCGCGCATACAGCGTGTCCATGCCCGACGCCCGTGGCGCGGTCTGGATGATCCCGGCGTCCGGCGTGGCTTCCATCAGGCGTACCAGACTGGTCAGGCACTCGCCGCTCATCACCGAGTCGGCGTCGAGCACGACCATGTACTTGTAGTCACCGCCCCAACGACGGCAGAAGTCGTCGAGGTTGCCGCTCTTGCGTTTCACACGACGGCGACGGCGGCGATAGAAGATCTTGCCGAAGCCTTTGGCTTCGCGGCAGACGTCCAGCCACGCCTGTTGCTCGGCGACGCAGATGTCGGTGTCGTTACTGTCGCTGAGGACGAAGAAGTCGAAGCGATCCAGATCACCGGTGGCCGCGACCGATTCGAAGGTGGCGCGCAGACCGGCGAATACCCGGGGCACGTCTTCGTTGCAGATCGGCATCACCAGCGCAGTACGGGCGTCCTTCGGAATCGGCTCGTTGCCAGCGCTTTTGCCGGAGATACGGTATTTGTCGTGACCGGTGAGCAACTCGAGGAAGCCCATCAGCGCCGTCCAGAAGCCGGCCGAGACCCAGCAGAACAGAATCCCGAACAGAATCAGGATGCTGGTTTGCAGCGCATACGGCAGCACTTGCGTGGCGGTTTGCAGCAGCGGCTGGTGCAGAACCTCTTCAAGATCGACGAACGACCAGCCCTGGTACGGCATGATGCCTTTCATGTACCAGCCGGCGACGATGGTCTGGCCGAGCATCAGCAGCAACAGAATGTAGCGACGGATCGAACCGACGGTGCGCCAGCGCGCGGCCGGCAACACATTCGCATCTTTTGGCGGCTGCGGCGGGTTGGTGCGACCAGTCAGACGGCGCCAGCCACGCACCAGAATATTGGTGCGCCAGGGTTCCGGCACGACTTTGGTCCGGTGGATGGGCGGCGTCGCCTTCATGGCGACCCGGCCGCTGGCGTCGAGCACCAGCATTTCCGCCTCTTCCAGTTCCTCGGCGGTGCTCAGGGTCAGGCGCTTGCCCACCGAAGCCTGGGCGGCTTCGGCAGGGGCGTCGAACGTTGGCGACGACAGGCGCTGGTGCAGTTCGCTGAAAGACTGGCAGCCCGCGAGTTCCGCGCGCTGCTCGTCGGTCATCGGCAGATGCGCCAGATACTCGGACAGAGTCTCTGGCTGTACTTGAGAGTTACTCATCGGCAGGCAACTGATAGCTCCAGGTCTCGGTCAGGACTTCTTCAGTCGGTGCCGATTCCGGTGTGGCTGGGGCCGCGTTCGCAGCCGCTGGCTGCTTGGCGTCTTTGTTGGCCTTGTCCTTGGCATCTGCGGCGGGCTTGGCGTCGGCCTGTTTGGCTTCAGCGGCCTTGGCTTCCTTGTCTTCCTTCTCTTGTTGCTTGGCGGCGATCTTGTCAGCCTTGGCCACCGACGAATTCGACGCCGGTACCGAAGATTTGGCCAGATCAGCGGTGACCACTGGCTGGACCAGGGCAGCACGCATCTCGGTGGACTTGCTCGCGTCCTTGATCTTCATCCGCAGGGTCAGGCGCCAGCCCTTGGTTTCCGGGTTGTAGCGCACGCTGTTCTCGACCAGCTCGGCGTTATCGCCAACGCTGACCTGACTGCGTACGTCGGCATCCGGCGCCAGGGCTGCCAGCGATGGACCTTCGAAGTCGACCAGGTAGGCGACGCTGCCGTCCGGCTGACGGATCAGGTTCGACTGCTTGACGTCACCGGTCGAACGCAGGGTCTGCTTGACCCAGGCGCTGTCGGGGGCGTGAATCGCCGCTTCGTCCATGGTCCAGTGCAGGCGGTAGGCGAAGTCCAGCGGCTTGCCTGGCTCCGGCATGGTTTCCGGGCTCCAGAACGCAACGATGTTGTCGTTGGTTTCGTCGGCGGTCGGAATCTCTACCAGATCAACGGTGCCCTTGCCCCACTCGCCCTTCGGCTCGATCCAGGCGCTTGGACGCTTGTCATAGCGGTCGTCGAGGTCTTCGTAGTGGCTGAAATCACGGCCACGCTGCAGCAGACCGAAACCACGCGGGTTCTCGACGCTGAAGTTGCTCACGGCCAGGTGTTTCGGGTTGTTCAGCGGACGCCAGATCCACTCGCCGTTGCCGGCATGGATCGACAGACCACTGGAATCGTGCAGTTCACGACGGTAGTTGAGGACTTTCGACGGCTGGTTGGCGCCGAACAGGAACATGCTGGTCAACGGCGCGATGCCCAGTTTGCCGACCTTGTCACGCAGGAACATCTGCGCCTTGACGTCGACAATGGTGTCGCTGCCCGGACGCAGGATCAGCCGATAGGCACCGGTGGCGCGCGGCGAATCGAGCAGGGCGAAGATCACCAGGTGCTTGTCGCCCGGCTTCGGCTGCTGAATCCAGAACTCGCGGAAACGCGGAAACTCTTCGCCCGACGGCAGCGCGGTGTCGATCGCCAGACCACGGGCCGACAGACCGTAGGTGTGACCCTTGCCGACGACGCGGAAGTAGCTCGCGCCAAGCATGGTCATGATTTCGTCTTGCTTGTCGGCCTTGTTGATCGGGTACAGCACACGGAAACCGGCGTAGCCCAGTTGCTCGGTGGCCTTCGGATCGAACTTGAGGTCGCCGAAATCGAAGCGGGTCGGATCGTATTTGATCTCTTCGACGGTGTTCGCCGTGATTTCGTTGATTTTCACCGGCGTATCGAAGTGCATGCCCTGGTGATAGAAGGACAGCTTGAACGGAGTCTTCTGATCGGCCCACTCAGCCTTTTCGGTGAGGAAGCGGATTTTCTGATAGTCCGCGAATTTCATGTCGCGGAATTCGTTCGGCAGGTTGCTGCGCGGGGCTTCGAACTTCTGCCCGGCGAGCTCTTTAGCCTTGGCTGATACATCGTCAAGATTGAACGCCCAAAGCTGGCCGGCGCTGAGCAGGCACAGGAGCGCCGAACCCGCTACCAGGGCACTTCGCATGCGTTTGGCAGACATTTTTGCTGCATTACAGGGACTAACAATCACGAGCAACCCTCGCCGAAAACAGATCAAAAAACCAACGGCCAGCTATCTATATGCCAGGTTGGCGAGCATTGTTCCGACTCCGCTGGGGCAAAATGATTCCCCAATCGGATCCAGACAAGTCTCTACCTAAGTCAAAAATGGACCAGCGAACGCTGATCCCCATAGCGCGCGATTATCTAGTAGCCCGCGTGACAACGCATCAGGGGTAACAAAGTATTTATCGCGAAAAACGCCTGTTTTCAGTCGAAAAGCCCTTGAAAAGATGTTTCAAGCGCTTTCATGTCTGTAACAGGAAGGTGACCGGGCCATCGTTGACCAGGTGCACCTGCATATCCGCGCCGAATCTACCTGATGCCACAGTGCCATGCATCTGTTTCGCTTTGCTGAATAGATAGTCGAACAATTCCTCGCCCAATGCCGGAGGGGCTGCGGTCGAGAAACTCGGACGCAACCCGCTCTTGGTGTCGGCAGCCAGGGTGAACTGAGAGACCAGCAGCAACCCGCCGCCCACATCCGCCAGGGACAGATTCATCTTGCCCTCGGCGTCACTGAATACTCGATAGTTAAGCAGCTTATGCAGAAGTTTGTCGGCACTGGCACGGGTATCGTCGGGTTCGACCGCCACCAGCACCAGCAAACCCTGATCCACCGCGCCGACTATTTCTCCCGCGACTTCGACCCGCGCACCGCGCACGCGCTGCAGAAGCCCCTTCATGCTTCTTCTGGCGGCAGGTCGAGCAGGCGGCGGGCCATGTTGCTCGCGGCACGCACCAGCGCGTCGGTAATGCCTGGCTCGGAGGCGGCGTGGCCAGCATCGCGAATCACCTGCAGCTCGCTGTTCGGCCAGGCCTGATGCAATTCCCAGGCGTTGTCCAGCGGGCAGATCACGTCGTAGCGACCGTGAATGATCACCCCCGGCAGATGAGCGATCTTGCCCATGTCGCGGATCAACTGGTTCGGCTCGAGGAACGCATTGTTGGTGAAGTAGTGGCATTCGATCCGCGCGATCGACAGGGCGCGCTGCGGCTCGGAGAAACGGTCGACCACCAGCGGGTTCGGCCGCAGGGTCGCGGTGCGCCCTTCCCACGTCGACCAAGCCTTGGCCGCGTGCATCTGGGCGATCTGATCGTTACCAACCAGGCGCTTGTGGAAAGCGCTGAGCAGATCGTCGCGCTCGTCCAGCGGGATCGGCGCGATGTAGTCCTGCCAGTAATCGGGAAACAGACGGCTGGCACCGGCCTGATAGAACCACTCGATTTCCTGCGGACGGCAGAGAAAGATCCCACGCAGGATCAGACCATGAACACGCTCCGGATGGGTTTGCGCGTAGGCCAGCGCCAGGGTTGAACCCCACGAGCCGCCAAACAGCACCCATTTGTCGATGCCCAAGTGCTTGCGGATACGCTCGAGGTCGGCGACCAGATCCCAGGTGGTGTTGTTTTCCAGGCTGGCGTGGGGGGTGGAGCGTCCGCAGCCGCGCTGGTCGAAGGTGACAATGCGATAGAGATTCGGGTCGAAATAGCGACGGCTCTGCGCATCGCAACCGGCGCCGGGACCACCGTGGATGAACACCACCGGCAAGCCTTCCGGTGAACCGCTTTCGTCGACGTACAGCGTGTGGGTGTCATCGACAGCCAGATCGTGCCGGGCATGGGGTTTGATCTGCGGAAACAATGTCTGCATTGCGTGCTCCGTAAGGGGTCGAGGTCATCCCTGGGGGGACTTCTATTATTCTGCCGTCCGGCATCATAAACCCGATTTACATCAATGAGCATGCCCGCACGCAGTC
This sequence comes from Pseudomonas sp. W15Feb9B, assembly GCF_000828175.1. Lineage (NCBI taxonomy): Bacteria > Pseudomonadati > Pseudomonadota > Gammaproteobacteria > Pseudomonadales > Pseudomonadaceae > Pseudomonas > Pseudomonas sp. W15Feb9B. The sequence goes on along the minus strand of NZ_JTKF01000029.1, from coordinate 283,698 downwards.
ACAATTTGTCAGCCATGAACCTCAACAGGTTTTCGTAGAGCCGGTCGACCTCGGCGACCTGACCTCGCGCACGCAAACAACCGTGCACCAGCCCTTCGCCGTAATAAAGTGAAGCGTCTGTGCCGGCGCTGGCCAGTCGTTCAGCGTAGCCCACGCCGTCGTCGCGCAGCGGATCGAATTGCGCCACGGCGATCCAGGCAGGCGGCAATCCACTGAAATCGTCAGCGAGCAGCGGCATGGCATAAGCATCCAGCCGAGGGCTGCCGCGCAGGTATAACGCTTGATAGCTGTGCACATCATGGCTGCCGAGCAACGGTGCATCGGCGCATTCGCTGCGTGACGGCAACCGGTCGTCACCGCCAAGGCCGGGATAGATCAGCACTTGAGCCGCCGGCATCGCCTCGCCGGCATCGCGCAACGCCAGGCACAACGCGGCGGCGAGATTGCCACCGGCGCTGTCGCCGGCTACCAGCAGTTTCTGCGGGTCAAACCAGAACGGCCCGCTGCGCAACGCGCGCCAGACACTCAGGCAATCCTCGAACCCCGCCGGGTATGGATGTTCTGGCGCCAGCCGATAATCCACCGCCACCACCATCGCACCCAGCGCCATGGCCAGTTCGAAACAGATGAAGTCGTGAGAGCCGAGCCCACCGACGACCCAACCACCGCCATGCAAGTACAACACGCAAGGCCAGCCGCTGGCCGGTGGCTTGAGCGGCGGCCGGTAGGAACGCACCGGTACGCCGCTCAACTGGAAGTCGACGACCTCCAGCCCTGCGGGCCGTTCAGGGGTGAAGGCCCGACACATGGCGTCATAGGCCTGGCGCAGTCCTGCGAGACTACTGTCATCACTGACGAAACTTTCGGTTCGGGTAACGAAGGCCGCCATGGCCGGCGTCAGCAGATAATGGTTCATCAGTTTTTCAGACTGGCCTGAACCGCGCCCACGCCATCCTTGCCATCAAAACTGCTGACCCCGGCCAGCCAGCGCTGCAGATCCTCGGGGTGTTCACGCAGCCAGTTCTTTGCCACGTCCTGCGGCGTCTTGCGCGCCATGATCGGTACCATCAGCTGGCTTTCCTGGGCGGCAGTGAACGTCAGGTTTTGCAGCAGGCGATGGACGTTCGGGCAGCGTTCGGCGTAATCCGGCGCGGTCACGGTGGACACGGTGGCGGCGCCTTCGTTGGGGCCGTAGACGTCTTCGCTGCCAGTCAGGTAGGTGATCTTCATGTTGATGTTCATCGGGTGCGGGGTCCAGCCGACGAACACCACAAACTCCTTGCGATTCACCGCGCGTTGCACAGCGGCGAGCATGCCTGCCTCACCGGACTCGATGATCTTGAAATCCTTCAGACCGAAGTGGTTGGTCTCGATCATGTTCTTGATGGTGGTGTTGGCCCCACTGCCCGGCTCGATGCCGTAGATCTTGCCGCCCAACTGATCCTTGAACTTCGCGATGTCGGCAAAGGTTTTCAACCCGGCCGCCGCCACGTAATCCGGCACCGCCAGCGTCGCCTGAGCATCTGCCAGACTCGGCTTGTCCAGGACTTTGACCTGGTTGGCAGCGAGGAAGGGCGCAATGTTGTTGTCCATCGCCGGTTTCCAGTAGCCGAGGAAGATGTCCAGACGCTTGTCGCGAATGCCGGCAAAGATGATCTGCTGCACCGCGCTGGTCTGCTTGCTGTCGTAGCCGAGACCATTGAGCAACACATCGGCCATGCCGCTGGTGGCGATCACGTCGGTCCAGTTGACCACGCCCATGCGCACGGTTTTGCAGGAGGCGTCGTCATTGGCCATGACGCCAGCGCTGAACAGCGCGCTGCCAGTGAGGATTAACGCACAACGAGTGAAGAGCTTTTTCATTCGGGGGTTCTCGTGCGGCAGCGGATTATTGTCAGGTCGGTGTCTGGTGCACCGTGGCCGCAACATTACGCAGGCGACGAGAGGGAAAGATGAACGGTGGCGACTGTGTTTTGCACAGCGGCGACCCGGACGGACCACCGCCCCCTCGTGGGAGCGAGCTTGCTCGCGAATGCGGTGAATCAGTCACCTCATAATCGACTGACACGATGCTTTCGCGAGCAAGCTCGCTCTCACAGGGGGTGTGGGTCTGTGTTCAGGATGGGTAGTGGCTCTCGCCCCAGGCGAGCAAACCCTGCAGCAACGCCTTGAGCACCACCCGCGTCGGCTCCGCCAGATCGGCGCGGTAGCGGAACGGTTCGAACTCTTCCATGTAGGTGCTCTGGCACAGCTCCAGTTGCACGGCGTGGATGTGCTCGGCCGGGTTGCCGTAATGGCGGGTAATGTGGCCGCCCTTGAAGCGCCCGTTGAGCACGTGGCTGTAAGGGTCGTGACGGGCGCAGATGGCTTCCAGTTGCGTCGCCAGTTGTGGATCGCAACTGGCGCCGTTGAAGGTGCCGAGGTTGAAATCCGGCAGTTTGCCGTCGAACAGGTGCGGGATGACCGAGCGGATCGAGTGCGCGTCGAACAGCAGCGCATAGCCGAATTCAGCCTTCAGCCGCGCCAGCTCTTGCTGCAAGGTGCGGTGATAGGGCGTCCAGATCTGTTCCAGATAGGTCGCCCGCTCGGCTTTGGAGGGCTCGAGCCCTTCGCGGAACAACGGAATGCCATCGAACAGCGTCGCCGGGTACAGCCCGGTGGTGGCGCCGGCGTACAGCGGTTTGTCGTCGGACGGGCGGTTCAGGTCGATGACAAACCGCGAGTACTCGGCGGCCAACGTGCTGGCGCCCAACGCCTCGGCAAAATCGTAAAGCTGCGGAATGTGCCAGTCTGTGTCCGGCAGGCTTTTCGCGTCCGGGATCAATCCGGCCTCGACCGCCGGGGTCAGACGTACGCCAGCGTGAGGCATGCTGATCAGCAGCGGCACGCGACCTTGTTTGAAGTTCAGAACCTTATCCACAACCGCTCTCCTACAGACTTGATTCAACGCCGTGACGCACGACGCGTTTGTCCAGATCGCCCCCGAGCCAATAGGCCAGGTCCGCCGGGCGGTCGATCTGCCAGGCGACGAAATCCGCGACCTTGCCGACTTCCAGCGAACCGTGGGTGTCAGCCATGCCCAGCGCTTGTGCGGCATGGATGGTCGCACCGGCCAAGGCTTCTTCCGGAGTCATACGGAAGCAGGTGCAAGCCATGTTCAGCATCAGGCGCAACGACAGCGCCGGCGAGGTGCCGGGGTTGAGGTCACTGGCGATGGCGATCTTGACCTTGTGCTTGCGCAGGGCGTCCATCGGTGGCAACCGGGTTTCGCGAAGGAAATAGAACGCGCCCGGCAACAGCACGGCGACGGTGTCGGCTTTGGCCATGGCGATGGCGTCGTCTTCATCCATGAACTCCAGATGATCGGCGGACAACGCCTTATAGCGCGCGGCCAGGCTGGAGCCATGCAGCGACGACAATTGTTCGGCATGCAGCTTTACCGGCAGACCAAGCTTTTGCGCGGTGATGAATACCCGCTCGACCTGCTCCGGCGAGAACGCCAGGTACTCGCAGAACGCATCCACGGCGTCGACCAGACCTTCGGCGGCCAAAGCGGGAAGCATCTCGGCGCAGATGTGCTCGATGTAGTCGTCAGCGCGATCCTGGTACTCCGGCGGCAAGGCGTGGGCGGCCAGACAGGTGCTGCGCACGCTGATCGGCAGTTGCGCGGCGAGCCGGCGAATGACCCGCAGGATCTTGCGTTCGCTGGCCAGATCCAGACCGTAGCCGGACTTCATCTCGACCGTGGTCACGCCGTCGCGCATCAGGCTTTTCAAACGCTTGGCGGCGCTGGCGAACAGCTCGTCTTCGCTCGCTTCACGGGTGGCGCGCACAGTGCTGGCGATACCGCCGCCCTGCGCCGCGATCTCGGCGTAGCTGACGCCTTGCAGGCGTTTCTCGAATTCGCCGCTGCGGTTGCCACCGAACACCGTGTGAGTGTGACAGTCGATCAGGCCGGGGGTGACCCACGCGCCTTGCAGGTCGTTGACCGCCGGGTATTCGCCAGAGGGCAATTGATTGCGCGGGCCGATCCACTCGATGTGCGCACCGGACGTCACGATGGCCGCATCCTCGATGATCGAGTAGACGCCTTGCGCCATGGTTGCGACGTGGCAGTGTTGCCAGAGGGTTTTCATCCCAAGTCCTCGTCTTGTTCAAAATCGTATCGCTGGCAAGCCAACTCCCACAGGTATTTGTGGGAGCTGGCTTGCCAGCGATGAGGGCCTTACAGGCTCGGCAGCAGCCTGGCAGGAACCAGCTCGGTCAGACACCGCGAAGCCAACAGCTCAGTCGCCGCATTGATGTCCGGCGCAAAGAAGCGATCCTTCTCATAGAACGGTACTTCGCGGCGCAGAATCGCTCGCGCCTGTTCCAGCTTGGCCGAGGTCTTCAGACCATTGCGCAGGTCCAGCCCCTGCACCGCCGCCAGCCATTCCACCGCGAGAATCCCGCGGGTGTTTTCGGCCATTTCCCACAGGCGCTTGCCGGCGGCCGGGGCCATCGACACGTGGTCTTCCTGGTTGGCCGAGGTCGGCAGGCTGTCGACCGAATGCGGATGGGCCAGCGCCTTGTTCTCGCTGGCCAGTGCCGCGGCGGTCACCTGAGCGATCATGAAGCCCGAGTTGACGCCGCCATTGGCCACCAGGAACGGCGGCAGTTGCGACATGTGCTTGTCCATCATCAGCGAGATGCGGCGCTCGCTCAGCGAACCGATTTCAGCAATGGCCAGGGCCATGTTGTCGGCGGCCATGGCCACCGGCTCGGCGTGGAAGTTACCGCCGGAAATCACATCACCTTCAGCCGCGAACACCAGCGGGTTGTCTGACACGGCGTTGGCTTCGATGGCCAGCACTTCGGCGGCCTGACGGAACTGGGTCAGGCAAGCGCCCATGACTTGCGGCTGGCAGCGCAGCGAATACGGGTCCTGGACCTTCTCGCAGTTCTGGTGCGAATCGGAGACTTCGCTGCGCTCGCCGAGCAGATCACGGTAAGCGGCAGCGGCATCGATCTGGCCTTTCTGACCGCGAGCGGCGTGAATACGTGCATCGAACGGCGAGCGAGAACCGAGCACCGCTTCCACCGTCAGACCGCCGATTGCCAGCGCACCGGCAAACAGGTCTTCACCTTCAAAAAGACCGCGCAGGGCAAATGCAGTGGACACCTGAGTGCCGTTGAGCAGCGCCAGACCTTCTTTCGCCGCCAGCGTCAGCGGGGTCAGACCGGCGACTTTCAGCGCTTCGGTGGCTTCCATCCACTCGCCTTTGTAACGCGCCTTACCTTCGCCCAGCAGCACCAGCGACATGTGCGCCAGCGGCGCGAGGTCACCGGATGCGCCGACCGAACCTTTGAGCGGAATGTGCGGGTACACCTCGGCGTTGATCAGCGCGATCAGCGCGTCGATCACCACGCGGCGGATGCCGGAGAAACCACGGCTGAGGCTGTTGACCTTGAGCACCATGATCAGCCGCACCAGTTCATCGCTGATCGGCTGACCGACGCCGGCGGCGTGGGACAGCACCAGCGAGCGCTGGAGGTTTTCCAGGTCTTCACTGGCGATGCGGGTCGAGGCCAGCAGGCCGAAACCGGTGTTGATGCCGTAGGCGGTACGGTTCTCGGCGAGGATCTGCTCGACACACGCAACGCTGGCCTCGATCTGCGCGGAGGCGCTGTGGTCGAGGGTCAGCTTGACCGGTTGCTGATAAACGTCACGCAGTTGGGCCAGGCTCAATTGGCCAGGAATCAGGTTCAGCGCAGTCATTTAAATGCTCCTGTTTAGGCATTGTTATTAACTACCAGTCGCTCCGGAGCATTCCGTTATCCGTCGTTTCTCGTCTTGTGGACGATCCACGCCTTGGCACGCTGGTATGGGTATTGTCAGTGCAGATTCGGTAATACGTTGTGCAGCGAATCCGGGTGCTTCAGAACGCTTGCGGCGGCAGCGATGTCCGGCGCCAGCCAGCGATCCTGATCGTAGGCCGGGACGGTTTCACGCAGCAGGCGCCACGCCCGGTCGGTGCCCGCGCCAAAGCGCTGCGCCTTGAGAAATTCAAAGGCCTGCGCCGCCAGCAGGTACTCGATGGCGAGGATCTGCGTGCAGTTTTCCAGGGCGCGGTGCAGCTTCAGCGCAGCGCTGGTGCCCATGCTCAAGTGGTCTTCCTGCAGGCCCGAGGTGACGTAGTTGTCGAGCACCGCCGGTTGCGCCAGTTGGCGGTTCTCGGCACACAGCGAGGCGGCGACGTATTGCACGATCATCATCCCGGAGTTCACCCCCGGATTGGCCACCAGAAACGCCGGCAGACCGCTGACATGCGGGTTGACCAGGCGATCGAGGCGACGCTCGGCAATCGAGCCGATTTCGGCCATGGCAATCGCCAGCAGATCCGCTGCCATCGCCACTGACTGGCCGTGCGGGTTAGCCTGCGACATCACCCGGAAGTTGTCCGGCGTGCCCAGCAGCAACGGGTTATCGGTGCAGCCATTGAGTTCGGCTTCCACCTGCCTGATCGCATGTTCCAGTTGATCGCGCGCTGCGCCGTGCACCTGCGGGATCGAGCGGATGCTCAGCGCATCCTGAGTGCGAATGCCTTTGCTGGTCGCGATCACTTCACTGCCATCGAGTAACGCACGCAGATTGCTCCCGACCTGCTGCATGCCCGGGTGCGGTTTGAGCGCGATGATCTCGGCGTCGAACGCGGCGATCTGGCCGCGCTGGGCTTCGAAGCTCATGGCGCCGATCACGTCGGCCCATTGCACCAGTCGCGTCGCATCGGCAATCGCCAGGCAGCTGAGGCCGGTCATGCACGGCGTGCCGTTGACCAGGCACAAACCGTCCTTTGCGCCGAGCTGCACCGGTTGCAGGCCTTCTTCGGCCAACGCCTGCTGCGCCGAGATGATTTGCCCGCGATAGCTGACATTGCCCACGCCCAGCAGCGCGATGCCGATGTGCGCCATGTGCGTCAGGTAACCCACCGAGCCTTGCGACGGAACCTGCGGGGTGATGCCGCGATTGAGCAGCGCCAGCAGGCCTTCAACCACGCGGCGATGAATACCGGATTTGCCGTGACTGTAGTTGTGAATCGCCGCGCAGATGATCGCGCGGGTCTGCTCATCGGGCAGCACCGGGCCGACACCACAGGCGTGGCTGAGCAAGGTGTTGCGCGAGAGCTGGCTGAGTTGTTCGTCCTTCAGCGAGACATTGGACAAACCACCCAGGCCGGTATTGACGCCATAAGCACGCTCGCCGCTTTCGACGATGCGCTGGACGATGCCCTGAGCGTTTTCGATGCGCGCCCAGGTTTCGCTCGATAACTCCAGTTGCGCGCCGTGACGGGCGACGGCGACCACGTCCTGCCAACGCAGGGGGTTGCCGGTGATGATGATTTTTTCAGCCTGGGACATCTTCAACCTCATCCAAACATTGATGCAGCTTTACCGGCCTCATCGCTGGCAAGCCAGCTCCCACAGAGTTCTCATTGTTCACTCGATCCCTGTGGGAGCTGGCTTGCCAGCGATGAGGCCAGTCAATGCACTGCAAAACTCAAATCAAACCACCGCCGCCCGCCGCTGCACGAACCGGTCAACATACTCATCCGCCGGCGAATGCAGGATCTCTCTTGGCGTGCCGACCTGAATCAGGCGGCCGTCCTTGAGAATCGCGATGCGGTTGCCGATGCGCACGGCCTCGTCGAGGTCGTGGGTGATGAAGACGATGGTCTTGTGCAGGGTCTTTTGCAGCTCCAGCAACTGGTCCTGCATCTCGGCGCGGATCAGCGGATCGAGCGCACTGAACGCTTCGTCCATCAGGATGATGTCGGTGTCCGCCGCCAGCGCGCGGGCCAGGCCGACACGCTGACGCATGCCGCCGGAGAGCTGATGCGGGTATTTGTTTTCGTAGCCCTTGAGACCCACGGTGTTGATCCAGTGCAGCGCGCGTTCGGCGCACAGTTGCTTGCTCTCGCCGCGCACTTTCAGGCCGTAGGCGACGTTCTCGATCACGGTCTTGTGCGGCAGCAGGCCGAAGCTCTGGAACACCATGCTGATCTTGTGCCGGCGAAATTCGCGCAGCGCTTCCATGTCGTATTGCAGGATATCTACGCCATCGACCAGGATCGCGCCGCTGGTGGGGTCGATCAGGCGATTGAAGTGGCGCACCAGCGTCGATTTGCCGGAACCGGACAGGCCCATGATCACGAAGATCTCGCCAGTGCCGATGCTCAGCGACAGGTCATTGACCCCGACCACACAACCGGTTTCGTTCAGCACCTGATCCTTGGTCTTGCCCTGGCCGACCATCGCCAGTGCGTCCTTGGCGCGGTTGCCGAAAATCTTGAAGACGTTTTTGACTTCGATCTTGCTCACGGTTGCGTTGTTCATTTGCTCACCTCATGCCGTGGCCGACCGTACGCCTGAGTAATGCGGTCGATGACCACTGCGAGAATCACGATCGCCAGACCGGCTTCGAGGCCGCGTCCGACGTTGAGGGTCTGAATGCCCACCAGTACGTCTTCACCCAGGCCACGGGCGCCGATCATCGAGGCGATTACCACCATCGACAGGGCCATCATCGTGGTCTGGTTGATCCCGGCCATGATGCTCGGCAGGGCCAGCGGCAGTTGCACACCGAACAGTTGCTGCCAGCGGTTGGCACCGAAGGCGTTGATCGCCTCCATCACTTCACCATCGACCTGGCGAATGCCCAGATCGGTCAGGCGGATCAACGGCGGCGCGGCATAGATCACCGTGGCGAAAATCGCCGGGACCTTGCCCAGGCCGAACAGCATCAGCACCGGAATCAGGTACACGAAGCTGGGCATGGTCTGCATGATGTCGAGCAGCGGCATCAGCACCGAACGCAGGCGATTGCTGCGCGCCGAGAGAATCCCCAGCGGAATGCCGATCAGCACCGAAATGATCGTCGCGACCATCATCAGCGCCAGCGTCTGCATGAGTTTGTCCCACAGGCCGACAGCGCCCACCAGGAACAGCAGACCGACGATGACGGCGGTGGTCACGACTTTACGCGTGGCGTGCCAGGCGACGACGCCAACGATCGCCAGCATCAACCACCACGGCGCGGCACGCAGCAGGCCTTCGAGGTTGACGATGGCCCACAGCAGCGTGTCGGAGATATGGCGGAACACATCACCATAATTGGTGACCAGCGAATCGACCCAACCGTTGACCCAGTCGGCGATGGAAAAGGTAAAGCTTTCGGGAAACATAAGCGGCTCTCAATCAGAAATCTCAATCAAGCGATGACGGCATATCTCCCGGCCAGCCTCACGGTTGACCGGGAGGTATCGACCTACAGCGCCGCGTCGATTTTCTTGGCTGCGTCGTCACTGACCCACGCGTGCCAGACCTCAGGATGTTCCTTGAGGAAGATTTTCGCCAGTTTTGGCGACTCGATACGTTCCTTCGCCATGCGGCCCAGGTTCTGGTTCAGCAGATCGATCGGCAGATTGACCTTCTCCAGCACGGCCACCAGTTCCGGCGCCTGTTCGTGGAAGGTTTTCGACAGACCGACCTTGATGCTCACGCTCTTGTCGACGCCCGGTTTTTCTTCAAGTTTGACCGCGTCGATCTGGCCCATCAGCGGGGTTGGCGACCAGTAGTAGAACAGGATCGGCTCGCCACGCTTGTAGCTCGACAGCACCGCCGCATCCAGCGCCGGGCCGGTGCCCGGACGGAAGTTGGTGTAGCTGTTTTCCAGGCCGTAGCTCTTGAGCATTTCGCTGTTGTCCAGCTCACAGGTCCAGCCCGCCGGGCAGTTGTAGAAACGGCCCTTGGACGGCTCTTCGGCGTCCTTGAAAATCGTCGCGTATTTGCCCAGATCGGCAATGTTTTTCAGGTCCGGGGCTTTTGCCTCGATCTTGCGTTTGGCGTCGCCTTCGATCACGTAGCGCGGCACGTACCAGCCTTCGATAGCGCCGACGATCGGGGCGCCGACACCGACGACTTTGCCGGCCTTCTCAGCCTTGTTCCAGACTTCGCTGCGGCCGACCCACTCTTCGGCGAACACTTGAATGTCGTTGCTGCTCAAGGCGTTCTCCATGGTGATGGAGTTGCCCGGCAGACTGTCGGTCTTGCAGTCGTAACCTTTCTCCAGCACCACTTGCAGCACGTCGGTCAGCAGCATGCCGCTTTCCCAGTTCAGGCCGGCGAATTTCACCGGTTTGCCGGATTCGCACCAGCCGGCAGCCTGGGTGGCGCCGGCACTGGCCAGCAGGCCCATGGACAGCAGTGTGGTGAGCAGGGTCTTGTTCGATTTCATTATTGCGACGCTCCTAATCATGAATTGGCTTACGGCAGTCAAGAGGCATCCAGCCCTGTCCACGTCCAATCAGGCCTGCGCCGCAGCGCGCCCGGCCCCACTTTTTTCAGGTTGTACAACACTGTTCTGCTCGAGCGGCAAAATCAGCTGATCAGGCACCGAGCCGTGCCATTTTTTTGCGCACAGGTAATACAGCGCGGCAGGCAGCACCAGGCCGATGATCCAGGAAATATCCACGTCACCGAGGGCAGCCACTAGCGGGCCGGTGTAGAACTTGGTGGAGATGAACGGCAGCTGCACCAGCACACCGAACACATAGACGCTGATCCCGAGCAGGTTCCAGCGGCCGTAGCGACCATTCGGATCGGCCAGCGCCGGTACGTCATAGCGTTCACGAGTGATGCAGTAGTAGTCGACCAGGTTGATCGCGCTCCATGGCGTGAAGAACGCCAGCAGAAACAGGATGAACGACTTGAACGCACCGAGGAACGAGTGCTGGCCAAGCAGTGCGATCAGGGTCGCCGCACCGACAATCACCAGCACGAACACCAGACGCTGCAGGCGCGAGACCGTCAGGTGCCCACGGAAGCCGCTGATGATCGTGGCGATGCACATGAAACTGCCGTACGAGTTCAACGTCGAGATGGTGACCTTGCCGAAGGCGATGCTGAAGTACAGCAGCGCCGCCGTGGCACCGGTGCCGCCCAGCCCGACGATGTAGGCCACTTCATGCCCGGCGAACTGGCCGTTGGCCGATGCCGCAGCGAACACGCCAAGGACCATCGCCACCTGCGCGCCGATGACCGAACCGGCGCCAGCGGCAAAGAAGGTTTTCACCGAGGAAACCTTGCTCGGCAAGTAACGCGAATAGTCCGCCACATACGGGCCGAAGGCGATCTGCCAGGACGCCGCGAGCGACACCGCCAGCAAGAAGCTGCTCCAGCTGAAGTGACGGATCTGCAACAGGGCGCCCACATCCACCTGACTCAGCAGACGGCTGAACAGATACACGAAGGCAATCACGCCGATGACACTGGCGACCCGCCCGATCCAGTGGATCACCCGATAACCGAGCACGGTGACCACCACGATGACACTGGCAAACAGCAGGATGCCGACGGTGTCGCTGACCCCGAATAACTGGCCCAGCGCCTGACCGGACAGCACGGTGCCGGTGGCGGTAAAGCCCAGGTACATCAGGCACACCAGCACGATCGGGATCGCCGCGCCATACACGCCGAACTGCACCCGGCTGGAAATCATCTGCGGCAAGCCAAGCTTCGGCCCTTGCGCCGCGTGCAGCGCCATCACGCCGCCGCCGAGCAGTTGACCGATCAACAGACCGATCAACGACCAGAACACATCACCGCCCAGCACCACGGCCAAGGCCCCGGTAACAATCGCGGTGATTTGCAGATTCGCACCCATCCACAGGGTGAACTGGCTCAACAGACGACCGTGTCTTTCCGCTTCCGGGATGTAGTCGATCGAACGCCTTTCGATCAACGGTTTGTTACCTGCACGATCGGGGGTTACAGCCATGATTCAACCTCTGTGGATTGTTTTGATTGTTCTCTCGAGCCTACTCGAACCCTTGTGGGAGCTGGCTTGCCAGCGATGACGTCGGCACCTTCAACATCAATTCCGGCAGTGCCACCGCTATCGCTGGCAAGCCAGCTCCCACAGGAATCTGTGTTACTTGCCGCCGGTAATCATCGGCAGGTTCAGCCCCTGCTCCTTGGCGCAGTCGATGGCGATCTGGTAACCAGCATCGGCGTGGCGCATGACACCGGTCGCCGGGTCGTTGTGCAGCACGCGCGCAATACGCTCGGCCGCTTCGTCAGTACCGTCGCAGACGATCACCATGCCCGAGTGCTGCGAGAAGCCCATGCCCACGCCACCACCGTGGTGCAGTGAGACCCAGGTCGCGCCGCTCGCGGTGTTCAGCAGCGCATTGAGCAGTGGCCAGTCGGACACGGCGTCGGAACCGTCCTGCATCGATTCGGTTTCGCGGTTCGGGCTAGCGACCGAGCCGGAGTCGAGGTGGTCGCGACCGATCACGATCGGTGCCGACAGCTCACCGCTGCGCACCATTTCGTTGAACGCCAGACCGAGCTTGGCACGCAGGCCCAGGCCGACCCAGCAGATACGTGCCGGCAGACCCTGGAAGCTGATGCGCTCGCGGGCCATGTCCAGCCAGTTGTGCAGGTGGGCGTCGTCCGGGATCAGCTCTTTGACTTTGGCGTCGGTCTTGAAGATGTCCTGCGGATCACCCGACAGCGCCGCCCAACGGAACGGGCCGATGCCACGGCAGAACAGTGGGCGAATGTAGGCCGGGACGAAGCCCGGGAAGTCGAACGCGTTTTCCACGCCTTCTTCCTGCGCCATCTGACGGATGTTGTTGCCGTAGTCGAAGGTCGGGATGCCTTGCTTCTGGAACGCCAGCATCGCTTTGACGTGGACCGCCATCGATTGCTTGGCGGCTTTGATCACGGCAGCCGGCTCGGTCTTGGCGCGGGCGCGGTACTCTTCCCAGGTCCAGCCCGCCGGCAGGTAGCCGTTCAGTGGGTCGTGGGCACTGGTCTGGTCGGTGACCATGTCCGGACGCACGCCGCGCTTGACCAGTTCCGGAAGGATTTCTGCGGCGTTACCCAGCAGGGCGATGGAGATCGCTTTGCCTTCGGCGGTGTATTTGGCGATGCGCGCCAAGGCGTCGTCGAGGTCTTTGGCTTGCTCGTCGACATAACGGCTTTTCAGGCGGAAATCGATGCTCACCTGCTGGCATTCGATGTTCAGCGAGCAGGCGCCAGCCAGAGTTGCAGCCAGCGGCTGAGCACCGCCCATGCCGCCCAGACCGGCGGTCAGGACCCACTTGCCTTTGAGGTTGTCGTTGTAGTGCTGACGACCGGCTTCGACGAAGGTTTCGTAGGTGCCCTGAACGATGCCCTGGCTGCCGATGTAGATCCAGCTGCCGGCGGTCATCTGGCCGTACATGGCCAGGCCTTTGGCGTCGAGTTCGTTGAAGTGTTCCCAGCTCGCCCAGTGCGGCACCAGGTTGGAGTTGGCGATCAGTACGCGCGGGGCGTTGCTGTGAGTCTTGAACACGCCGACCGGTTTGCCGGATTGCACCAGCAGGGTTTCGTCGTCGTTCAGATTGGTCAGGCTTTCGACGATCTTGTCGTAGCACTCCCAGTTACGCGCAGCGCGACCGATACCACCGTAGACCACCAGCTCTTTCGGGTTCTCGGCCACTTCCGGATCGAGGTTGTTCATCAGCATGCGCAGCGGCGCTTCGGTCAGCCAGCTCTTGGCGGTCAGCTTGTTGCCGCGTGCAGCGCGGATCTCGACGTCACGGTACTTAGTAGGTTTTGTGTCAGTCACGAAAAAGACTCCTCAGCGATCAATTCAAACCAACCCTGGCAGTGGGCAAGCAGCCTGTGCGCCTCAATGCGCGACAAGCGAATCAGTGGACGCTGCGGACTTATACGCATACGTCTTTACTTGTACATACAAGCATATGCAATCAAGCGGCCAACTCACTGAAGAGCCGTTCAAGAAAAATCGCGAACAGGTCTACAGAGCGCTGGAAACAAGGGTTGTGGCGTGGATGAAATTTTTTGCGGGGGAGAATTGAGGTCGCGGGGGATCGTTACGAACCCGTGGCTTTGCGCCACGCTGGGGCGTTCGGTAACAAGTTGGTGCGTGAAGGGAAACAGCTTGTGTGAATGCCATTGTGGCGAGGGAGCTTGCTCCCGCTGGAGGCCGAAGGACTCCCATTCCGGCGTTCACCGAAATGGGGCCGCTTCGCAGCCCAGCGGGAGCAAGCTCCCTCGCCACAATGTGTTTTACATGAGCAGGAAGATCAGCGTGCCGTCAGCTCGATCACGCAGCACGCGGCATTGACCGCGACTTCAACCAGACCGGTGTTACCGTCCAGCTGCAGGCAATCATGTCGGGCCAGTTGCGCAGTGTTGTCACCGACCTGCACTTGCAGCAGCTCGCTGACACTGAACACCAGCACCGTCGAGGCCGAGCTGAAAAACCGCTGTTCACCGTCCAGCCACTGCAAACGCGCGTGGTAACGCTGCGGTGCGTAAATCAGGTTGAAGTCGCGTATCGCGCCGCCGAGCAAGGTGCAGGACACCTGGCTTTCGCCGCTGAACGCAAACGGGTCCAGCGGTAACAATGGACGCGTGTCATCACCATCGACGCACAAGGTCATGCCGTCACCCTGCAATACCGTGATCACTCGCTGGTAACCGGCAAAGGTCGAGAAACCGCCCGACTCGGCAATGTCGGCAATCGACAGACGCCAGCCAAAACCATCCAGGCCAGCACCGGCGTCACGGGTGATCTCTTCGGTGCTGCCGCCGCCGTTTTTCCACGGCATGCGTGGGTAACCTTCGGCGCGTAAAACTTTCACTTCACTGCTCATTTATGAAAGCGTCCTTCCAGACGATGACGAGAACCGGGATGAATCAGGCGCGCCGCCGTCACCGGCTGACGGCCCGACCACGTACGACGACGGATCAACAGGCACGGCTCGCCTTTCTCGATCTGCAGCAACTTGCACTCGGACGGCTCGGCGAGGATCGCTTCGACCACGTGCTCGCCTTCAGTCAACGGCGCGACCTGGTTGAGATAGGCGTAAGGGGTTTGCAGGGTGAAATCCTGCTTGAGGTATTCCGGAGCGACCAGCGCGTTGACGAAACGGTCTTCGATTTGCACCGGGATGTCGTTTTCGTAATGCACGATCAGCGAATGGAAGACCTTCTGCCCTTCGCGCATGTCCAGCGCCAACGCGCGCTCGGAGCCGGCGGCCTCTTCTTCGAGGGTGATCACCTGACAGGTGTGGCGATGCCCACGGGAGGCAATTTCGTCGGCGATGTTGTGCACTTCGAACAGCGCAGACTGGCTCTTCGGTTCGGCGACGAACGTGCCGACACCTTGCATGCGCACCAGCAGGCCGTCGGCGGTCATTTCGCGCAGCGCGCGGTTGATGGTCATGCGGCTGAAACCGAGCTGGCTGACCAGTTCGCTTTCCGACGGCACGCGGTAGTGCGGTGGCCAGTTACCGCTGTCGATCTGCTGGGTGATCATCTGTTTGACGCGGGCGTACAAGGGCGCCGGACTGTCGCCCAGGTTCGCGGCCAACGGGGAGACTGGAGGCGGAGTCGGCACGGTGGATCCCTGTTCATTGGATGAAGGTTGCTAGCTTGCCGGAGTTTACCGGGCAGGCAAACGTCTGTATATGTATATACAAATAACACACGATGGGGTGCTGAACCATGTCCGCCTTCTTTGCCGAACGCGCGCTGCTGCCTAACGGATGGGCCAACCATGTACGTCTCGAAGTCAGTGCCGATGGCATGCTGACCCGAATCCAGGCCGATTCCACCGCAGATGGCGCCGAGCGGCTGAGCGGTCCGCTGCTGCCGGGCATGCCCAATCTGCATTCCCATGCCTTCCAACGCGCGATGGCGGGACTGGCCGAAGTGGCTGGCAATCCCAACGACAGCTTCTGGACCTGGCGCGACCTGATGTATCGCCTCGTCGGAAAAATCAGCCCGGAGCAGCTCGGCGTGATTGCCCGTCAGCTGTACATCGAAATGCTCAAGGCCGGTTACACCTCGGTTGCTGAATTCCACTATGTGCACCACGACAACAACGGTCAGCCGTATGCCGATCCGGCCGAACTGGCACTGCGCATCAGCCAGGCAGCGAGCGACAGCGGCATCGGTCTGACCCTGTTGCCGGTGCTTTACAGCCATTCCGGATTCGGCGGCCAAACGCCCAATGACGGGCAGCGCCGCTTTATCAACAGCACCGAAAACTATCTGAACCTGCAAGCGCGCCTGCAGCCGCTGCTGGCTCAGCAAAAAGCGCAATCGCTGGGGCTGTGCTTCCACTCGTTGCGCGCGGTCACCCCGCAACAGATCAGCGAAGTGCTGGCGGCGAGCGACAAGCAGTGCCCGGTGCACATCCACATCGCCGAACAGCAGAAGGAAGTCGATGACTGCCTGAGCTGGAGCGGTCGTCGGCCGCTGCAATGGCTCTATGAAAACACCGAAGTCGATCAGCGCTGGTGCCTGGTTCACGCCACCCACGCCAATCCCGAGGAAGTCACGCTGATGGCCAAGAGTCGCGCCATCGCCGGCCTGTGCCTGACCACTGAAGCGAATCTGGGCGACGGGATTTTCCCGGCGGTGGATTTCCTCGCCCAGGGCGGACGCATGGGCATCGGTTCCGACAGCCATGTGTCGCTCAGCGTGGTCGAGGAATTGCGTTGGCTGGAATACGGCCAGCGTCTGCGTGATCAGCGGCGCAACCGTTTGTATGGCGCGGATCAGCCGATGGTCGGGCGCACGTTGTATGACGCGGCGCTGGACGGCGGCGCCCAGGCGTTGGGGCAGCCGATTGGCGCGCTGGAAGTCGGCAAGCGTGCCGACTGGATTGTGCTCGATGGCAATGATCCGTATCTGGCCACGGCCAGTGGTGACGGGATTTTGAATCGCTGGTTGTTCGCTGGCGGTGACCGACAGGTGCGCGATGTATTGGTCAATGGCCAGTGGGTGGTGCGCGATGGCCGGCATGCAGGCGAAGAGGAAAGCGCACGCGCCTTCACCCAGGTACTGCGCGAACTTTTAGGCTGACACAAAACAAAAATGTGGGAGCGAGCCTGCTCGCGAAAGCGGTGTATCAGCAACATTTTCGTTAACTGACACACCCTCTTCGCGAGCAGGCTCGCTCCCACATTTGATTTGTGGTGGTCTTTAATTCGAAGTCTTCGCCATCTGCCGATCCGACGCTCGCCAGATCAGTCGCGTGGTGTCGTAACCCTGCTGACGCGCCTTGCTCAGCAACTCCTCACGCACCACACCGTTGACGGTCGGCGTGCGGGACAGCAACCACATGTACTTGCGGCTCGGGTCGCCGACGATGGCGGTCTTGTAGTCGTCGCTGACGTACAACACCCAGTATTCGCCTTTCGCCACTCCGGGAATCAAGCGCGAGAACCAGGTATCGAATTCGACCCACAACTTGTCGGTCTTGCCCGGCACCTGTGGATAAGCCTTGCCTTTGGCTTCTTCCCATTGCCAGTCGGCGGTCAGGCAGCGATTGAGCACGTCGACATTGCCGTCCGGCCTGAGCGAATAATGGGCTTCGGATTGCGCGCAGTTGCGCTGGAAGTACATCGGCAGGCGCGCCAGTTCATACCAGGTGCCCTGATAACGCTTGAGGTTGACACTGTGAGCCGTCTTGGGCGCCAGCGGATCTTCACCGTGAGTGGCGCAGCCGGCCAGTACCAGGCCGGCAAAAAGGACGAACAATAACCGCTTCATTATTTTTCTCCCGTGGGCGCTTGGCCCCGGTTTACTTCAGGCCTTGGCCAGAAAACATCAGCACTTTGTCACCGGCGTACTGCACGCTGATAAAGCTGTTTTTGTCGCCCCAGGTACAACTGGACATGCCGAGCGCACCCGAACAGTCGGTGGGTTTGCCGAGCAGCGTCTCAACTTCGGCCTTGGCCATGCCGGCCGAAAGCTTGGAATAGTTTTCCTGATTGACCTTGCTGCACGCGGCCAACAGCACGCAAAAAGTCAGAAGGGTGATAGATCGCAGCGACATGAAGTAACTCCTGGAGCGGAAGGGGGATGGCATGGTGCCAACCAGAAGCTTAGAAGAGAAAACCCTCATCTGGTTCCCTTCAGAAATGGCTATTTATCGCTCCGCTCGTCTGGCATTTATCGGCAAATCAGACACTTTCTGCGGCTATTGAGCATTTCGTCGCATTTCACCAAAGACGCCTAATCTTTGGCGCACAGCGGTCGAAATAAGAGCAGCGCAAAGCCCCCGAGTGTGGCAAATTGCCGCCCTTTCTCGACCAGCCCCTTCGCGGTAGTTCATTCGATGACCAGAAACATGAAATTCAGCCACAAGATCTTGTTGGCTGCCGCCCTCGTGGTGGCCGTTGCGTTCGCCTGTTTCATTTTGTTCAACGACTATCGACAACGCGAAGCCCTGAGCAGCAGCACAGAAGCCTCGATGCAGGAGCTGGGGAGTCTGACGACCAGCAACATCCAGACCTGGCTGGAAAGCCGCATCCAGTTGCTGCAATCGCTGTCGCAGCAGGTCGCCGCCGACGGCAGCGCGCCGGCCAGCCTCAAGCGCATCATCGACCTGCCCGCCTACACCGGCAATTTCCAGCTCAGCTATTTCGGCGGCGCTGACGGCGTAATGTTCTCGGTACCCGCCGGTAACCGTGCACCGGATTACGACCCGCGCGCCCGTGGCTGGTACAAGGCCGCCAACAGTGCGCAGCAG
This sequence comes from Pseudomonas sp. W15Feb9B, assembly GCF_000828175.1. Taxonomy (NCBI): domain Bacteria; kingdom Pseudomonadati; phylum Pseudomonadota; class Gammaproteobacteria; order Pseudomonadales; family Pseudomonadaceae; genus Pseudomonas; species Pseudomonas sp. W15Feb9B. Next base: position 265,100 of record NZ_JTKF01000029.1, on the reverse strand, counting down.
ACCATCGTCACCGAACCCTACATCGCCGCTTCGTCGGGCAAACTGGTGATCACCGTCGCCACCCCGGTGCAGCGTCAAGGCCAGATGATCGGTGTGGCCGGCGCGGATATCGACCTGACCAGCGTCAGCGCGATCATCAACTCGCTCAACTTCGGTGGCCACGGCCATGCGTTCATCGTCAGCGCCGATGGCAAGATCCTGATTCACCCGGACAGCAAACTGGTGCTGAAAACCCTTGCCGAGGCTTATCCGAACGGTGCGCCGAAAGTCAGCCCGGGCCTGAAAGAAGTCGAATTCGACGGCAAGACCCAACTGATTTCGTTCACCCGCGTCAACGGCGTGCCATCAGCTGACTGGTACGTGGCGCTGGTGCTGGACAAGGACACCGCGTTCTCGATGCTCAGCGAATTCCGCACCTCGGCGCTGATCGCCATGGTGATCGCCGTGGTGATCATCATCGCCCTGCTCGGCATGCTGATCCGCGTGCTGATGCAACCGCTGCTGACCATGGGTCGCGCCATGCATGACATCGCCGAAGGCGAAGGCGACCTGACCAAGCGTCTGGTGATCCACGGCCACGACGAGTTCGGCGCGCTGGGTCTGTCGTTCAACCGCTTCGTCGAGCGTATTCATACCTCAATCCGCGAAGTGTCGTCGGCCACCGGGCAAGTCAACGAAGTCGCCTTGCGTGTGGTCGCGGCCTCGAACTCGTCGATGTACAACTCCGACCAGCAGGCCAGTCGCACCAACAGCGTGGCCGCGGCGATCAACCAGCTCGGCGCTGCCGCCCAGGAAATCGCCCAGAACGCCGCCCTCGCCTCGCAGCACTCCAGCGATGCGCGCAGCCTGGCGGTCGACGGCCAGCAGGTTGTGGATAAAACCATTCACGCGATGCAGCAGTTGTCGGCAAAAATCAGCGACTCCTGCGGCAACATCGAAACCCTCAATAGCAACACGGTGAACATCGGCCAGATTCTGGAAGTGATCACCAGCATCTCGCAGCAGACCAACCTGCTGGCACTCAACGCCGCCATCGAAGCGGCCCGCGCCGGTGAGGCTGGCCGAGGTTTCGCCGTGGTCGCTGACGAAGTGCGCAACCTCGCACACCGCACCCAGGACTCGGCGCAGCAAGTGCAAAAGATGATCGAAGAACTGCAAGTCGGCGCACGTCAGGCCGTGAGCATCATGACCGAGAGCCAGCGCGAGAGCGAAAGCAGCGTCGGCATCGCCAACCAGGCCGGCGAACGCCTGGGCAGCGTGACCCAGCGCATCGGCGAGATCGACGGGATGAACCAGTCGGTGGCTACCGCGACAGAGGAGCAGACCGCTGTGGTCGAGTCGATCAACGTCGACATCAACGAGATCAACACGCTGAATCAGGAAGGTGTCGAGAACTTGCAGGCAACCTTGCGTGCTTGCTCGGATCTGGAGCAGCAGGCAGCGCGTCTCAAGCAATTGGTCGGCAGCTTCCGCATTTAAAGCGCTGCCACTGACCCCTTCGCGAGCAGGCTCGCTCCCACATTGGAATGCATTTCAACTGTGGGAGCGAGCCTGCTCGCGAAGCGGGATTCAGCCGCAGTGAAGATTTAGAACCTGGAACCTGGCTCAGAAAGAAACACCAACTCCTCAGCCGTCGACTCCCGCCCCAACACCGCATTGCGATGCGGAAACCGGCCAAACCGTGCAATCACCTTCTGATGCCGCTCGGCATAGTCCAGGTTATCGGCAAACACCGCCCGCTCGGCTTCCGGCTGTTCAGCTACCAGATCGATAAAACGCGAAACGGCTTCGTTCTGCACCGCGAGGTTTTCGCAGTGTTCGAACACCAGATAAATGAATACCCGCTGAATCGGCTTCAGTTGCCGGTCGAAGTCCGCCGCAATGCCCTGCGCGACAAGTTTCTGCGCACGCAGATCACCCGAGAATGCTTTGGGCGTGTCGCGAAAGATCATGCGCGGCAGTTGATCAAGCAGCAGCACCAGCGCCAGCCAACCTTCGGGAAGTTGCGTCCACTCGGCCAATTCGCCAGCGAGGGCCTGATCGACAAAGACCCCGAAACGCTCACGCGCTTCGAGGTCTTGACTGTCTTTCTTGCCGAACCACAACTTGCCCTTGTCAGCCGCAATCTCGTCCGGTGATTCGGCATGTCCGAACCACCAATCGAGCAACGGCTGCCAGGGCGCAGTCATGGTTTATTCCTTGTGGTAAGCCGTGGCGCGGGCGACTTCTTCTTTCGAGCCGAGGAACACCGCTACGCGCTGGTGCAGGCCTTCCGGCTGAATGTCGAGGATGCGCTGGTGACCGTCGGTGGACGCGCCGCCGGCCTGTTCCACCAGGAACGACATCGGGTTGGCTTCGTACATCAGACGCAGTTTGCCCGGTTTGGATGGCTCACGGCTGTCGCGTGGGTACATGAACAGACCGCCACGGGTCAGGATGCGGTGCACATCGGCCACCATCGCGGCGACCCAGCGCATGTTGTAGTTCTTCTTCAGCGGGCCTTCTTCACCGGCCAGCAGTTCGCTGACGTAGCGTTGTACCGGGGCTTCCCAGTGGCGCTGGTTGGACATGTTGATCGCGAATTCCTGGGTGGTTTCAGGAATGGTGATGTCTTCGTGGGTCAGCACGAAGCTGCCCATTTCGCGGTCGAGGGTGAAGCCTTTGACGCCGTCGCCCAGGGTCAGTACCAGCATGGTCTGCGGGCCGTAGATCGCGTAACCGGCAGCAACCTGCTGGGTGCCTGGCTGCAGAAAGGCTTTTTCGTTCAGCGGCTCGTTCTGGCTCAGGTATTCGTTCGGGCAGCGCAGTACCGAGAAGATGGTGCCAACCGGGGCGTTGATGTCGATGTTCGACGAGCCGTCCAGTGGGTCGAAGACCAGCAGGTAAGCGCCTTTCGGGTATTTGCCGGGGATCTGGTAGGCATTGTCCATTTCTTCGGACGCCATGCCGGCCAGGTGACCGCCCCATTCGTTGGCTTCGAGCAGGATCTCGTTCGACAGCACGTCGAGTTTCTTCTGCACTTCGCCTTGGACGTTTTCAGTGCCCATGCTGCCCAGAACACCGCCCAGGGCGCCTTTGGACACGGCGTGGCTGATCTCTTTGCAGGCACGCGCCACCACTTCGATCAGGAAGCGCAGATCGGCAGGAGTGTTATTGCTGCGGGTCTGCTCAATCAAATAGCGACTCAGGGTAACGCGGGACATGGACGGCTCCGGTGGAATGGGGGGCTAAAAACCCGCGCAGTTTACAGGGAGTCTGAAAACCTAGCGAGCGAAGACGCCCGGTAACGTGCGTTGGGGCGCAATTGCTTGTATCAGACGTGATCGGGTCGAGAGAGTTCAGGCACCGGATTGAGCGTAGTCCGGTTCGGGACGGATGGTGGCTGGGTTGATAGCGACAGTTTGAGAATTTTTGTTGATTGATCGGCCGTCATCGCTGGCAAGCCAGCTCCCACCAGGATTTCGGTCGTTCACCTGTTTTGTGTACACCAAATAACCTGTGGGAGCTGGCTTGCCAGCGATTGGCGCACAGCGCCAGCCGCTCTCAGGAACGGGTCGGTGGCTTGCGCAACAGACTCGCCGCCATCACCCCGAGGAACACCACACTCACCAGCAACACCGCCCACAAGCCGATTTTCTTCCAGTTGGTTTCGGCCACCGCCGCTGTAGTGGCCGGGGCGGTCGGCGTGGGGATCACGTCGCCCTGCACCGTCGCCTTGCCCAGCGTCGCGAGCTTCTGCGGTTTGAAATCCGGAATCAGCGTGCTCAGCGGCAGATTCGCGGTTTTCACCGTCGGATTGCCCAGCGCCAGGCTGTAAGGTCCGTCACCGCGCGCGAGGAAAATTACCTGCGTCGCCCGCACCGCGTATTTCAGGCTCGGTGCCTGCTCGCCCAGACCACCGCCGCGCTCATCCACGCTCAGTTTCAATTGCTGCACGGTTTGCCCGTACAACTGCAATTCGTTCTGCACCACGTCCTGACCGTTCTGGGTCAGGCGATACAGCAAACCGTTGCTCAGGGGCTGCCACGGCAGGCTGCTTTCGCGGCGACCCGCGAGGGTGACCGGCGCCAGACTGTTCGGTTGTTTCAACTCGACCTGCACCCGCTCGACATTCAACCCCATCGGCAACTGCCAGGTGTACTCGCCGGATTGGGTGCTGCTGCCCGTCAACGCTTGCGACCAGACCAACGGCAGCGGCACGTTGCGTGGATCGCTGCTTTTCAATTGCACTGCAGTGAGGATGGGTGCCGAGGTGGACGCCTCCCACAGCAGACGCAGATAGCGCGCCGATTGCCCCGGCAGCGTCACCTCATGCTGTTCGATGCGCTCGTCGGAGAACGTCAGGCGCGCGACCTGCCCTTCGCCCCACGCCTGCCAATGCTGCAAGTCATCACTGGCCTCGATGCTGAAGCGCTGGAAACCGTCGCGTTCGCTGGTCCAGTCGAGGATCAGTTGCTGCAGCGGCGCCTTGATCGCGCTGGCATCGAGCAGCCAGCCGCGCAGCACCTCTTCGCCGGCCTCCAGTTGCGTCGACGGCTGCACTTCCACCAGTGTGCCGGTGGTGGTCGATTGCACGCGTACGTTCGGCGCGCGCTCGCTGGCGTCGGCGGCGTTGTACAGCGGGAACCACTTCACCTCATGCAACTGCCCGTCGTCGCGGGTCTGCGCCGATTCCCGGGCCAGGGCGTAGGCCTGCGGCTCGCCAGCAGCGTTGAATACGCGCAGGTCGCTGAGATCGGTCTGGCGTGCCTGCAATTGCGCGCTCAGCGGCAGATCGAGGCGATACCAAGGGCCGTTGCCGCTCACCGTCAGCGGCACCTGCGTGGCGAAGTCCGCCGGTTTTTCCTGCGCGCCGGCAACCATCACCACGCCCAACGCCAACCACCCCAGATTCAGCATGCGACTCAAGATGAAACTCCTTCGGTATCCGGCACGGGTTTGTCCGCCACCGGTTCGGCTTCGACACGTTTCGGTGGCAGCGGTGCAAAGTAGCCCACCACCAGCAGCAACACGCCGACGCCGATAAACGAGACGATCCGGGCGAGGCCGCCACGGTTGCTCAATTCGACAAAAATCAGTTTGGCCACCACCAGCGCAATCAGCGCCGCGCCGATCAGCCACACTTCGCGACGATGGCGCAGATGTCCGCCGATCATCAGACCCAGCGCCATCAGGGTCCAGACGATGGACAACCCGGCCTGCACCAGCATCGACTCAAGCAAAAGATCCAGCTCGAACGGGATCCCCGCCCAATGGTGCGCAGCGCGGGTCACCAGCGCGGTGCAGAAAGCGAACAGCGAAACCCCGGCGACCAGTTGTGTGGCGTACTCGGCGTAATCCTTGCGCAGGGCAAACTGCGTAACCGCATGACGCGACCAAACGTACACCCCGAACAAGGCGAACAGCAGGCCCAATTCCAGCGGGTTGATCAGCGGTACGTACGGCAGCGGTTCGGCATTGCCGTCGCTGAAGCCGTTGGCCAGCCAGAACCACGCCAGCATCAGCACTGCCAACGGCGCAGCGGCATACAAACGATATTCGCGCGGGAACGCGGCCACCGGCCAAGGCCAGTTGCGTGGAGCCGCCGCCAGCAACAGATACAGGCTCGGCAGGACCGCCCAGCCGAGCCAGCGCCAGGCGTTGTATTGCTCGGACAACAGCAGCAAGCCGTAGCGCAATTCCAGCGCCAGTACGCCGATCAGCAGCCAGCAACCCAGCACATGCGCCGTGCTCAAGGCCCGTGCCGGCAACATCGGCGCCAGACGCCGCAAGCTGAAGAAGTGCACGACGAACACCAGCACCCACGCCAGCCAGCCGACATTCGCCGCCGGGTGATAACGCGAATGCCACGCCGCCAGCAGCACCAGCCCCGCCGCCGGGATCAGCAAGGTGCAGAGCAGGCCCAGCGCCGGCCATTTCAGGCGCAGCGCCAACAGCGTCCACAACGCCACGCTTAGCGCGGCGACCAGCAGCAACAGCGGCGCCTGCACATTCAACGGTGCAAAACGCAGCACCTCACTGACCCACGCCAACGCCCACCAACCGGCGCCCCACACCAGCAGCACTTCGGACAGGCGCTGCAAGCTCAGCGCATCGAACGCCGAGGCATGATTGCCCAGTTGCAAACGCCAGGCACCGACCAGCGCGGCCAGCCCCAATACCAGTGGCGTCCAGAAGCTGCCATGGGCCAGCGGCCGCAATCCTTCGCTGGCCAGCGGCCCGAGCAACTCGGGGCCGGCCAACAAGAACGCCGCGCCGCCGATCAACTGCAATAACAGGCCGAAGACAAAACTCACGCGCTGCTTGAGGTACAGGCTCAACCAGATGATCAGCAAGCCGCTGGCCGCCCACACCGCACTCGCGGTTTGCCACGGCAGCACGAACAGCACCGCCAGGTTGATCAGCACCAACCCCGCCAGCAACACCACCGACAAGCCGCGCAGCAGCCGCACATCACCGCGCACCATCTCGTCCCGTGCCGCCAGCAACATCCCGGCGATCAACGCCAGACCGATCAGCGATGCGCTGAGCAACCCGCTCCACCCGGCGCTGAACACCGCCGCCGAATCCTCGCCCGCGCCTTGCAGACGCAAAAGGAACAGCGCACCGCCGAGCAACTGCACGGCGAACGCGGTGAACAGGAACGTACGCGATTGCAGGCGCAGGCCGACAAACAAGGTCACCAATCCGGCCAAAGCCCAACTGATCGCTGTCGCCTGAACAAAGAAAAACAACGGCGCCAGCAAATACAGGAAGGTCAGGCCCAGCGCCGCCAGCACCGGCAAACCCTGGCGCTCCCACAGCGAAGCCTGCTCCGCCGAGGCTTTGCGCAATTGATAGAAACTGAACAGCAGCGCGAGGCCAAGCATCAACGCCCCCAACGGTGCGCCGTCGAGCAGACTGCTTTCGCCGACCCGCAACTGACTGAGGAACGCCAGCGCCGAACCCAGTTGCAGCAACAGGGCAAACGCTCGGGCGAACGGCCGCTGCTGACGCAGACCGAGCCAGAAAATCCCCGCGCCCTCCACTGCCCACGCTGCTGAGGTCCAGCGTGCATCGAGGCCTAGCGGGATCGCCAGACTGGCGAAAATCACCCCCAGCGCCAGACAGGTTTCACCCAATAACAAGGCGCGACCACCCATCAGTAACCGGGCCAGGCCCATGTAGATCACGCCCAGTGCGAGAGCACTGAACGCAGCGGCGAACTCCAGGTGCTGCACCAGCGCAAACTGCAAACCGAAGCCCACGAGCGGCGGCCCGAACAGCATTGTGCCGTCGACGTAGTCGCCCTTGCGCGCCGACCAGTGCAACAGTGCTTCGCGATCGCCGTCTGCCGGTGCATCGGGCATGTCGAGCAACTTGCGCCGGGCAAACAACAGGCCGATGGCCAGGTACATCAGGAAGAACAGAATCAGGAACGGTTCGGTGCTCCACAGCAACTCGGGCGCATACCATCGCAGCCCCCAGGCGAAACCGATGCCGAACGTGCCAACGAATCCGATCAGGTTGAGCAGGCGCCAGGCCTTGAACCAGGCGATGGCGAGAATGCCGGCATTGAGCAAGGCGAAATAGCTGAACAGCGCGACGTGGTTGCCGGCACCGGTCGAGGTCAGGATCGGCGCGGCGAAACCGCCCAATGCTGCAGCCGCTGCCAATCCCAGCGCATCTTGGGTGATGGAGAGAATGGCCGAAAACACCGTGACCGCCACCAGCAACCCCAGCGCGGCGGACGGATCGAGCAACGGATGCAGACGCATCGCCGCAAACACCGTCAGGTACAGCACCGCGATCCCGGTGCCCTGCAGTATCAGCGCATAGCTGCTGTTGCGCCGACGCAACCACCAGCCCAACGCCAGCAGGGCCAACGCCGCCGCCGCAACGCCGGCATAACGCAATTCGATCGGCACCACCATGCCTTCAGTGGCATAGCGCAGCAGGAACGCCAGACCGAAAAACAACAGCACCACGCCGACCCGCAACACCGTGTTGCCGCCGAACAGCCAGTTGCGCGCAGCACGGATGCCGCGCTCGATCAGGTTCGGGCCACGGGGTTCGGCCGGTTGTGTGGGGACTGCGGGCTCGTCGGTGACGGCGTCCAGACGCCAGACATCGGCCGGCAGCGGCTGGCTGGTTTCGCTGGCAACGGCAGAGATAGGTTCGAGTTCCGGCGGCAGTTCCCAGACCAGCTCAGGGGTGGCGGCGGATGCTTGTTCGGCAACGATGACGGGGTCGACGGCAGCGTCCGGCGTCGGCGCCATGCTCGGCGGCGTAGTGCGCACGCCGGCACCTTCAAGCAGGAACAGACGCTGCTCGACAGCCTGCAAGGCGACTTTGGCCTGCTCCAGTTGGCGCTGTTGTTCGGTGGCCTGCGAGCCAAGCCGGGCAAGGCGCAGCGTTTGCCCGATCGCCAGCCCGAGCAGCGCCCCCAATAGCGCGGCACTGAACGACTCATCAAGCAGCCAGCCGAGCAGCAGCCCGATCAACATGAACATCCATTGCATGGTCGATATCCCTAAGCGCAAAGGCCAATCCGGGAAGATTAGCGCAGCCTGATCCAAAAAGATCGCAGCCTTCGGCAGCTCCTACAGGGTTATGTGAACACCTGTGTAGGAGCTGCCGAAGGCTGCGATCTTTTCCGGCGCGCCGATTATATCGAGCCCAGCGAAAAGTTACTCCAGTGCCTTCCAGATATCCGTGGCGTACTCACGAATGGTCCGGTCAGAGGAAAACCAGCCCATCCGCGCCGTGTTGAGCACTGCCGAACGCCACCAGTTGTTGGCGTCGTGCCAGTGCGCATCGACGCGTTTCTGTGCTTCCCAGTAGGAATCGAAGTCGGCGCAGACCAGGAAGCGGTCGTAGTCCACCAGCGAATCAATCAGCCCGGTATAGCGCGACGTGTCATCCGGCGAGAACACGCCACTGCGGATCGCTTGCAGCACGTCGCTCAAACGATGCGACGCGGCGATGTCCGGCGCGGCGCTGAACTCGTGGTTCTGTTTGCGCGCTTCAACCTGCTGCGCGCTGAGGCCGAAGATGAACATGTGCTCGGCGCCGATGCGCTCGCACATTTCTACGTTGGCACCGTCGAGGGTGCCGATGGTCAGTGCGCCGTTGAGACCGAACTTCATGTTACTGGTGCCCGACGCTTCGAAGCCGGCCGTGGAAATCTGCTCGGACAAGTCCGCCGCCGGAATGATGCTCTCGGCGAGGCTGACGTTGTAGTTGGGCAGAAACACCACCTTCAGCAAACCACGCACGGTCGGGTCGTTGTTCACTACACGGGCGATGTCGTTGGTCAGCTTGATGATCAGTTTGGCCTGGTGATAACTCGCCGCTGCTTTACCGGCGAAGATTTTCACCCGAGGTACCCAGTCGACTTCCGGCTCGGCACGAATCGCCTGATACAGCGCCACCGTGTGCATCAGGTTGAGCAACTGGCGCTTGTATTCGTGGATCCGTTTGACCTGCACGTCGAACATCGCCGCCGGATTGACCGCGATCCCCAGCCGCTCGTGAATCAGATAGGCCAGGGCCTTTTTGCTGTGCAGGCGCTGTTCGGCGAAGGCTTTGCGGAAGGCGGGTTGCTCGGCGAACGGTTCCAGATCGAGCAAGCGCTCTTCCGGGTTATCCAGCACCTGCGGGCCGAGGGAGTCGACCAGCATCGAGGTCAGTTCGGAGTTGGCCTGGAACAACCAGCGGCGGAAAGTGATGCCGTTGGTTTTGTTGTTGATCCGCTCCGGGTAGAGCTTGTGCAGTTCGGCGAACACGGTCTTGCGCATCAATTGCGTGTGCAGCCCGGAAACGCCGTTGACGCTGTGCGAACCGAGGAACGCGAGGTTGCCCATGCGCACCCGACGACCGTTGTCTTCTTCGATCAGCGACACCGCGCGCAGCACGTCGAAATCATGAATGCCCTTGGCGCGCAGCGAGTCGATGTGCTGCGCGTTGATCAGGTAAATGATCTGCATGTGCCGCGGCAGCATGCGCTCCATCAGGCCGACCGGCCAGGTCTCCAGTGCCTCGGGTAACAGCGTGTGGTTGGTGTACGACAGCGTGTCGACGGTGACTTGCCACGCCGCATCCCAGGCCACGTCGTAGACGTCGACCAGTTGCCGCATCAATTCAGCAACGGCAATCGAGGGGTGGGTGTCGTTGAGCTGGATCGCCGCGTGATCGCCCAGGGTCAGCACCGAGGTGTGCATGTTGCGATGGCGACGCAGCAAATCCTGCAGCGAAGCCGCGACGAAGAAATATTCCTGACGCAGGCGCAGCTCCTGCCCCGCTTCGGTGCTGTCCGCCGGGTAAAGCACCCGGGAAATACTTTCGGCGCGGGCTACCTCAGCCACCGCGCCCAAGTGGTCACCGGCGTTGAAGCGCTCAAGGTGCAAGTCTTCCATGGCGCGGGCACGCCACAGGCGCAAGGTGTTGACGCTCGCCCCACGCCAGCCGACCACCGGCGTGTCGTAGGCAATCGCCCGTACGGTTTCTGCCGGCGACCAGACCTGTTTGGTCTTGCCACTGGCATCGGTGACGGTTTCGACGCTGCCGCCGAAGCCGATGGTGTACACCACTTCCGGACGCTCGAATTCCCACGGGTTGCCGAAATCCAGCCAGTGTTCGGTCTGCTCCTGCTGCCAGCCATCGACGATGGCTTGGCGGAACAACCCGTGCTCATAACGAATGCCGTACCCGTGCCCGGCAATGCCGAGGGTCGACATGCTTTCCATGAAGCACGCCGCCAGACGCCCGAGACCACCGTTGCCGAGCGCCGCATCGGGTTCCAGCAGACGAATGCGTTCCAGATCGACACCCAGTTCAGTCAGCGCTTCACGCGCGACGTCGAGCAGGCCGAGATTGCTCAGGCTGTCGTAGAGCAAACGACCGATGAGAAATTCCAGCGAGAGGTAATACACTCGCTTCTGGCCTTTGCGGTAGATCTGCCGGGTGTGGTCCATCCAGTGTTCGACCATGTGGTCGCGTGCCGCCAGAGCAATGGCTTCGAACCAGTCATGGTCAAAGGCGTGATCCGGGTCTTTGCCCACCGCATAGGTGAGCTTGGTCAGGACGGCATCGCGGAATGCGGCCACCTCTGCTTCGCGAACTAGTGGTTCTTGAGTCATCGATAGGACCTCGAGCGAGCGGGGAATTGTCTGAGCCTAGACGGTCTGACCGACGGTAGAGGCGCAGGTTCGGCAGTTTTTCCGAAGACGGTGAGATAGCCCGGCATTACCTTGGCGAGTGGGCTAATGAATGCAGGGGCCGTGCCGGACTGAATGGCATTTACACGGCGTTTGCAAAAATCTGGCGAAAGGTTGTTCAAAAATCCACCAGTCCCGGTATGATCGCGCGCCCTGATGCACACACGCCTGGTAACCCCCGATGATGAAGCCCAACCTGATTGCCGCCGCCGAGATCGACCGCCTCGATACGTGGGCCAAATATTCGGCCCCGATGTGCGGCTCTTGTGTCTCCAGCTGCTGCACCCTGCCGGTCGAGGTCAAGATCAAGGACCTGGTACGCATCGGCGTGGTCGACGAGTTCGAGCTGGGCGATCCGCCGAAGAACATCGCCAAGCGCCTGCAAAAGGAAGGGCTGGTCGAGCGCTTCAACCAGAAATCGGGGATCTTCACCCTGCAGCGCATGAGCAACAACGATTGCTACTACCTGGATCGTAAGAGCCGCCTGTGCACCATTTATGACAAGCGCCCGGACACCTGCCGCAACCACCCGAAAATCGGCCCGCGGCCAGGGTATTGCGCGTACAAGCCGAAAGAAGTCGAGCGGGTGCAGAATTCGCGGTCGATCGAGAAGTTCTGACCCTTCCTGATATTTTCGGCGCCTGTCCGGCCGCCATCGCTGGCAAGCCAGCTCCCACATTGATTGTTGTCGTACACAAGATTCATGTGCGACGCAAAACCCTGTGGGAGCTGGCTTGCCAGCGATGAGGCCAGCACAAACCCCGAACAAATCCCGGACAAACAAAAACGCCCCCGGTCTCGCGACCGGGGGCGTTTTTTCAAGCTCGGGCTGAATTACGCCTTGGCTTTCTTGGCAGCGCGGGTACGCTCGCTTTCGTCCAGGATCTTCTTGCGAAGACGGATGGACTTAGGAGTGACTTCGCACAGCTCGTCTTCCTGGATGTATTCCAGAGCCTGTTCCAGAGTGAAGCGAACAGGTGGTACCAGAGCGATGGTTTCGTCTTTACCCGAAGCGCGCATGTTGTCGAGCTTCTTGCCTTTGGTAGGGTTCACACCCAGGTCGTTGTCGCGGCTGTTCTGACCAACGATCTGACCGTTGTAGATCTCTTGGCCGTGTTCTACGAACAGCTTGCCACGAGCCTGCAGGGTTTCCAGCGAGTAGGTCAGTGCCTTGCCGGTTTCAACCGAAACCAGAACGCCGTTCTGACGGCCGGACATGTGGCCCGACTTCACTGGCGCGTAACGGTCGAAGATCGAGGTCAGGATGCCAGCGCCGTTGGTCAGGGTCAGGAACTGGTTACGGAAACCGATCAGACCGCGAGCAGGGATGTTGTATTCCAGACGAACACGGCCCTTGCCATCCGGCACCATGTTGCTCAGGTCGCCTTTACGCAGACCCATCTCTTCCATGACCTTGCCCTGCGATTCTTCAGGGATGTCGATGGTGACGTTTTCGAACGGTTCCTGCTTCACGCCGTCAACTTCACGGATGATCACTTCAGGACGGCCCAGGGCCAGCTCGAAGCCTTCGCGACGCATGGTTTCGATCAGTACCGAGAGGTGCAGCTCACCACGGCCGGAAACCTTGAACTTGTCAGCCGAGTCGCCTTCTTCAACGCGCAGTGCAACGTTGTACAGCAGCTCTTTGTCCAGACGATCCTTGATGTTACGGGAGGTCACGAACTTGCCTTCTTTACCGCAGAATGGCGAGTCGTTTACCTGGAAGGTCATGGAAACGGTTGGCTCGTCAACGGTCAGCGGCTTCATCGCCTCGACGGTGTTGATGTCGCACAGGGTGTCGGAGATGAACAGCTCGTCGAAGCCGCTGATGCAGACGATGTCGCCGGCTGCTGCTTCTTCAACGTCAATGCGGTGCAGGCCGTGGTGACCCATCAGCTTCAGGATACGACCGTTGCGGCGCTTGCCGTCGGCGCTGATCGCGACAACCGGGGTGTTCGGCTTGACGCGACCACGAGCGATACGGCCAACACCGATAACACCCAGGAAGCTGTTGTAGTCCAGAGCGGAGATCTGCATCTGGAACGGACCGTCACGGTCAACGGCCGGAGGCGGAACGTGGTCGACCACTGCCTGGTACAGCGCAGTCATGTCTTCGCCCATGGCGGTGTGGTCCAGACCGGCGATGCCGTTCAGGGCCGAAGCGTAAACAACCTGGAAGTCCAGTTGTTCTTCGGTCGCACCGAGGTTGTCGAACAGGTCGAAGATCTGATCCAGAACCCAGTCCGGACGCGCGCCTGGACGGTCAACCTTGTTGATGACCACGATTGGACGCAGGCCGGCTTCGAACGCCTTCTTGGTCACGAAACGGGTTTGCGGCATAGGGCCGTCTTGAGCGTCAACCAGCAGCAGAACGGAGTCAACCATCGACATTACGCGTTCTACTTCGCCGCCGAAGTCGGCGTGGCCCGGGGTGTCCACGATGTTGATGTGGTAGCCGTTCCAGTTGATGGCGGTGTTTTTCGCCAGGATGGTAATACCGCGCTCTTTTTCCTGGTCGTTGGAGTCCATCACGCGCTCGTCGTTGAGCTCGTTGCGCTCCAGGGTGCCGGATTGACGCAGGAGTTTGTCTACCAGGGTGGTCTTACCATGGTCAACGTGGGCAATGATGGCGATGTTACGTAGATTTTCGATCACTTGTGTATCTCGATCAGAGGATTCGGTTTGCTGACAAGTCTTGGCAGCGATTAACAGTAGTGTCCGGCATGGCCGTTACAGCTTGACGGCGGTGTCGGGGGGCCGGTGACGCAGGCCACAGGCAAACAGCCCCGGGCACTTAGCTCGGTCGATAAACGCGCACATTGGCATGCCCCTCACTGAGCAAATGGTGAGCATGCAGGCGACTCATCACGCCTTTGTCGCAATACAGCAGGTACTGGCGAGTCGGATCCAGCTCCTTGAAACGAGCGTTCACTGCATAGAACGGCATCGTCTGTACTTCTATGCCGGCGAGTTCCAGCGGGTCATCCTCGGCCGCATCCGGGTGACGGATGTCGATGACGATCTGACCGGCCAGCGCTTCGCCGACTTCTTCGATCTGCAAGTCCTGGCCCAATTCGTCGATCACTCGATCGATCGGCACCAGTTTGGCGTTTTCGAGCGCACGCTCGAGAACCGCCATGTCGAATTCTTTCTCTTCGTGCTCAACACGGTGGCGCTTGGCGGCGGTCTTCGGATTGACCGAGATGACCCCGCAGTACTCCGGCATGTGCCGGGCGAAATCGGCGGTGCCGATCTCGTTGGCCGTGTCGATGATGTCCTGCTTGTGCGCAACGATCAGTGGGCGCAGGACCAGTTTGTCGGTCACGCAGTCGATCACCGACAGGTTCGGCAGCGTCTGGCTCGATACCTGGGAAATCGCTTCGCCGGTGACCAGCGCGTCGATGTGCAGCCGGTCAGCGATGGCCGACGATGCGCGCAACATCATACGCTTCAATACGACGCCCATATGACTGTTATCGACTTTGCCGAGAATTTCGCCCAACACTTCTTCGAACGGAACACTGACAAATAGCACGCGTTGCGAGCTGCCGTACTTCTTCCAGATGAAATGCGCGACTTCCATCACGCCCAATTCGTGGGCACGCCCGCCGAGATTGAAGAAGCAGAAATGCGCCATCAGGCCGCGGCGCATGATCTGGTACGCAGCAACCGTCGAGTCAAAGCCGCCGGACATCAATATCAGCGTCTGCTCCAGGGCGCCGAGCGGGTAACCGCCGATGCCGTTGTGCTGGCTGTGGATGACAAACAACCGTTGGTCGCGAACTTCGATGCGAACTTCGATTTCCGGGTCTTTGAGGTCGATTCCGGCCGCACCGCACTCACGACGCAGCTTGCTGCCGACGTATTTTTCGACGTCCATCGAGCTGAACGGATGCTTGCCTGCACGTTTGCAGCGCACCGAGAAAATCTTCCCGGCCAGCACATCGCCGTAGTGTTGTTTGCACTTCTCGGTGATGTCGTCGAAGTCGCCCAGCGGGTATTCGTCGATCTGCAGAAAGTGCGCGACACCGGGAGTACAAGTGAGGCGCTCGCCCATCTCTTTCAAGGCTTTGGGGTCAGTAACGCGGGTTTCCAGCTCGAGATTGTCCCACACACCGTTCACCACCACGGCCGGGTCCAGATCGCGGAGCACGGCGCGGATGTTCTTGGCCAGCTGGCGGATGAAACGCATCCGGACAGGGCGGCTTTTGATGGTGATCTCGGGGAAGACTTTTACGATTAGTTTCATGAAAACAGCGCGCGCAGGGCCAGCCGAAAAAGGGGGGCGCGGATTATAGCGGAAATTGCTCAAGGTTTAACCAGTTAATATGCAGAAGGTTTCACTTGCACCAAAACGGGTCATTTCTGATTTGAAGCGCTACATTAAGGGGCGATAATTTCGCCTTTATGGCGCTTTCTTGCTTTGAAAGCGTGAAATTGGGGCAAAAAACCCATGCTGGGGCACTGGCATGCAATTTGCTCCCTTGTGAGGCAGGTTGCCTTGGCAGAGTATCTGCGCCGGCATCACCCAAATTAAGGGCATCCACTACCAAGCCCTAAGCCACCCGGAGGACACTATGTCGAAGTCGGTTCAACTCATCAAAGATCATGACGTCAAGTGGATTGATCTGCGCTTCACGGACACCAAAGGCACTCAGCACCACGTGACCATGCCGGCTCGCGATGCGCTGGAAGACGACTTCTTCGAAGTCGGCAAGATGTTCGACGGTTCCTCCATCGCTGGCTGGAAAGGCATCGAAGCCTCCGACATGATCCTGCTGCCGGACGACGATACTGCCGTTCTCGACCCGTTCACCGAAGACGCGACCCTGATCCTGGTTTGCGATATCATCGAACCTTCGACCATGCAAGGTTACGATCGCGACCCGCGCGCCATCGCACACCGCGCCGAGGAATACCTGAAGACCACCGGTATCGGTGACACCGTCTTCGCCGGTCCAGAACCAGAATTCTTCATCTTCGACGAAGTGAAGTTCAAGTCCGACATCTCCGGCTCGATGTTCAAAATCTACTCCGAGCAAGGTTCGTGGATGTCCGACCAGGACATCGAAGGCGGCAACAAAGGCCACCGTCCTGGTATCAAAGGCGGCTACTTCCCGGTTCCGCCGTTCGACCACGACCACGAAATCCGTACTGCCATGTGCAACGCACTGGAAGAGATGGGCCAGACCGTTGAAGTTCACCACCACGAAGTGGCGACTGCCGGTCAGAACGAAATCGGTGTCAAGTTCAACACCCTGGTGAAAAAAGCTGACGAAGTTCAGACCCTGAAATACGTTGTCCACAACGTTGCCGACGCTTACGGCCGCACTGCGACCTTCATGCCGAAGCCACTGTACGGCGACAACGGCTCGGGCATGCACGTACACATGTCCATCGCCAAAGACGGCAAGAACACCTTCGCTGGCGAAGGCTATGCCGGCCTGTCCGAAACCGCCCTGTACTTCATCGGCGGCATCATCAAGCACGGTAAGGCCCTGAACGGCTTCACCAACCCGGCCACCAACTCCTACAAGCGTCTGGTGCCAGGTTTCGAAGCGCCGGTGATGCTGGCCTACTCGGCTCGCAACCGTTCCGCCTCGATCCGTATTCCTTACGTCAACAGCCCACGCGGCCGTCGTATCGAAGCTCGCTTCCCGGATCCGGCTGCCAACCCGTACCTGGCTTTCGCAGCACTGCTGATGGCCGGTCTGGACGGTATCCAGAACAAGATCCACCCAGGCGATGCCGCTGACAAAAACCTGTACGACCTGCCGCCTGAAGAGGCGAAAGAGATCCCACAAGTTTGCGGCAGCCTGAAAGAAGCCCTGGAAGAGCTGGACAAGGGCCGTGCGTTCCTGACCAAGGGCGGCGTATTCTCCGACGACTTCATCGACGCTTACATCGCGCTGAAATCCGAAGAAGAAATCAAGGTCCGCACCTTCGTACACCCACTGGAATATGAGCTGTACTACAGCTGCTGATCCGGTAGCGCTGCGCTACGCGGCGTGACAAAAGAGGCCTCCTTCGGGAGGCCTTTTTATTGCCCACGATTTATGAAGCTACACAAATCCCCGGTGGGAGCGAGCCTGCTCGCGAAGGCGGCGTATCAGTCGCCATCCCCGTCAATGACCCACCGTATTCGCGAGCAGGCTCGCTCCCACAGGGGATTTTGGCGTCTGAATGATCTCCGGATATGTCCCGGGCTGGGCCAACCGCCGCACCCTGGCCTATGCTGCAACCCATCGCTTTCTTTCCCGGTCGATTTCATGGGTCGCACCTTTCTCTACATTCTGCTGCTGATCGCCCTGCCCGCCGCCGCGCAGATCTACAAGTACACCGACGCCAACGGCAACACGGTTTACAGCGATCACTCGCCGGACGGTGTTCAGGCGCAGCCGGTCGAGTTGCCGCCACTCAACCGCGTCGAGCCACAGGCACCGAGCGCGCCAGCGCCTTCAAGCACCGACACACGCCCCGCGGCACGCAGTGCCTACGAGGTGCTGGAACTGACCGGCCTGCCCAGCGAAGAAGCGCTGCGCGCCAATAACGGCACCTTCACCGTCAGTGTATTGATCAAGCCGCGTTTGCAGGCGCCGCACCAATTGAGGCTAGTGCTGGACGACGCGCCTTACGGCCAGCCGAGCAACGTGCCGATCCTGCAACTGGTGAATGTTGATCGTGGCGAGCATCGTCTCGCGGTGCAGGTGATCGACGGCGAAGCGATCATCCAGCAGAGCCCAACGGTCGTGTTCACCGTGCAGCGGGTGCACAAGCCATGAGGATTTTCTGGCTGATCCTGTGCCTGTTGGCCCTGCCCGTTTCGGCGGAGGTCTTCACCTACGTCGATGCGCAGGGTAATCGCGTCTACACCGATCAGCCGCGCGGCAACGCCAAGCGCGTACCTATCGCGACCAGCAATCGCATGTCGGCCAACCCCACGGCTGCAGCACCGATCAGCACCGCGAAAAAGGTCGCGGAACAACCGCTGTTCCACTACGACATGCTGCGCATCCTGATCCCCGAGCCGGACGCGACCCTTCGCAGCAGTGCGGGCGAGATGATCGTCAGTGTCACCAGCGAGCCCGGTTTGCAGCAGGGCCATCGCTACCGCTTGCTGCTCGACGGCCAGGCCACTGGCGAGCCGAGCCTCAGTCCGGTGTTTCCGTTGAGCAACATCGACCGGGGCAGCCACAACCTGTCGGTGGAAATCCTTGATCAATTGGGTCGCACCGTCGAACGCACCGCCAACCAGCCGTTCCACATGCTGCGCATCTCGCTGGCACAGAAACGCCAAGTCAAACCCTGCGTCAGCGAGGACTACGGCGTGCGCCCGGAATGCCCATTGAAAGACAAACCCGCCGAAGAAAAAAATCCCTTCCTGCGCTTCTTCTAACGCTGTTCAGCTTTGCGCACTATATTGGTGCATAAGACTGCACCGTACTCACATTGCAACCCATTTTGGTTCGAAACTTCCCGCTGGCGTGTGTGGAGCGCCACGCAAGCGAGCGTCAAACGCCTGTTTCAGGGGACAAACGCTTCTTTTCGGAGCCTTGGTTTGGTTTTTGCATTTTCCGTTTAACGACGCCTGCTTCTTGCGCACGCTCCGCCCCCAAAAGAGGCTCCGATGACTATTAGCGACGCAATCCACCGTTTGCTGCTCGACAACCTGACCACCGCTACCATCCTGCTCGACGCGGAATTGCGCCTTGAGTACATGAACCCGGCGGCCGAGATGCTGCTGGCCATCAGCGGCCAGCGCAGCCATGGGCAGTTCATCAGCGAGTTGTTCACCGAGTCCACCGAAGCGCTCAACTCGCTGCGTCAGGCGGTCGAACAGGCACACCCGTTCACCAAGCGCGAAGCGATGCTCACCGCCCTCACCGGCCAGACCCTGACCGTGGACTACGCGGTGACGCCGATCCTCAGCAACGGCGCAACCATGCTCCTGCTGGAAGTGCACCCGCGTGACCGCCTGCTGCGGATCACCAAGGAAGAGGCGCAGTTGTCCAAACAGGAAACCAGCAAAATGCTGGTGCGCGGCCTGGCCCATGAGATCAAGAATCCGCTCGGCGGCATCCGTGGCGCCGCGCAATTGCTGGCCCGCGAACTGCCGGAAGACAGTCTGCGCGACTACACCAACGTGATCATTGAAGAGGCCGACCGCCTGCGTAATCTGGTCGACCGCATGCTCGGCTCGAACAAGCTGCCATCGCTGGCGCTGTGCAACGTCCACGAAGTGCTGGAGCGCGTCTGCCAACTGGTCGAAGCGGAAAGCCAGGGCTGCATCACCTTGGTGCGCGACTACGACCCGAGCATTCCCGACGTATTGATCGACCGCGAACAAATGATTCAGGCCGTACTGAACATCGTGCGCAACGCGATGCAGGCGATCAGCAGCCAGAACGAGCTGCGTCTGGGGCGCATCAGCCTGCGCACCCGGACCATGCGCCAGTTCACCATCGGCCATGTCCGCCATCGCCTGGTGACCAAGATCGAGATCATCGACAACGGCCCGGGGATCCCGGCGGAACTCCAGGAAACCATCTTCTTTCCCATGGTCAGCGGCCGCCCGGACGGTACCGGGCTGGGCCTGGCCATCACCCAGAACATCATCAGCCAGCACCAGGGCCTGATCGAGTGTGACAGCCACCCCGGCCACACCACGTTCTCGATCTTTTTGCCACTGGAACAAGGAGCCACATCGACATGAGCCGTAGTGAAACCGTGTGGATCGTCGATGACGACCGTTCTATCCGTTGGGTTCTGGAAAAAGCCTTGCAGCAGGAAGGCATGACCACGCAGAGCTTCGACAGCGCCGATGGCGTGATGAGTCGTCTGGCCCGTCAGCAGCCTGATGTGATCATTTCCGACATCCGCATGCCGGGCGCCAGTGGCCTCGATCTGCTGGCGCGCATCCGCGAACAGCACCCACGGTTGCCGGTCATCATCATGACCGCTCACTCCGATCTGGACAGCGCCGTCGCCTCCTATCAGGGCGGCGCGTTCGAGTACCTGCCCAAGCCGTTCGACGTTGACGAGGCGGTATCGCTGGTCAAGCGCGCCAATCAGCATGCGCAGGAACAGCAAGGCCTGGAAGTGGTACCCGCGCTGACCCGCACCCCGGAAATCATCGGTGAAGCACCGGCGATGCAGGAGGTGTTTCGCGCCATCGGCCGCTTGAGCCACTCCAACATCACCGTGTTGATCAACGGCGAATCCGGTACCGGTAAAGAACTGGTGGCCCACGCCCTGCACCGCCACAGCCCGCGCGCGGCCTCGCCGTTCATCGCGCTGAACATGGCGGCGATCCCCAAGGACCTGATGGAATCCGAGCTGTTCGGCCACGAGAAAGGCGCGTTTACCGGCGCGGCCAACCTGCGCCGTGGACGTTTCGAACAGGCGGACGGCGGCACGCTGTTCCTCGACGAAATCGGCGACATGCCAGCCGATACCCAGACCCGTTTGCTGCGGGTGCTGGCCGACGGCGAGTTCTATCGCGTTGGCGGGCATGTGCCGGTCAAGGTCGATGTGCGGATCATTGCCGCGACCCACCAGAACCTGGAAACCCTGGTGCACGCCGGCAAATTCCGTGAGGACTTGTTCCACCGCCTCAACGTGATCCGCATCCACATTCCGCGCCTGTCGGACCGTCGCGAAGACATCCCGACCCTGGCCAAACACTTCCTCAGCCGCGCCGCGCAAGAACTGGCGGTGGAACCGAAGCTGCTGAAAAGCGAGACCGAGGAATACCTGAAGAACCTGCCATGGCCGGGCAACGTGCGGCAGCTGGAGAACACCTGCCGCTGGATCACCGTGATGGCCTCCGGTCGCGAAGTGCACATCAGTGACCTGCCACCGGAACTGCTGAGCCTGCCGCAGGATTCGGCACCGGTGACCAACTGGGAGCAGGCGCTGCGTCAGTGGGCCGATCAAGCCTTGGCCCGCGGCCAGTCGAGCCTGCTCGACAGCGCCGTGCCGGCGTTCGAGCGGATCATGATCGAGACCGCGCTGAAGCACACGGCCGGACGCCGGCGTGATGCGGCGGTATTGCTCGGCTGGGGGCGTAATACCCTGACCCGCAAGATCAAGGAATTGGGGATGAAAGTGGACGGTGGGGATGATGATGAGGGGGATGAGGGTTAAGCCCCTCCTCTAATCGTCCGCGAAAAGATCGCAGCCTTCGGCAACTCCTGCAGAGAACGCATATCCCTGTAGGAGCTGCCGAAGGCTGCGATCTTTTTTTGTGTGCACCGCCACAAGGCACGGCGAACCGCAATTGGGCATAAGTTACTGATCAAAAAAACACCAAGCAGGTTCAAAGCTCCAGCCACACAGAAGCATCAAAGCCACGATTTACGGGGCTTTCGCGCATCTGAAGCTTTTTTCTGTTTCGAAATACTAAAACTGGCACGCCGCCTGCAATATCCCTCACAGGTGATTCGATTCACCACCCGTTTCGGGGGCCTTGGTACAGGCAGGCCGGGGATTCCCCTCTTTACACCGGGTTCAAACCGCAACGCGGCGAACCCACCCTTTTGGGATCCTTGGTACAGGCAGGCCGGGGGTTCCCTCTTTACACCGGACCGACGCTCTCAGCGAAGTCCACGCCGTTTTGGGAACCCTGGTACAGGCAGGCCGGGGATTCCCGCTTTTATTGCTCCCGGAGATGGATCTCCAGCCGCCAGCGGTCACCGACCTTGCTCCCGGCCCATTCCCCTTGCAGCGGCCGCGCCGCCAGCACTGTCAACAACAGCCCACCGTCACTCACTCGCGTACGCCAGTTCACATCCTTGCCATTGAGCTTGAGCTGGCCCTTCTGCGCGCGGCCTTCAGCCTGAAACAACAAAGCCACAGTACCGTCGATGATCTCGCCGTGCAGCTTCGGCTCATTGTTGAACCACACCACCAAGCCGTCAGCGGTCACGTCGACCTGCTGCAGCACGCTCGGGTCCGGCGTGGTCAGGCGACCGATCATCAAGCCGACCATCAAGCCGAAAATCGCCAACGAACCGATCACCCGCGGGAATAGTTTCGAACGCGGGTCGGCTGGCGGCGTAGAATGCGCGTCATCTTTACCTTCGGAGCCGTGCATGTTTCACGTCATCCTTTTTCAACCAGAAATTCCGCCGAACACCGGCAACGTTATCAGGCTGTGCGCCAACAGTGGCTGCCACCTGCATTTGATCGAACCGCTGGGTTTCGAGATGGACGACAAGCGCTTGCGCCGGGCCGGTCTCGACTACCACGAATATGCCACGTTGCAGCGCCACGCCGACCTCGCCAGTTGCTTGGAGAGCCTCGGCCACCCACGGTTGTTCGCGTTCACCACCAAGGGCTCGCGGCCGTTTCACGATGCCGCGTTCGTCCCGGGCGATGCGTTCATCTTCGGCCCGGAAAGCCGTGGCCTGCCGCCGGAAGTGCTGGACGCCCTGCCCGCCGAACAGCGCCTGCGCCTGCCGATGCGTGAAGGCTGCCGCAGCCTGAACCTGTCCAACACTGTGGCGGTGGCCGTGTACGAAGCGTGGCGGCAGAACGACTTTAAATAACCACCCGCCCGCAAAAACATCACCCCTGTAGGAGCTGCCGAAGGCTGCGATCTTTTGATCCTGTTTTTGAAGATCAAGATCAAAAGATCGCAGCCTGCGGCAGCTCCTACATGAAGTCATGAAGTCTGTATTCCAACCCAAGAAAAAAGCGCCCGTTACGGCGCTTTTTTCGTTGTCGCTCAAACCGCTTATTGTACGGTCGGCGTCTCGCCCGCAGCCTGCATGCGCTGCAGCTCTTGCGCGTACAGGGCGTCGAAGTTCACTGGCGCCAGCATCAGGGCCGGGAACGAACCGCGGGTCACCAGGCTGTCCAGGGTTTCGCGAGCATACGGGAACAGGATGTTCGGGCAGAACGCACCCAGGGTGTGGCTCATCGAAGCCGCGTCCAGGTTCTTGATCAGGAAGATACCGGCCTGCTGCACTTCAGCGATGAAGGCCACTTCGTCGCCGTTTTTCACGGTCACGGACAGGGTCAGCACGACTTCGTAGAAATCGCCTTCCAGTTCTTTCTGACGGGTATTCAGGTCCAGACCGACGGTAGGGTCCCACTGCTGGCGGAAGATCGCCGGGCTTTTCGGGGCTTCGAAGGACAGATCGCGTACGTAGATGCGCTGCAAGGAGAATTGCGGTGCGGTTTCTTCTTCGCTGGCTGCAGTGTTCTGTTGGTCAGTCATCTCAGATCCTTTCTGATCTTGGGTCTTTTAGGGATTGCTGTACGTGGGTGCAGCCGTTCAGGCCTTGAGCAGCGCGTCGAGCTTGCCGGCGCGCTCCAGGGCATACAAATCATCACAACCACCGATGTGCTTGTCGCCGATCCAGATCTGCGGCACGGACGTGCGTCCGGCCTTCTGGCTCATGGCAGCACGAATCTGCGGCTTGCCATCGACCTTGATCTCTTCGAAGGCCACACCTTTGTTCGCGAGCAATTGCTTGGCTCGCATGCAATAAGGGCAGTAATCGCTGGAGTAGACGATGACTTCGCTCATATCACTTCACCAACGGCAGGTTGTCGCCTTTCCAGCTGGAGATCCCGCCGGACAGCTTGGCGGCGGTGAAGCCGGATTTCATCAGCTCGCGAGCGTGGGTACCAGCGGTCTGGCCCAGGGCGTCCACCAGAATGATGGTCTTGGCCTTGTGCTTTTCCAGCTCACCGGCACGCGCGGCCAGCTTGTCTTGAGGAATGTTGATCGCGCCAACGATATGACCGGCGGCGTAATCTTTCGCCGGACGGATGTCCACCACCACGCCTGCGTCCTTGTTGACCAGTGCGGTCAGCTCGCCAGTGCTCAGGCTTTTACCGCCGCCCTGCATCGTGTGCGCCAGCAGCAGAGCCAGCAGTACGACGAAGATACCGACAAGAATGTAGTGGTTAGTGGCAAATTCAATCAGGTGAGCAACCATCGAAGGAGGTTCCAGGGCGTTAAAATGTCGGCCAGTATACACAGCCACTATGGTGGGCCAAACCCCGTCCGGCGGTGACGCCGCAGGAACTTCGCTTTAAACTGCCACTCCCTTTTCCATCGCCCTCTTCTTTATTAGCCACGAGTGGATTCCATGACTACCACGCCTAAACCTTTGGTCCTGATGATTCTCGACGGCTTCGGTCACAGTGACAGCCACGAATCCAATGCCGTGTATGCGGCGAAGAAGCCAGTGCTCGATCGCCTGTGGGCCACGGTGCCGAACGGCCTGATCTCGGGCAGCGGCATGGACGTTGGTCTGCCGGACGGCCAGATGGGCAACTCTGAAGTCGGCCACATGAACCTCGGCGCCGGGCGCGTGGTGTATCAGGACTTCACGCGCGTGACCAAAGCGATCCGCGACGGTGAGTTTTTCGAGAACCCGACCATCTGCGCCGCTGTGGATAAAGCCGTGGCCGCCGGCAACGCCGTGCATTTCATGGGCCTGCTGTCCGATGGCGGCGTGCACAGCCACCAGGATCACTTGATCGCCATGGCCGAGCTGGCATTCAAGCGCGGCGCCGAAAAAATCTACCTGCACGCCTTTCTTGATGGCCGCGACACGCCGCCAAAGAGCGCCGCTTCGTCGATCGAACTGCTCGATGCGACGTTCCAGGCGCTCGGCAAGGGCCGCATCGCCAGCCTCATCGGTCGCTACTACGCGATGGACCGTGACAACCGTTGGGACCGTGTATCACAGGCCTACAACTTGATCGTCGACGGTAACGCCGAATTCAACGCCGCCACTGCTCAGGAAGGCCTCGACGCTGCCTACGCCCGTGGCGAAAGCGACGAATTCGTCAAAGCCACCACCATCGGCGAGCCGGTCAAGGTTGAAGACGGCGACGCCGTGGTGTTCATGAACTTCCGCGCCGACCGCGCCCGCGAGCTGAGCCGCGTGTTCGTCGAAGACGATTTCAAGGAATTCGAGCGCGCGCGCCAGCCAAAAGTGCAGTACGTCGGCTTGACCCAATACGCCGCCAGCATCCCGGCCCCGGCCGCCTTCGCTCCGGGCAGCCTGGAAAATGTACTTGGCGACTACCTGGCAAAAAACGGCAAGACCCAGCTGCGCATCGCCGAAACCGAAAAATACGCACACGTCACTTTCTTCTTTTCCGGTGGCCGTGAAGAACCGTTCCCGGGCGAAGAGCGCATTCTGATCCCGTCGCCGAAAGTCGCCACCTACGACCTGCAGCCGGAAATGAGTGCACCGGAAGTGACTGACCGCATCGTCGACGCCATCGAACACCAGCGTTACGACGTGATCGTGGTCAACTACGCCAACGGCGACATGGTCGGCCACAGCGGCGTGTTCGACGCAGCAGTGAAGGCCGTGGAATGCCTGGACACCTGCGTCGGGCGCATCGTCGAGGCGCTGGAAAAAGTCGGCGGCGAAGCGCTGATCACCGCTGACCACGGCAACGTCGAAAAAATGGCCGATGAAGAAACCCACCAGGCGCACACCGCGCACACCACCGAGCCTGTGCCGTTCATTTATGTCGGCAAGCGTGACCTCAAGGTCCGTGACGGCGGCGTACTGGCGGACGTGGCTCCGACCATGCTGATGCTGCTGGGCCTGGAAAAACCGGCGGAGATGACGGGTACGTCGATTCTGGTGTAATTCGCCAGATCAAACACCGCCAAACCCTGTGGGAGCTGGCTTGCCAGCGATAGCAATCTGACAGCCAACAGCTATGTTGAATGTGTAGACGCCATCGCTGGCAAGCCAGCTCCCCAGTGGTTTATGGGGTTTTCGAAATGGAAATGGGCCTCTGCGCCGCTCCAGTTATCACACAAGCCCAATTGGGCGTTTTTTTTGCAGCCCCGGGCGGGCATACTAGGCCGTCCATTACCCTGGTGCCGCCCGCCTCTATGCTCCGCGTCCTGATCGCCCTCGCTCTGACCTGCCTGCTCCAACCGGCCTTCGCTGACGAGCGCGCGCAAACCCAACAGCAGTTGGATGCCACGCGTCAGGACATTGCCGAGCTGAAAAAGCTGCTGGGCAAGCTGCAGGAAGAAAAATCCGGTGTGCAGAAAGAGCTCAAGGGCACTGAAACCGAAATGGGCAAGCTCGAGAAGCAGGTCGATGCCCTGCAGAAAGAGCTGAAGAAGAGCGAATCCGAGCTGCAGCGACTCGATGCGGAGAAAAAAAAACTCCAGAGCGCGCGCACTGAACAGCAGCGACTGATCGCCATCCAGGCCCGCGCGGCCTATCAGAACGGCCGTCAGGAATACCTCAAGCTGCTGCTCAACCAGCAGAATCCCGAGAAATTCGCCCGCACCCTCACCTATTACGATTACCTGAGCCAGGCCCGCCTGGAGCAGTTGAAGAACTTCAACGAAACCCTGCGCCAACTGGCCAATGTCGAAAAAGACATCGCCACGCAGCAGGCGCAATTGCTGGTGCAGAAAAGCAGCCTCGACAGCCAGCGCGACGAGCTGGAAAAAGTCCGCAAGGAGCGCCAGCAAGTCCTCGCCAAACTCAACGATGACGTGAAAGCCCGCGACCAGAAACTGGCCGCCCGCGAGCAGGATCAGGCAGACCTGTCTAAAGTCCTTAAAACCATTGAAGAAACCCTGGCCCGTCAGGCCCGTGAGGCAGAAGAAGCGCGGCAGAAAGCGCTGATCGCCCAGCAGGAAGCGGAAAAAAAGCGTTTGCGTGAGGCGCAGGCTGACACCAGCGACGCCCCACGAAAACCAGTCAAGTCAACGCCAGGCGCGCTGGTATCCAGCAGCGGCGAGACCTTCGGTGGCCCTTTTGCTGCAACCCGGGGAAAACTTCCGTGGCCGGTTGATGGTCGATTGCTGGCACGCTTCGGCGAAAGCCGGGGCGACGATGCCCGCACCAAGTGGGATGGCGTGATGATCAGCGCCGCCGCCGGCAGCCAGGTGCATGCCGTACACGGCGGGCGCGTGGTGTTCGCCGACTGGTTGCGCGGTGCCGGGCTGCTGGTGATCCTCGATCACGGCAATGGTTATCTGAGTCTTTACGGTCACAACCAGACGCTGCTCAAGTCGGCCGGTGACGTGGTAAAAGCCGGTGAGTCGATCTCCACTGTGGGTAACAGTGGCGGTCAGGACACACCAGCGCTGTATTTCGCAATTCGTCAGCAGGGTCACCCGAGTGATCCGGCGCAATGGTGTCACGCGCAAGGATAAGCGCGTCGCCTAATTCAGGAGTTCGTTCGACATGCTGCATTTGTCCCGCCTTACCTCGCTGGCCCTGACGATCGCTCTGGTGATCGGCGCGCCTCTGGCGTTCGCCGCTCAACCGGCCCCGGCCGTCGCTCCGGCAGGCACTGCCGCGACCGCCAAGGCACCGTTGCCGCTGGAAGAGTTGCGCACCTTTGCCGAGGTAATGGACCGGATCAAGGCCGCCTATGTCGAGCCGGTGGACGACAAGACCCTGCTGGAAAACGCGATCAAGGGCATGCTCAGCAACCTCGATCCGCATTCCGCCTATCTCGGCCCTGAAGACTTCACCGAATTGCAGGAGAGCACCAGCGGCGAATTCGGCGGCCTGGGCATCGAAGTCGGCTCCGAAGACGGTTTCATCAAGGTCGTCTCGCCGATCGACGACACCCCGGCATCGAAGGCCGGCATTCAGGCCGGGGACTTCATCGTCAAGATCAACGGCCAGCCGACCCGCGGCCAGACCATGACCGAAGCCGTGGACAAGATGCGCGGCAAGATCGGCCAGAAAATCACCCTGACCCTGGTGCGCGATGGCGGTACGCCGTTCGACGTGACTCTGGCCCGCGCCGTGATTCAAGTGAAGAGCGTCAAGGCGCAACTGCTGGAGTCGGGCTACGGCTACATCCGCATCACTCAGTTCCAGGTCAAGACCGGCGAAGAGGTCTCCAAGGCCCTGGCCAAGTTGCGCAAGGACAACGGCAAGAAGCTCAACGGCATCATCCTCGACCTGCGCAACAACCCGGGCGGCGTGTTGCAGGCCGCCGTGGAAGTGGTCGACCACTTCATCAAGAAAGGCCTGATCGTTTACACCAAAGGCCGGATCGCCAACTCCGAACTGCGCTTCTCCGCCACCGGCAAGGATGAAAGCGAAGCCGTGCCAATGGTCGTATTGATCAACGGTGGCAGCGCCTCGGCCTCGGAAATTGTCGCCGGCGCCCTGCAGGATCAGAAACGCGCCGTGGTCATGGGCACCACCAGTTTCGGCAAAGGCTCGGTGCAGACCGTGCTGCCGCTGAACAACGACCGCGCACTGAAGATCACCACGGCGCTGTACTTCACGCCGAACGGTCGCTCGATCCAGGCCCAGGGCATCGTCCCGGACATCGAAGTGCGCAAGGCCAAGATCACCAACGAAGCCGACGGCGACTACTTCAAGGAAGCCGACCTGCAAGGTCACCTGGGCAACGGCAACGGCGGCGCGGACAAGCCGACCGGTTCCGGCGCCAAGGCCAAGGCCATGCCGCAGGATGACGATTACCAGTTGGCCCAGGCGCTGAGCCTGCTCAAAGGGCTGAGCATCACGTCCGGCCGTTGAGGATGTCGTTGCGTTTCTTCTTCGTCCTGCTGTGCTGTCTGGCGGGTGCTGCTCACGCAGAGCCTGCCAGAACCACCCCGCCAAAAGCCTACCTGACGCTGATCATCGACGACCTGGGGCAGAACCTGCCCCGGGATCGCCGCGTGCTGGCCCTGCCCGGCCCGGTGACCACAGCGATCATGCCCGACACGCCGCACGCTACCGAATTCGCCCGCGAAGCGCATCGCGCCGGCAAGATCGTGATTCTGCACATGCCGATGGACCCGGCCACCGGCCCGTACGCCTGGCATCCTGAACTACCGCTCGAGGAACTGCAAAAGCGCCTCGACGCCGCCTTCAAAATGGTCCCCTACACGGCGGGCATCAACAACCACATGGGCAGTCGCATGACCGCCCAGCCGGTGGCAATGGCGTGGCTGATGGGTGAGTTGCAACGTCGGCACAAATTCTTCGTCGACAGCCGCACCAGCGCCCAGACCGTCGCAGCGCAGCAGGCACAGAAGATCGATCTGGCGAGTGTCTCGCGGGATGTGTTCCTCGATGACGAGCGCACCGAAGCCGCCATCTTCACCCAACTGCAGACCGCCATCAGCCTGGCGCGCAAGCAGGGGTCAGCGGTGATGATCGGTCACCCGTATCCACAGACCCTGGCAGTCCTGGAACGTGAATTGCCGAAGCTCAAGGCACAAGGCATCGAGTGGATCGACATCAAGCAGATGATCAGCGTGCGCAGCAATCGCGCCACCGCCGCCCATGGCAAGGACGGCGTCTACCGTTGAACAGCCTCGCCCGCTATACATAATTACCGCCAAACGGCCCGCCCATGGCCGGATAGTGAGCCCTGCAACCGTGACGACTCTTCCCGAGTCGTCTTTCACTATCAGGGCTGATTATGAATACCGAAGACAAGGACGCAGGCGTCCCGCAACAGGCAAAACCGATCACGCTGGACAATCTGCTGATCAACTTCACGACTGATTTCCAGCGAATCTGGGACAGCAGCGGATCGAAAGCGGCACCCGGGAGCTTTTGGCGCCCGACGCCCTCTCCCGAGATGCTGCCGGGCTACTTTCCTTTAGGCGATGTCGTGGTGGGCAGCCACGACAACATCAACGCAAAACACGTCGTGGCCGTTGTCAGCGAGCGCGAGACCGACCCGACAAAAGCCAAAGCCCTCAGTGCGCCCCTCGACTTTGAACAAGTCTGGAAAGATACCGGCTCGGGCGCCAAAACCAACTGCACGGTCTGGCGACCGCTGCCCCCGGCCGGCTACGTTGCCTTGGGCCAGGTGTGCTCCAGCGGCGACGACAAGCCACTGCTCAGTAGCGTGCGCTGCGTCAGGGCCGACCTGGTGATCGCTTCAACGGTCGGCAATATGCTCTGGAGCGACAAGGGCAGCGGTGCACGGCAGAGTTTCAGTGCCTGGAGCGTCACACCGCCCAGCGCACCGCCGGGAGACATTCACTTCGCGCCGGGGACCTTCATTGCGGCAGACAGCTTCAACCGACCACAGGCCGATGTCAGTGTCTTTGCCCTGCGGATGCAGATCGCGCCGCTGATCAAATCATCGCCAGTGTTGCCGGCGCTCCGCGCAGCGGACGCTCCGCAAAGCAACGGAGCGGCCTCCCTCGCTCAAGTGGTGGAACTTCCGTGGTTCGTGGTCAAGGATGACCTGTCACCGCTCGAACAATTACGCACCACGCCCTTTTATCGCCTGGAAAGAACCGACCAGTATTATCTGGTCGGGAGCGGACACAACACGGGCGACAAGGCGCGGGCATTCAAGTGGACTGCGCAACGGTTGCAGAATCCGAAGGTGCTGCGCCTGTTCACTCAGGTTACCGCCATCAGTTTTGTGAGCGCCTGGGCAACGAAGGGCGACGTCCATCCGTCACTGCCATTCTCGGCGAGACTCGACAGCCAGTTCACGCACTGCGAAACCTCAACCAGCGGCTGGCTGACACCGTTCGTCAGCCACGTCCTCGCCATGGCCGGCAAAGGCAAATTCGTCGCGGCTTATCAGCAGGAGAGTTTCTACGAGCTGCTTCGTGCAGATGGCTCGCAAGCGGGGATCAACCTTGGTTACACCCAGTTCGAGAGCCTGGAACTGCTGCAGTATCCGCCGCAAGAATGCATCCACGACACAGCGGGCAAGGTGTTGCCGACGGCTACAGATAGCGCCCCATGATTTCGTCGACCACACCGTCCTTGCGCATCTGATCCAGCGCCGCCTGCAGCTTGGCGACCGTTGCATCCGACACGTCCTTGTTCAGCGCCAGGTACAACTCGGCGCTGTTGAAGCGCAATACGGTCTTGAGACCGGTGACCCCGTCCTGCCGCGCCAGGTAACGCCCGGCAGGATCACCGGTGGCCCACAGGTCGATCTGGCCGTTGACCAGTTTTTTCGCGTTGTCCTGATCGCGCAACACCACCATTGGCTTCAAGCCCTGCTTGGCCAGGGTCTCGGCAATTGCGTCGCCCTTGTAGGCACCGATCTTGTATTTGCGCGCATCGTTGAGGGTTTCGAGGGTGATCTTGCTGTCGGCCCGGGCCAACATGATCCAGTCGTCCGGACCGATCGGGCCGACCCATTTGAACAGGTTTTCGCGATCCGGCAGGCGCGCCATCACGAAAGCACCGTAACCGGGATTTTCCAGTGCCAGTTTGTAGACCCGCTCCCAGGGAAAGCGCAGCGTCAGGCTGTAAGTGAGCCCGGCGCGCTTGAACATTTCACGCACGATGTCGGCGGCAATGCCGTTGATGTTCTCGCCCTTGGCGAAATTCTTGCCGTCTTTCGCCATGTTGTAGGGCGGAAAGTTTTCGGTGAGGAGCACCAGATCGGTGTCGGGACTGTTTTCGGCCCGCGCCGTGTTGAGCAACAACACAGAAGCACTGGCGAGAACAAGAAGCAGGCGTTTGATCATGTCGGGCTACCGGAATCCATGGCGTGCCCAAGAGTGCCTTGGGTACGCCATGCTGTCCACTGGCCTGTACGGTTTAGCGCATCACAATGCCGCGTTTGGCCATGTACGCTTTCGCTTCCTGCACGGTGTATTCGCCGAAGTGGAAAATACTCGCCGCCAGTACCGCGCTGGCGTGGCCTTCAAGGATGCCGTCGGCCAGATGCTGCAGATTGCCGACGCCGCCGGAAGCGATCACCGGAATGCCCAGCGCATCGCTGATCGCGCGAGTCACGCCAAGGTCGAAGCCGTTTTTCATGCCGTCCTGATCCATGCTGGTCAGCAGGATCTCGCCGGCACCCAGGCCTTCCATCTTCTTCGCCCACTCGACTGCATCGAGACCGGTCGGCTTGCGCCCGCCGTGGGTGAAGATTTCCCAACGCGGGGTTTCACCCGGGCCGGAGACCTTCTTCGCGTCGATAGCGACGACGATGCATTGCGAGCCGAAATGCTGCGCCGCTTCACCGACGAATTCCGGGTTGAACACCGCTGCGGTATTGATCGAGACCTTGTCCGCACCGGCGTTGAGCAGGTTGCGGATGTCCTGCACGGTGCGCACGCCGCCGCCGACGGTCAGCGGAATGAACACCTGGCTGGCCATGCGCTCGACGGTATGCAGCGTGGTGTCGCGGCCATCGACGCTGGCGGTGATGTCGAGAAAGGTAATCTCGTCGGCACCCTGCTCGTCATAACGACGGGCGATTTCCACCGGGTCGCCGGCATCGCGGATGTTCTCGAACTTCACACCTTTGACGACCCGGCCGTTGTCCACGTCCAGGCAAGGGATGATGCGTTTGGCCAGCGCCATGGTCAGTCCTCAGCCTTGGTACGAATCGCAGAAAGCTTGCGCTTCGGCGACGTCGAGGGTGCCTTCGTAGATCGCCCGGCCAGTGATTGCGCCAATGATGCCCGGCGCCTTGGCGTCGAGCAGCGACTTGATGTCACCCAGATTGTGGATACCGCCGGAGGCAATTACCGGGATCTTCGTCGCAGCAGCCAGCGCAGCGGTGAACGGTACGTTGCAGCCCTGCATCATGCCGTCTTTGGCGATGTCGGTATAAACGATCGACGATACACCGTCAGCTTCGAACTGCCTGGCCAGGTCGATGACCTGCACGGTGCTGATTTCAGCCCAGCCATCGGTGGCGACGAAGCCGTCTTTGGCATCCAGACCGACGATGATCTTGCCCGGGAACGCACGGCAGGCTTCAGCGACGAACGCCGGATCCTTCACCGCTTTGGTGCCGATGATCACATAACTCACGCCCGCCTTGACGTAATGCTCGATGGTTTCCAGCGAACGGATACCGCCGCCGATCTGGATCGGCAGGTTCGGGTAGCGTTTGGCAATCGCGGTCACCACTTCGCCGTTGACCGGCTGACCTTCGAACGCGCCGTTCAGATCGACCAGATGCAGACGACGGCAACCGCCCTCCACCCACTTGGCAGCCATGCTCACCGGGTCATCGGAGAACACTGTGGAATCTTCCATGCGGCCCTGGCGCAGACGTACGCAGGCACCGTCTTTAAGATCGATAGCGGGAATAATCAGCATCTGGCAAACCTTCAAATTTGAATGTTCAGCTTGGCTCGGAAATCAGTTTTTCTCGAGCGCCCACAGGTCGCTTTCGATGCTTTCAAACCGCTCTTTGAGGTGGGTCTGCACATCGAAAATCGCCCTGTTGTAATAGTGCGGAGCAATTTCGCGGGTAAACAGCTCAAGAATTTCCGCCGCTTCGAACGAACCCAGGTCGAGTTCGAACCGATCCTCCATGAACCGCTGAATCTTGCGATTGGCCTCGCTCTCCTGTTCGGGAGTGAGGGTCAGGATCGGCGGCTTGGATTTCCTGGCAGCCATTTACCAGCGACCGTCCCACGCGGCGAAGTTCTGCAGCAATTGCAGGCCATGGGTATGGCTCTTCTCCGGGTGGAACTGCACAGCGAAACGCGAGCCATCGGCCAGCGCGGCAGCGAAATCGACCCCGTAATGACCGCTACCGACTACCTGCCGCGCATTGGCGGCAGCGATGTAGTAGCTGTGCACGAAGTAGAAACGCGCCCCGTCCGGAATGTCGTGCCACAGCGGGTGGCTGACCTTCTGCTGCACCTCGTTCCAGCCCATGTGCGGGACTTTCAGATGCTCGCCGTCTTCATGTAGGTCTTTGCCGAAGAACTTCACCGCGCCCGGGAACAGGCCGATGCAGTCGACGCCGTCGTTCTCTTCGCTGCTGTCGAGCAGAGCTTGCATGCCGACGCAGATGCCGAGGAACGGACGATCCTGGCTGACTTCACGCACCAGTGCGTCGAAACCGAGACGACGGATCTCCGCCATGCAATCGCGAATCGCACCAACGCCGGGGAACACCACGCGGTCGGCTTCGCGGATCACGTCGGCATCGCTGGTGATCAGCACTTTGCCGGCGCCGACGTGCTCGAGGGCCTTGGCCACCGAGTGCAGGTTGCCCATGCCGTAGTCGATAACTGCAACCGTCTGCATTACAGAACGCCTTTGGTCGATGGCATTTGCCCGGCCATGCGCTCATCCAGCTCGACGGCCATGCGCAGCGCGCGGCCGAAAG
Source organism: Pseudomonas sp. W15Feb9B (assembly GCF_000828175.1). Taxonomy (NCBI): domain Bacteria; kingdom Pseudomonadati; phylum Pseudomonadota; class Gammaproteobacteria; order Pseudomonadales; family Pseudomonadaceae; genus Pseudomonas; species Pseudomonas sp. W15Feb9B. The sequence continues at coordinate 230,844 of NZ_JTKF01000029.1, read as the reverse complement.
CCTTGAACACGGTTTCGATCTGGTGGTGGGTGTTGGTGCCACGCAGGTTGTCGATGTGCAGGCTGACCAAGGCGTGGTTGACGAAGCCCTGGAAGAATTCCTGGAACAGGTCGACGTCGAAGCCGCCCACGGTGGCGCGGGTGTACGGCACGTGCATCTGCAGGCCCGGGCGACCGGAGAAGTCGATCACCACGCGCGACAGCGCTTCATCGAGCGGCACGTAGGCGTGACCGTAGCGACGGATGCCTTTCTTGTCGCCGATGGCTTTGGCGAAGGCCTGGCCGAGGGTGATACCGACGTCTTCCACGGTATGGTGGTCGTCGATATGCAGATCGCCCTTGCATTCAATATCCAGGTCGATCAACCCGTGACGGGCGATCTGATCCAGCATGTGCTCAAGAAAAGGAACACCGATATCGAATCGGGCCTTTCCGGTGCCATCAAGGTTGATCGAGGCTTTGATCTGGGTTTCCAGAGTGTCGCGCTCGACAGACGCCTTACGTTCGGCCATCACCAGCTCCGCAAAATCATTGGGCGAAAAAGGCAGCCATTATAGGCACGCGGGGCCGAAACAGAAACACGCGACGTGATATGCCTGACGGACAGAAGCCCCGGCTGTCGCGGGTAGACATGTCCATACAAGCCATTACAGCCACCCCGAAAACAAATGTGGGAGCGAGCCTGCTCGCGAATGCGGTGAGTCAGCCAACACTTATGGCAACTGACAGTCCGTCTTCGCGAGCAGGCTCGCTCCCACAGGGGTACTGCGTTTTACCCATTACTTAGTGAAACAGTACCGCCGTCTTCTGCAGGGTCACCCACACACCCCACGCCAACGGAATGCCCACCACCAGCCACGCGGCAATTGCCAGCGGCTTGCTGCCCGGCGCGGCTTTCCACTCCAGCACAGTGCTTGCATCAGCACCTTTGTCGTGGCCCAGCGCCTGTTCGGCGGCCAGTTCGGCGTCGGTCATGAAGTACTTGTCGGCCACCGGACGCACCAGCAGGTTGCACAGGAAGCCCAGCACCAGCAGGCCGGCGAGGATGTACAGGGTGATGTCGTAAGCAGCCGCGCGTTCAACGCCGATGCTCAACTGATACTCACGCAGGTAGTTCACCAACACCGGACCGAGCACGCCGGCGGCGGCCCAGGCAGTCAGCAGGCGACCGTGGATCGCGCCGACCATTTGCGTACCGAACAGGTCGGCCAGATACGCCGGAACGGTCGCAAAACCACCGCCGTACATCGACAGGATGATACAGAACGCCGCCACGAACAGTGCAACGTTGCCCAGATGGCCCATGTTCGGGATCAACGCGTACAGGGCAAAACCGAGGGCGAAGAACACGAAGTAAGTGTTTTTGCGACCCAGGTAGTCCGAGAACGAGGCCCAGAAGAAACGGCCACCGATGTTGAACAGGCTCAGCAGACCGGTGAAGCCGGCAGCGATCGCGGCGATCGAAGCCAGTTGCCCGGCGTCCAGTTGACCGAACGGCACGTCAACGCCCAGCAGCTTGCCGCCGAACACTTCCTGCAGCAGGGGCGAGGCCATGCCGAGGATGCCGATACCGGCCGACACGTTCAGGCACAGCACCAGCCACACCAGACGGAACTGTGGGGTTTTCCACGCTACATTCACGTGGACGTGACGGTGAGTGATCATCGAGTTCGAGGCTTTTTTCGCCGGAGCGGTCCAGCCTTCAGGCTTCCACCCGGTTGGCGGCACGCGGTAGGCCAACGCGCCACCGATCATGAACACGAAGTAGATCGCGGCCATGGCCACGAAGCTCTGCCAGACGCCGACACCGGCAGGCGAAGCGAAGTGGCTCATCAGCGCAGTCGCCAACGGTGCACCCACCATCGCACCGCCGCCGAAGCCCATGATCGCCATGCCGGTCGCCATGCCGCGCTTGTCCGGGAACCACTTGATCAGGGTCGAGACCGGCGAGATATAGCCCAGGCCCAGACCGATACCACCGATCACGCCGGAGCCGATCCACATCAGCCAGATCTGGTGGGTATAAATCCCCAGTGCCGAGATCAGCAGACCGCCGCACCAGCACAATGCCGACACAACGCCAGCCTTGCGTGGCCCGGCGTGTTCCAGCCAGCCACCCCAGATCGCGGCCGAGCAGCCGAGGAAGATGAAGAACAAGGTGTAGATCCAGCCGAGCATGGAGATCGGCCAGTCGCATTGCGAAGAGAAGACCTGAGCCATGAAGCTCATGTCCGGCGCGCAAGCCACGGGCGCGGTGACACCCAATGCCTTGGACAGCGGCAGCCAGAACACCGAGAAACCGTAGGCCATGCCGATGCACAGGTGGATGGCCAGAGCGGCCGGTGGAACCAGCCAACGGTTGAAACCGGGCTTGGCGATAATGCGTTCCTTGGACAGGAACGCAGGCTGGTCGGCGCGAAGGCCGTCCGCCGTGATGCTCGTGCTCATTGTGTATCCCCCAATTATTAGTATGGTTCGCCAGCCACTGCTCACCCTCGGCCTTTATGCACGCCGGCATGACCGTTTTTTCGGGTGAAGCTCCTTGAAGGCGCGACGTTAAGTCGCAGAAGGACGGACGAACCGGCGAAGGTTACCATTTGCACGTGACAGAAAAACCAAACTGATATCACCTTTTTCATGTCATCTGATCTCCTCCCCCACAGGAAAAAGCCATGCCGATCGTTGTCCAAGCGCTGCACGATGCCAGTTACCAGGATCAACAGGATCTGCAGAAAATCTATCGGGACGCCCCGCAATGGCTGTTCGCACCGTATTCCGGGGACGCTCAACTGATCGAAAATAGCCTGGCTGACGGCTCTTTGATTGCAGGACGTTTCAATGATCGCCTGCTGGGCGCAGCACGCCTGACAAGGCACGACAGGATTTGGTACTTGTCACATTTGTGTGTACGAAAAGTCACCCGGCGCCGTGGGGTGGCTGAGCGATTGGTGAACCAAGCGCAGAAAATGGCGTCGCAAGCGGGTGCGCAACTGCGCCTGCTGGCACCGGCCGGACACCTTGAAACCCAGGCGCTGACCACCAAATTGCAAGTGCCGCTGGACGTCATCGCGACATGACAGCGCCCCGAACCGGGCGGATGCAGCGCTATACTCCCCGGCTAAATTACGAATTCGACTAACTACAAGGACTCGCCCATGAAAGCGTTCGGCAAAATCCTGGGTCTGGTACTTCTCGGGCTGTTGCTGATCATTGTGGCGGCGGGCTTCGCCCTGACCCACCTGTTTGATCCCAACGACTACAAAGACGAGATTCGCCAGATAGCCCGCGACAAGGCCCACATCGAGCTGACGCTCAATGGCGATATCGGTTGGAGCCTGTTCCCGTGGCTGGGCCTGGAACTGCATGAAGCCAGCATCGCCACCCTGATCAATCCGACCGAGCCGTACGCCGATCTGCAAATGCTTGGTCTGTCCGTGCGCGTGCTGCCATTGCTGCGCCGCGAAGTGCAAATGAGCGACGTGCGTGTCGAAGGCCTGAACCTGCGCCTGAAACGCGACAAGAACGGCCACGGCAACTGGGAAGACATCGGCAAGCTGCCGCCTCCTGCCGTGCCTGCCGGCAGCCCTGCGCCAGCCAGCCCGCCTGTCGCAGAGGCCACCGCCCAGCCGGAAAAACCGCCGCAGCCGATCCGCCTCGACATCGACAGCCTGACCGTCAACAACGCCCGGGTTGAATACAACGATGAGCAGACCGGCAAACAGTACAGCGCCGAAAGCATCCAACTGAGCACCGGTGCGGTACACGACTCGACCAACATTCCGCTGAAAGCCACGGCGTTCCTCAGCACCAATCAGCCTGTGCTGCGCGTGCGTACCGAACTCAATGGCGAGCTGCGCATCGAGCGTGCATTGCAACGCTACAAGTTCGAAGACATGAAGTTGTCCGGCGAGCTGACTGGCGATCCACTGCAGGGCAAGGCCATGACCTTCTCCGCCCAAGGGCAGATCTTGCTGGACAAGGCAGCGAACGTCGCCGAATGGACCGGGATCAAGATATCTGCCAACCAGTTGCGCGCCTTGGGTGAGCTGAAAGCCAACGACCTCGACAAGACTCCGCAGATCACTGGCGGCATCTCCATCGCCCAGTTCGATCTGGCCAAGTTCGTCGACAGCATCGGCCAGACACTGCCAGCGATGGCGCCTGGCAGCCTGAGCAAGGTCGAGCTGGTCAGCCGCGTGGCAGCCACGCCCAGCAGCGTTGCCTTCGACAATATCAACCTGAAACTCGACGACAGCAGCTTCAGCGGGCGCATTGCCGTGGAAGACTTCGCCAAGCAGTCGCTGCGGGCGATCCTCAAGGCTGACACGTTCGACGTCGACCGCTACCTGCCGCCGAAATCGGAAAAAGCCAAAAACGCCACGCAAGTGCGTCAGGCCGAAGTCGCCAGCACCGAAGCCGATGCCATGGCCGGCGCCGGCAGCACACCGTTGCCGGACAAACCAAGCAAAAGCGCCTGGAGCACCGAGCGCCTGCTACCGGTCGAGCGCCTGGCCAAACTCGACGTTGATGCCGATCTGAGCTTCGGCCAACTGACCCTCGATAAACTGCCGATCCAGAACGCCGCGCTCAAAGCCACCGGCCAGGGCGGCCTGCTGACTCTGGAAAACCTGCGCGGCGGGCTGTACAACGGCGACTTCGAAGCCAAGGGCACCCTCGATGTGCGCCCGAGCGCGCCAGTGTTGAATCTGCAAACCCGGATCAACCGCGTGCCGGTGGAGAAAATCCTCGAAAGCCAGGGCAAGAACCCGCCAGTCAAAGGCCTGGTCACACTGACCAGCAGTCTCACCGGCAGCGGCAACAGCCAGCAGGCGCTGATCGAAACCCTCAATGGCAACGCCAGTTTCGTGATCAACAACGGCGTGCTGCTCAACGCCAACCTTGAACAGCAACTGTGCAAAGGCATCGCCACGCTTAACCGCAAAACCCTCAGCGGCGAGCCACGGGGCAAGGACACGCCGTTCCAGGAACTCAAGGGCAACCTGACCTTGCGCAACGGCGTGGCCAGCAACCCGGACCTGAAGGTGCGCATCCCCGGCATGACTGTCAACGGCGACGGCGACATCGACCTGCGGGTGCTGGGCATGGATTACCGCGTCGGCATCATCGTCGAAGGCGACACCAGCGCGATGCCGGACCCGGCCTGTCAGGTCGGCGAGAAGTTCGTCGGCATCGAGTGGCCGCTGCGCTGCCGTGGTCCGCTGGAGCTGGGCGCCAAGGCCTGCCGTGTGGATAACGAACGCCTCGGCCAGGTCGCGACCAAAATCGCCGGTGACAAACTCAGCGAGAAGATCGATGAAAAACTCGGCGAAAAGGTCAGCCCGGAATTGAAAAACGCATTGAAGGGGCTGTTCAAGCGATGAGAGCGGAGCAGTTTTCCACGGCGGTGCTGGAATGGTTCGACCGCCACGGCCGCCACGATTTGCCTTGGCAGCAGGACATCAACCCGTATCGGGTATGGGTGTCGGAGATCATGTTGCAGCAGACCCAGGTCAGCACCGTGCTCAATTACTTCGACCGCTTCATGACCGCGCTGCCGACGGTACAAGCATTGGCCGAAGCGCCGGAGGACGAAGTGCTGCATCTGTGGACGGGGCTGGGTTACTACACCCGCGCGCGCAATCTGCAGAAGACCGCAAAGATCGTCGTCAGCCAGTACGGCGGCGAATTTCCGCGGGACGTTGAAAAGCTCACCGACCTGCCGGGTATCGGCCTGTCCACCGCCGGGGCCATTGCCAGCATCAGCATGGGCCTGCGCGCGCCGATCCTCGATGGCAACGTTAAACGCGTTCTGGCGCGTTTTACTGCGCAAGAGGGTTACCCGGGTGAACCGAAGGTCGCCAAACAGCTGTGGGCCAACGCAGAGCGTTTCACGCCGCATGATCGGGTCAATGCCTATACCCAGGCGATGATGGATCTCGGCGCCACGTTATGCACGCGCAGCAAACCGAGCTGCCTGCTGTGTCCACTGGAAAAGGGCTGCGAGGCGCACATGCTCGGCCTGGAAACACGCTACCCGATCCCCAAACCGCGCAAAGCGATCCCGCAAAAACGTACGCTGATGCCGATGCTCGCCAATGGCGACGGCGCGATTCTGCTTTATCGCCGTCCCTCCAGCGGTCTGTGGGGCGGTTTGTGGAGCTTGCCGGAACTCGAAGATCTCGACGACCTGCAACATCTGGCCGACCAGCACTCGCTGACCATGGGTGAGCAGCAGGCACTGCCAAGCCTCGTTCACACCTTCAGTCACTTCCAGCTGTCCATCGAACCCTGGCTGGTTCAGGTACAGGAGGCCACCCATCACGTGGCCGAGGCCGACTGGCTCTGGTATAACCTCGCCACCCCGCCGCGCCTGGGCCTTGCCGCCCCGGTCAAAACCTTGCTCGAGCGCGCGGCCGCCGTATTGAACGCAGGAGAGTCGTCATGACCCGCACCATCATGTGCCGCAAGTACAAAGAAGAATTGCCCGCGCTGGAACGCGCTCCTTTCCCGGGCGCCAAAGGTCAGGACATTTTTGACCACGTCTCGGCCAAGGCCTGGGCTGACTGGCAGAAACACCAGACCCTGCTGATCAACGAAAAGCGCCTGAACATGATGAATGCCGAAGACCGCAAATATCTTCAGGGCGAAATGGACAAGTACTTCTCCGGCGAGGAATACGCCAAGGCCGAAGGCTACGTTCCGCCTGCAGAGTAAACCTGCAAAATCAGGGGTCGGATCGTAAGCGACGGAATTAATTTAAGAAATTTTAAAAAAGTCGTTGACGTAAATCCGAAAAACCCTTTTAATGCGCCCCGTTGCCCAGATAGCTCAGTCGGTAGAGCAGGGGATTGAAAATCCCCGTGTCGGCGGTTCGATTCCGTCTCTGGGCACCAAATACCGAAAACCCTGAATCGCAAGATTCAGGGTTTTTTTATGCCTGCGATTTGATGGCGGCTCACTCCAGCCTTTTTACAGGGCTGCGCAAATGCGCGACGGGTTTCGAACAAAGGCGATCCGCGCTACTTTGGCCGCACCTTATGGAAGAGGGTCATCCGCTCGATGAACCAGAAAAGAACCCGCGTGCCCCTGCCCCATCCGCCACCCTATCGCCAGAGCCGGATTGCATTCTGGCTGATGATAGTGGTCGGCATACTGATCGCCCTCCTCATCGCCGCGTCGACTTATCTGATCATCCACAGTTTGATGAGCGGCTCCATCGCCACCTGGAACCGATCCGGCCCACGCCACACCTACACCCTGGCGCAGCAACCCCGAATGTTCTGGTTCGAGATCGTGTCGCAGTGCGTCGGCACTCTGTTCCTGATAGCCGTCGGCTGGATTGGATTGTGGATTCACCGAATGGCGCGCGAGCCCGGTGACAAGCAAAAGGCCAAGCGCACGCGGCAGTGACACTTTCAGAAAATGCCAGAGCGGTCCAACACATCAGGCGCGGGACTGCACCGCGCCTGATGTGTTGCCAGTGCATCATCCATTAACCACTTCAACTCCAGTGAAACACCAGATTGCGCGCCGTGCCGCTGCCAACGTCAGTCACGTCGCGCCGCTCCTGGCCATTGAGCGTGGCCCGCACAATGTATTTGCCTGGCGGCAACTGCACATACACCAACGGCCCTGCCTGATTGAGGGTCAGCACGGTTTGTCCCGAGGCTTTTTCAATTGTCACGTCGACGTTGGCGGCGTACTCGTTTTGCATGCCGACCGAGTAGGTCATATGGAGGTTGTAGCCGGGGGTTTGCTGAATGGCTTTTGACTCGTCCAGGCCGATCCCGCCGGACAGATAATTGATGCCGTTTTGCTGTTGTTGCTGGACTTGCACACCGGCACTGTCGATCGGGTCGAGATTGGCCGCCTGCAACATCGCCGGAAAAGTCAATGCAGCCATCGCCGCGATGGGCAGCAGGAATGAAAGAACACGTTTCATGATGACAACTCCCGGGCTCTTATAGAGCCCTACCGTTACTCCTTATTTGATCCGGCCAGGGAAGCACGTGTTTTAGAATGATTGGCACTTGGCCAGGGTGCGAAAGGGACTAATTCGAGACGCACCGCGGCTCGAATTTACAGAGTCGCTAACCTTCAATCCGGAACGCACTGCGTTCCGAGTGATTGCGCAGGCCGGCGTTGAAGCTCATTCTCGATCCGTCTTCGCCAAGGACAGGTCCATATGAATTCACGCAGTCCCGCGTTTACGCCCGACACAGCAACCGTGAGCGAACCTTTCAAAGAAGCTGCCGCAGATGGCTTTATGCTCGGCGGCTTCACCTGGCGTCCCGCCCTGCCCGATGCGCAACGCCCGGTAGTCATCATCAACGCCGCCACCTCGGTACGCTGCCGACACTATTCACGCTTCGCCGATTACCTGTTCGCCAACGGCTTCGACGTGATCACCTACGACTATCGAGGCATCGGCGAATCGCGTCCGGCAACCCTGAGAGGCCTTGTGGCTTCATGGACCGACTGGGGCGCGCTGGATTTCGAGGCGATGCTCAAGCGCGCGCAACGAGAGTTCCCCGGCCAGCCCATCGATGTGGTCGGCCACAGTTTCGGCGGTTGCGCGGCGGGACTGGGTGAGTCCGGGCAGGTCATTCGTCGGCTGGTGACGGTCGGCGCGCAGTTCGCTTACTGGCGCGACTACGCGCCGGAACAGCGCTGGCGCATGTTCGGCAAATGGCATGTGCTGATGCCGCTTCTGACGCGCCTCTGTGGCTATTTCCCAGGCAAACACCTTGGCTGGCTGGAGGACACGCCAGCAGGCGTCGTGCGCGACTGGAGCACGCCTGCCGCGCGCTACGAGCAGCGTCCGAGTGGCCGCCGACTGCTGAAAACAACCGGCCGCCTGCCCTTCGCCAATGTCCGCGCGCACATCCTGGCGATCAGCATCAGCGACGACCCGTACGGCACGATCCCGGCCATCGAACGCCTGCTCGGCTACTTCAGTCATGCGCACAAAACCCACCTGCGCATCGCGCCGCAGGACATCGGCGAACAACAAGTCGGACATTTCGCCTTTTTTCGTAGGGCATACCAAGCCACACTATGGCCCATCGCTCTGACCTGGCTGCAAACCGGCGAACTGCCCCCCGACACACCCGGGCGGACAGTGCCGCGCAGCTGAGCCCTTCCCACGCACGACGGAACACACCATGGCCTCCGCCAACAAGCAGCAAAAACGCGCCGCCCGGGCCAAAACCAAGGCCAAGCAGAACCGCACCAAACGCGCCGAGGCGCCGCTCGAGCTGGACCCGAACGATGACCGCATCGACTTCGAATCGGTGGACCTGACCGAGCTGTTCAAGAAAATGATCGACGCCGAGAAGATCAGCCAGCAAGCCATGTGCAGCGCATTCCTCGAAGACCCGCTGCTGGAGCTGGTCTACGAGCAGGAAGGCGAAGAAGGCGCGATGGATTTCATCCTCGCCGCGCTGATCGAGTATCGCCAGTGGTCGCAAGAAACCGACGAAGCCGGCGCCCTGGCGTGGATCGAATCCCCGGCCTTCCAGGCCGACTATGTGGCGGCGTCCGACGCGATCGCCGCACACACCCAACAGAAGAACTGAGTTCCCATGGCATCCCTGAACAAGCAACAGAAACGCGCCAAACGCGCCAAGGCCAAAGCCAAGCACATCCGCATGGTCGGCCGTAAGCCGCTGGACCAGGACGACAACCCCGGGCATCTGGACGAGCCGATCCCGGAATACACCCTGGCGATGTTCAGCAAAATGCGCGACGCCGAAGCCGTCAGTCGCAACGAAATGCTGCTGACCCTGCTGCGCGAACTGGCGTTCATCATCGTTGACCATCCAGAACTGCTGGACATGGAAAACGCCGAGAACGAAGGCATGGCCGCCACTCACCTGGCCGCCGACATGCTGATCGACTACCGCATGTGGGCCGACGGCATGGACATCGAAACCGCCCAGGCCTGGCTGACCGAGCCACAGTTCATCACCGATTTCGGGATTGCGCTGGATACTTACGGCAAGTCGCTGGACACCCAGGAAGACAAGGGCGAATAAACCTCGCGCACAAACAAAAACGGCCGCTCGTCATCACTGACAGCGGCCGTTTTGCATTACGCGTGACGGATCAGTTCAACACCACCGCACCACGGTTTTCCAGCTTGCGGCGGCGCGCCACCAGCAGGCCTGCGGCAACGACCATGAGGCTCAGCAGGCCGGTTGCGAGGATTTCCACGCGGTGGGCTTCCTGGAACAGCATGATGGTCAGGGCCGCGACGATGAAGATGATCACCGCGTAGGTCAGGCCCGGGAACAGCCACATGCTGAAGACGATTTTCTCGCCGCGGGCCATGCGTTGTTTACGCATGCGCAGTTGCGAGAACGCGATCACCAGGTACACCAGCAGCGCGATGGCGCCGGAGCTGGCCAGCAGGAATTCGAACACGGCAGCCGGGGCCACGTAGTTGGCGAAGGTGCAGAGGAACGCCGCGCCGGTCGACAGCATCACCGCCCAGTAAGGTGTGCCGCTTTTGTTGACCCGAGTCGACATCGCCGGTGCGTCACCGCGCTTGCCGAGGGAGAACAACATGCGCGACGAGGTGTACAGCGCCGAGTTCAGGCAACTGGTGACCGCGACCAGCACCACGATGTCGACGATCATTTTCGCGTTCGGAATGCCCATGCGCTCAAGCACGGTCTGGTAAGAACCGAGGTTGGCCAGCGTCGGATCGTTCCACGGCACCAGGGCCACAACGATGAAGATCGAGACGAGGTAGAACAGGCCGATCCGCCAGATCACCGAGTTGGTGGCCTTGGAAATCTGCTTGCCCGGGTTCTTCGATTCCGCAGCCGCGATGGTCACGATTTCGGTTCCCATGAACGAGAACATGGTGGTCAGGATCGCACCCAGTACCGCACCCATGCCGTTTGGCAGGAAGCCGCCGGAGTCGAACAAGTGCGAAACGCCGCTGACCTGACTGTTCGGCAGGAAACCGAAGATCGCCGCGAGGCCGAGGATGATGAAGCCGATGATCGCCAGGACTTTGATCAGGGCAAACCAGAATTCGAATTCACCGTAGTTTTTCACGCTGAACAGGTTGGTCACCGTGAGCAACATGGTGATGACCAAGGCAAAGGCCCAGATCTCCACGCTCGGAAACCAGGCGTGCAGGATGGTCGCGGCAGCGTTGGCTTCCAGTGGAATCACCAATACCCAGAACCACCAGTACAACCAGCCGATGGTGAAGCCAGCCCAGTGCCCGATGGCACGGTCGGCGTACGTCGAGAACGAGCCGGTGTCGGGCGAAGCGACAGCCATTTCACCGAGCATGCGCATCACCAGCACCACCAGGGTACCGGCGGCGGCGTAGGCCAGCAGCACGGCAGGGCCGGCGGCAGCGATGGCGTGGCCGGAGCCAACGAACAGACCGGCGCCGATAACACCGGCGATCGACAACATGGTCACATGACGCGGTTTGAGCCCCTGTTCGAGGCCATTGGAGCTTGGGGTACTGCTCATCGAAACTACCTTTGCGAGGAAAGCGATTGCGTCCGACCTGCCTGATTTTCCTTCTCGTAAAAAGAAACCAACAGGGCGTTCCAGATTCTGCACGCAATAAATGCGCCAAAATGTTTCAAACTCTTCTGGCCCGCGGCTTTGAACGCGACCGGACAGTCATCGCAAGTCCTTAAAATTAATGGCAATTCGCCAGAGCGTTACCCTGCGACTCACTTTTCAAGCGAACAGGCGCACCAGAAACACACTGAAAAAGTGTGAGATGCACAATAAAAGGGCGAATCAGGAACGTTCGGCCGGATAGCGCTTCCAACACCCCGCCAAAGCTGGCAACATCGCGCCTTTTTTTACGCAACACCCACGGGCCTGCACGTTCAAACACCCGTTCGGTTGTTGATGGGGCGACAGTCTGCTGTGCCGATGCGACAACCCGCCACACGCCATCCGCTTACCGCCCGTAGCGCTGTTGGCTGCCATTGAAACGCTATGCTAGCTTGGCCGCCTCGCCAGGAAGGCCCGCCAACAGCAGGAGCGCAACATATATGAGGAACGCACATGGCTGAGGCCACGCCCGCGCTTGAAATCCGCAACTTGCACAAACGCTACGGACAGCTTGAGGTGCTCAAAGGCATCTCGCTGACCGCCCGCGACGGCGATGTGATCTCGATCCTCGGTTCCTCCGGTTCCGGCAAGTCCACGTTCCTGCGTTGCATCAACCTGTTGGAAAACCCGCACCAGGGTCAGATTCTGGTGGCCGGTGAAGAACTCAAGCTCAAGCCCGCCAAGAATGGCGAACTGGTTGCTGCGGATGGCAAACAGATCAACCGCCTGCGTTCCGAGATTGGTTTTGTATTTCAAAACTTTAATCTGTGGCCGCACATGAGCGTGCTCGACAACATCATCGAAGCCCCGCGCCGCGTGCTCGGCCAGAGCAAGGCCGAGGCGATCGAGGTCGCCGAAGCGCTGCTGGCCAAGGTCGGCATCGCCGACAAGCGCCACGCCTACCCGTCGCAATTGTCCGGTGGTCAGCAACAACGCGCCGCGATTGCCCGCACGCTGGCGATGCAGCCGAAGGTGATTCTGTTTGACGAGCCCACCTCTGCCCTTGACCCGGAAATGGTTCAGGAAGTACTTAGTGTCATCCGCGCACTGGCCGAAGAAGGCCGCACCATGCTGTTGGTGACCCACGAAATGGGCTTTGCCCGTCAGGTCTCCAGCGAAGTGGTGTTCCTCCACCAAGGGCTGGTGGAAGAGCAAGGATCGCCTCAGCAGGTGTTCGAAAACCCGCTTTCGGCGCGCTGCAAACAATTCATGTCCAGCAACCGCTAACGGAGCAACATGCATGCAGAATTTTAAAAAGGTCTTCCTGGCCGCCGCCGTCACTCTCGCATTCAGCGCCGGGGCCATGGCCGAGACCCTGAAGATGGGCATCGAAGCGGCTTACCCGCCGTTCAACAACAAAGACGCCAGCGGCAACGTGGTCGGCTTCGACAAAGACATCGGCGACGCCCTGTGCGCCAAGATGAAAGTCGAGTGCTCGGTTGTCACCTCTGACTGGGACGGCATCATCCCTGCGCTGAACGCCAAGAAGTTCGACTTCCTGGTGTCCTCGCTGTCGATCACCGAAGAGCGCAAGGGCGCGGTGGACTTCACCGACCCGTACTACTCGAACAAGCTGCAGTTCATCGCGCCGAAAGATAAAGAGTTCAAAACCGATAAGGATTCGCTCAAAGGCAAGATCATCGGCACCCAGCGCGCCACCCTCGCGGGCACCTGGCTTGAGGACACTTACGGCAGCGATATCGAAGTCAAACTCTACGACACCCAGGAAAACGCCTACCTGGACCTGACCTCCGGTCGCGTCGACGCCATCCTCGCCGACAAGTACGCCAACTACGACTGGCTGAAAACCGATGCAGGCAAGGCCTACGAGTTCAAAGGCGACCCGGTCGTGGAAAGCGACAAAATCGGCATCGCCGTGCGCAAAGGAGACCCGCTGCGCGAGAAGCTGAACGCCGCACTGAAGGAAATCGTCGCCGACGGTACCTACAAGAAGATCAACGACAAGTATTTCCCGTTCAGCATCTATTGATCTGACCTGCGGGACCGGCGCCATCCACCGACGGCGCCGGCTCCCGGCCTTGCCTGCCGCGATTTGAAAAGAAATCCATGATTATCGACCTCTACGGATTCGGCCCGGCCCTCGCCGCCGGTGCGCTGATGACCGTCAAACTGGCGCTGACGGCCCTGTGCCTGGGACTGGTACTCGGTCTGCTCGGCGCCTTGGCCAAGACTTCCCCGTACAAGCCGCTGCAGTGGCTTGGCGGCACTTATTCGACCCTGGTGCGTGGCGTCCCGGAATTGCTCTGGGTGCTGTTGATCTACTTCGGTACGGTCAACCTTATGCGTAGCCTCGGTGAGTTTTTCGGTAACCCCGACCTGCAACTCAGCGCCTTTGCCGCTGGCGTAATCGCGCTGGGTCTGTGCTTCGGCGCCTACGCCACGGAAGTGTTCCGCGGCGCGATCCTCGCCATTCCCAAAGGCCACCGTGAAGCCGGTGTGGCGCTGGGCCTGTCGAAATGGCGGATCTTCACCAAACTGATCATGCCGCAGATGTGGCGCATCGCCCTGCCCGGCCTGGGCAACCTGTTCATGATCCTGATGAAAGACACCGCGCTGGTGTCAGTCATCGGTCTGGAAGAAATCATGCGTCACGCGCAGATCGGCGTGACCGTGTCGAAACAACCGTTCACCTTCTATCTGGTGGCCGCAGTCATGTACCTCGGCCTGACGGTGCTGGCGATGACCGGCATGCACTTCCTGGAAAAACGCGCCGCTCGCGGCTTTGCGAGGAGCGCTTCATGAACTGGGAAGTGATCATCAAGTGGCTGCCGAAACTGGCGCAGGGCGCGACCCTGACCTTGGAGCTGGTGGCGATTGCCGTGATTGCCGGCCTGCTGCTGGCGATTCCGCTGGGCATCGCCCGCTCGTCGAAGCTGTGGTACGTGCGCGCCTTGCCCTACGCCTACATCTTCTTTTTCCGTGGCACACCGCTGCTGGTGCAACTGTTCCTCGTCTATTACGGCCTGGCGCAGTTCGATGCGGTGCGCAGCAGCGCGCTGTGGCCGTACCTGCGCGATCCGTTCTGGTGTACCACCGCGACCATGACCCTGCACACGGCGGCGTACATCGCGGAGATCCTGCGTGGCGCGATCCAGGCGATTCCGCCGGGCGAAATCGAAGCGGCGCGAGCACTGGGCATGTCCAAGCCCAAGGCGATGTTCTACATCATGCTGCCGCGTGCAGCGCGCATCGGCCTGCCGGCCTACAGCAACGAAGTGATCCTGATGCTCAAGGCCAGCGCACTGGCGAGCACCGTGACTCTGCTTGAACTGACCGGCATGGCCCGCACGATCATCGCCCGCACCTACCTGCCGGTGGAAATCTTCTTCGCCGCCGGCGTGTTCTATCTGCTGATGTCCTACGTGCTGGTGCGCGGCTTCAAGCTGCTGGAGCGCTGGTTGCGCGTCGATGCCTGCCAAGGGCGTTGAAACTTCCCACGTGCTGACGGGCGAGGAGTTACTCGCCCGCTTCACCGCGCTGGATGATTTTCTTACGGCGCATCAGGCGCTGTGGAAACCTCGTCCGTTCACTCATCTTTCGCTTCCATGGGAAACCGCCTACCCCGAATTGGCTTCGTGGCTACGCGGACGGTCACTGGAAGATGCAGAGCGGGCGCACAACCATCCTGCCGATCTCGTCGATGCCCCGGAGCCGTTCGCCTCTTTGGCGGCGTTGTCGGCTGAGCTGAGCGCAGTGGGTGAGTTGCCGGGACATGCGCTGGAAACTGCAGGCCATCGATTGAATGTCGACGTGCCGGGACGCAAGTGGCAGCAGATTGAAGCGTTCGGCAGCCGTTTGTCTTTCGCCTCGCCGCCAACGCATTGGCTGGACTGGTGTTCCGGCAAGGGGCATTTGGGCCGGCGCCTGCTGGGCGCCGGGCAACAGCTGACCTGTGTTGAATACGATCCGACGCTGGTCGCCAGCGGTCAGGCATTGAGTCAGCGCCATCATTTGCACGCCTTGCATGTCGAGCAGGATGTGCTGGCAGCAGACGCCACAACTGCTTTGAGCGCTCAACACACCCCGGTCGCCCTGCACGCCTGCGGCGACCTGCATGTGCGCCTGATGCAACTGGCGAGCGCTGCCGGATGTCAGCAGATGGCCATCGCCCCGTGCTGCTACAACCGGATCAATCGCGGCGAGTACCACGCATTGTCCTCAGCGGGTTTGCGATCCGCCCTACAGCTCTCGCTCGAAGATCTGGCGCTGCCCATGAGCGAAACCGTCACCGCCGGTGCACGGGTCCGACGTCAGCGCGACACCTCCATGGCCCGACGTTTGGCCTTTGATCTGCTGCAACGACAAGTGCGCGGAGTAGACGAATACTTGCCCACCCCGTCCCTGCCCAGCGCCTGGCTGGACAAAACCTTCGCCGATTACTGCCGCGATTTGGCAGCACTGAAAGAGTTATCCACAGTCGGCACGCCAGATTGGCAGGCACTGGAAGCCGCCGGTTGGCAGCGATTGGCCGAAGTTCGCAACCTGGAATTACTGCGCGGACTATTCCGACGACCACTGGAGCTTTGGCTGATTCTTGATCGAGCCATTTTCCTCGCCGAACAGGGGTACGTCGTACGACTCGGCACCTTCTGCGACAGCTCGCTGACGCCGCGTAATTTTCTGCTGCTGGCCGAACGCGCCTGAAACTTTTACAGCCTGTGGATAACTCTGTTGATGGTTTTCCCGTGGATCCAATATCCACGGCCATTGCATGACCAAAACAGCATTGGTCATTTTTTGTTCATATTGATAAAAAACCTGTAAAACAGGGCTTTGCACACAAAATGAGAATGTGTCCACAAAATCCCCTGCAACGCCAAGGTCGCGCCGACCCGTTGTGCATAAGCTTCCAATCAAAAGGACATAAACGGGGGAAATGGGTGCTTGAACAGCGCAGAAATCCTGCCAACACTCGCCCGCTGGATTGACGTCGAACAGCCCGATTTTGCGGCTTAAAACCCAGCGACATAGCCCATGCCGCGCCTGATACAGCGCGTGCGTAAAAATAGTCTGAATTCAGGGGTTTACAGAACCCACCCAATCGCTATAATCGTCGCCCACACGCCGGTATAGCTCAGTTGGTAGAGCAACTGACTTGTAATCAGTAGGTCCCGGGTTCGACTCCTGGTGCCGGCACCATACAAAACGAAGCCCCTGCAGAAATGCAGGGGCTTTGTTGTTTCTGGCGTTTGAATATGAAAAGCGCAACAGCTGAGTGATCATGACTTTGACCCTGAGGTTATGAGCGCTCACCCTATCTAAAAGATCTTTGCTGTAGATCGCGGCAACCCACACAAGACCGCCTGACTTCATCAGCGCAAAAGGCCTCCCCATGGAGCAAAGCCAACAATCTGCAGACACGCCATTCAGCACCTTGTCAGCAGTTGAGATATCGAACTCCCCCACCGACAAAATTCAAATAAGCGAACGCTGAAGATCCGTCACAAGTTGATACGCGAAGTTGATTTTGACGCAGAGCTTTGCGCATAAACTCGCCGCCGACAACATGGAACAGGGAGTCAACTGATGTCTACATGCAAAAAAGCCTTGGAAATCCGCGAAGCATTTGAGGAGGCCGGAAACGCGCTCTCGTTATTCATCGATCTGTGCACATCTGATATTCAACTCACCCAACGCAGCATACTGGCCTTGTCGGCTTATGGCAGAACCTGCATGAACACCTTTGAGGACGCCGAACGCTGGTTGCGCAGTCAAGACGAGGCACGAGCCAACGTCCTCCCTGAACAGACCAAAGCAGGGAAATAAGGGACAGACCACTTTTTGAGCTGAGACTGTGGTCTGACTCTATTTTTCCCCACCTTATTTTGCTCGTGTCACTACGGAGCTTAGGTTGGCGAAAACGCTTTGAGAAACCCCGGCCTTCCTTTGCTCTTCAGTGGCCGCCGAGAGCGGCAGCAGCGTTACGCGCGAGGCCTTTCCAGCCATCATCTGACGTACAGATTCCATCACGTCCGTCTGAAATCGCCCTAGTTCATTTGCCATGCCTTTTTTTCGCCTTCAGCTATTTTCTCCAACGCACGCTTGCTGAACTTATGCAGCTTGAACCGAAAGCGAAATCCGCCTTCCAAGTTGCTGCAACGCACGCTCAACATTCTCGATTTTGGAGTGATGCAGAAAATCTACCAAGCGATCGACCTGAGGCCGTTGTACGCCGAGACGACGTGCCAACTCGGCCTTGCTTAAACCTGACTCCAAAAGCGTATTCCACAGAGCAACCTTTGCTGCAGTCAGCGCAGGCAGACGCAATACGACGTCACTTGCCTGTTCTCCTGCCTGCCCGGTCGGAATCAACCGGCGATCATCAACGTATATCGAGAGCGCCGTCTCGATTGCATCAATGGCGGTGTCCAACGCTTGCTCGAGGGTGTCGCCAACGGCGTGCATCTCAGGAATTTCTGCGCAGGTCAGCCAGACACTGCCCGGCTCTTCGTGAACTTCCAACGCATATTCGAACATCACACTTCCTCAGATGGGTACAGCCGGGTCTCAATCCTTGAGGCCCAGCTGCTTGATTATCGATTTTCTCAACCCTTCGCCCATTTCCTTGGCTCCATGGTCGGGAAACACAGTTGATTTGCCATTCAAGGAAACCTTGAAGTGACTGCCCTTGCCGGTTTGAAACTCAACGCCTTGGGCTTTCAACCATCGCCGAAACTCGCTGTACTTCATGTGCATCACTCGCCGTTTCGGTAAAGCGAATGTGCAACATATTTGCTGCGATCGCAACATAAGTGTTGCACTACACAGAGATGGCAACGGCCACCACCTGGCCACGATTGCGCCCCCGTCCTCCGCAAGCTACCGTCAAACCCGTCGCTGCCAATTCAGCGACCGGGCCTGAGAACCCGCGTAAGATACAGGCGCACCAGCGCCTAAAATCACGATTGCCGGCGCTTTTTTGTGTCCGCACTCACGTGTAATGGCGGCTGTGCGTGGGAGACCTTCGGGTCTGCCGGGTTCCTGTATCTCCGGTTTCTCAGCCTGCGCATAGCTGTCACCCTTTCGCCTGAGAACGAAAATGGCGGCTCTCATTTGATACAGGGAGTTCACAAATGAATGCCATCGATCCATCCGTAATCCGCCGCGCTGCCACACCGGTCACCTCACACCACGCCTTACGTACGGCAGGTGAAGCGAAATGACCGACTACCTCGATTTGAAAACCCCAGGCCTCACGCACTTTTCCTTCCAGGCCAATCAAGCGCTGTTCCGCACCAATCGTGGTGTGCCATTAATCGCCGCCCTTTCGCACGCCTCACACTTGCTTCACATCTCGAAGCTACTCACTGCAGATTCCACAGTCTCTCGCGACCCTGATCTTCACGCTTATGCCTCACAGTATTTGCAGGAATTGAGCAAGGCGCTGATCGATGATGTCGTGAAAGTGATGGATGCGCCGCCGGACAAGCCGTTGATGTAAATCACCCACATGAAGCCCTCGTTGATGCGAGGGCTTCTTGTGTTTCAAACCTGACTGATCTCAAACACAAACGAAATCCTGCGTTGACTCGCACTCCACACATACCGCAAATGCTTGCCCTGCTTCGGAATCGATACCGCCGGCGGCCGAAACGCGGCGACGCATTCATGGCCCGGCAGACGAACGCTGTTGTAGAGCAGGCCCCAGGATTCAGACTCGCGCAGTTGTCGGGCAAACGCCTGTGACGGGCCATAGGCTTCCGGATCGGGTTGATGCAAATGTGCAAAACCATCACGAACATCGTGCAGCGGCTTAACCACACGATTGACGTAAGTACGCATGGTCAACTCAAGATCCGCTTCGTTGGTGGCCGCGAGGAAACGTTCCTGGTGATAGCAGGTTTCGGCGATGGCCGCGGCCTGGCTGCTGGCGGCGTAGTAGACGCCGAAGGTGCCATCGGTGAAGCGGCTGCTTTTGCCGATGTGGGTAAACGCCGCCATCACCGGGGTTGAACCGGGGCCGGAGAGCCGATCTTCGGGGCGCACGCGGGCGAGGACGCCGGCCTGCTCGATCAGGCGATCATTGGTCAGTGCTTCCAGCGCGTAGGCGACTTCCAGGTCTTCGGGGTCGAGCACGTCTTCGAACAACGCAATCGGCGGGAAGCTGCTGTTGACGATCCGGTAGGCCTTCGGCCATTGCGGCTCGGCCAGCGGCGGGGCCTTCAACCGCGCACCCCGTCGAGGTAGCGGCGTACGTCGGCGATGTCGACCACCCTCCCCGCCAGCATGTAATCCAGCGCGGTCCGGCCATTGAATGGCGCAGCCGTGTTGGGGCTGCTGACCCATGTATAGGCGCGCTCGCGGCTATTGCTGAAGATGATGCTCAGCGCCTTGTGAATACCCATCAGGTAGGAGATCCGCTCAAGGGTGTCGTTAGGCAGACGTATGTTCGGCAGGTGTTTGTACTTGTAGAACGTGGTGTTGCCGACGCCGCCCAGCAGCGTGCGCTGCTGCTCGGCGTTGCAACCCCAGCGCTCCATGAGGTTGAAGAAGAACTTCAGCGCGACGCGCCCGGCCTCGGGGACGTCGAGTTGTTCACGCGGGGTGAGGGCTGGGGATGAGGTAGGCATAGACGCCTCCTGATTTTTTGTCTTAGCTGAAGACTAGTACATAACTGTAATTTTTTTGAGTTTTGATACACAAACGAACAATCGTAACTATCAACGCATAGACGCCGGAGTTAAGCCCGGCTGATGTATTTCTGCGCTATTTAAACAATTCTGAATGGCTCCCTAGATCCACAAACGTGATCAGGTCTGGGCGCGTGTTCTCGTAAATCATCAGAAAATCGCCACCGATATGACACTCGCGGAATCCAGACCAATCTCCAGTCAGCGCATGATCCAGATATTCTGCCGGTAACTGCTGCCCCAAAAACAACATCGCCATCACCTTCCGGACGTCGTTCATGTCTCGCCTTCCGGCGCGGTTATAACGATCCCAAGACTTCTTGAATTCAGAAGTCTGCGCACACTGTTTAGGCCGATCAGCGCGTTTTTGCGTTTTCTCCGGTTTCGCCATCAGCAGTCCTCAGCATGTCGTCTATCGAGTCGAAACGCTGACGGATTTCTCGTGCTTCCATCATTGCGCGGGCCGTTTTCTCTGATGGAACTCGCACCTCGAAGGGAAGCCCCTGAGTGGCAACAACCTGCCGCAGAAAAAGTCGCATGGCGTCGCTAATGCTCAGCCCGCAAGCGTTCAAGACTTCAGTGGCACGCGCTTTCAAATCCTCATCAATGCGGCAGCGCACATCGGTAGTTTTCAGTAGTGCAGCCATTTCCATTACCTCATCGTGATTTTGTAGCTACATAAGCGCTACCTCTACATTGTTGTCGGAGGGATCTTCGTCGGTCAACGCGAAGTTGATAGGTGGTTATCTACCGCCATGGCTCGCATGCCAGACGACCATTTCAACTCCTTTGACAGGTAGGTGCTATCAGCTGAATCGTTACTTTTCCTGAGACCTATCTGCGCATGACGCAGGGAAAAACCCCGGATGATGTAAGCTGTTTCTCTTCAAAAAAAATCGTCCCACGCATCAAAACCACGCACTTTTCTTGACCCCAATCACCCCCACGTCATCAAAAATCCCGATCCTGTGTCAGCTTCCAGCCATCGGCAGGGACATCAATTCGCTACTAAACCCGCGACAACTATGCTCAGGTGCTGGAATATAGCCGGCATATGACGCCGGACCGGCAGTCTCGTAAACAACAATACCCAGCCCACTTCAGAGGGCATTACCCATGGATAGCAGAACCTTACGCAACCTCATGCGCATCGTGCAGACCGGCTCGTTGTCGGCCGCAGCCGAGCATTCGTGCCTGACTGTGCAGGCCCTGGCCGCGCAGTTGAACAAGGTCGAAGAGCAGTTCGGTTTCCGCTTGTTTCGACGTTCCAACAAAGGGTTGACGCTTACGCCGCAAGGCACGGAGCTGACGCCCTACATGGACAAAGTGCTGATTGCCACGCGACAGATGGAAGAAAAGGTCGAGGCGCTCAAGGTACCCGGCCAGCGCACATTGAAGGTTGCGTTGAACAACACGTTGTCGTCTGACTTCAACCGGCGAATGATCGGACGCCTGATTGAGGTGTTTCCCGATTACCAGATGGAATTCAGCTACGCCGAGTCGATGGAAAACCTCAGCAAGCTGAAGAATGAGGACTTTGACCTCGCGGTGCTGATCGGCCCGC
The DNA here is from genome assembly GCF_000828175.1 of Pseudomonas sp. W15Feb9B. Lineage (NCBI taxonomy): Bacteria > Pseudomonadati > Pseudomonadota > Gammaproteobacteria > Pseudomonadales > Pseudomonadaceae > Pseudomonas > Pseudomonas sp. W15Feb9B. The sequence continues at coordinate 209,032 of NZ_JTKF01000029.1, read as the reverse complement.
AGCGGCCGGGTTTGCCGAGCATTGTTTTGCCGGATGTGCAGGTGCAGGTGGTCGGTGCCCATTGCGGGCAGGAAAACGATCCACTGACGTTGCTGGGCAACAAGTTTCAGGTGCGTCCTGCGGAAGATTGTCCGTATTCCCACAGCTTCCTGCGTTTTCTCGACGCCGGACTGGGCAATCACGAGAACGGTCAGCGCATGGTTTATTCCTGCAGCGAGACGCTGACGCTGTCGTTGATCACGCAGATGGACGCGGTCGGCATGGTGTCGCGTGAGGCCGCGCAAAAGAACGGCCTGACGATCTTCCCCGGTTTCGAGGATTTTCTCGAAGTGCGTCTGGCGGTGAACAACCCTAACCTGTCAGGCCAGGCCCTGAACGACGTGGTCGATCTGCCGCTACATGAACGAGCCGAGCGCAATGTACGCAGCCGTCCCAACCGCCACACTGAGAAAGAGGTTTTTGCTGAAATACGCACATAACAACGTCGGAATGGCTGCATAAAATTCCGGGCGATCGAGCTGTAGGTGCTGATCCTTGATCAACAAGGGTGTCAGGCTGATCGCAGCGACGATCGCCACCGGCAGGTATTCCAGCGCCCGCGCAACGAATGGCGGCCAGTGCTCGGTGTTGACTTGCAGCGGCAGCGCGCGTGGCAGGAAGGTCACGGCCATCATCAGCGCGACCACCAGGATCAGGAACGTTTGGTCAGGCATACACCCACTCCGCAGCCCACAAACGTGGCGATGAATACGTTGAATGGCGAAGTGCCGACCAGGCTCAGCGCGCCCATGCAAACGACGGCAGCCGCGGCGGCGATGAGTTTGTTGCGGGTGTTGCACAGCGACACCAGCACGTAGAGCATCATCGCGGTCAGTGCGTAGTCGAGCTGATATTTGATCAGGTGCGATGCATATTGCGCGCAGACGGCACCCAACAATCCGCCCAGCACCCATGAGGTGTGGCAGAACAGGTTGAAGCCGATCAGGTAACGGATGTTGACCGGCGCGCCGGTGCCCAGCTTGACGCTGTGAAACGCGAAGGATTCGTCGGTCAGTCCACCGGCGTAGGCCCAGCGTTCCATGCGGCTGAGGCCCAGTGCGCGCAGGGCCTTGGCCATGTACACCGACATCAGCATGTGCCGCGCATTGATCAGGAAGGTGGTCAATACGATGGTGGTCAGCGAAGCACCGCTGGAGATCAGCGCCAGCGCGGCGAATTGCGAAGCGCCGGCGTAGACGAATAAACACATCGCCACCGGCAGCCACATCGGCAGCCCGGCATTGACGGCCATCAGCCCGAACACGAATGACACCGTGAAGTAACCGGCCACCACCGGGCTGGCTTCGGCAAACGTGCGCGATGGCTGATGGGCAGCCATCAGCGGCGCACTGCCGGACGTTTCATTCATAGATCCCTCTCAAATGTCCGCTCGCCGTGGGGTTCGCAAAAACCCTGGGCAGTCCAGAATCGCTTGCCCGCGAGGTTAGCATCGTCGACGAACAGAAACATCCGTAATACACCGACCCGTTTCATGTCGGACGACGCCGCTTCCACCAGCCGCTGGCCGACGCCTTGGCTGCGATAGCGTGGGCTGACCGCCAAGTGGTTGATGGTGCCGCGACTACCAAGCATGCCGCCGAGCACCGCACCGACGATCTCGCCCGCGACATCGAAGGCCAAATAGGCCGTGGTGGTCTTCTGGATCAACACGCCGCGCAGGCATTTGGCATCCTGCCATTCGCAGAACGACACTTCGTCGAACTGGCGGAAGAAGCGCTCCATGCGCTGCGCGTCCTTGGCGGTGGCGCGTCGCAGCACCACCGGCGTCGAGCACTCGACGCCGTCGATTGGGGTGATCTGATTAGCGAACAATGTCGAAAGCGGTCCCGGGCCGCGAGAAGGAAATCGCCAGAATCTGCCGGTACGCCATGGCATGCGTGTGAGGGTTGCGCGCGGGGGTTACGTAGTGGCGCATATCGCGATCAAGGAAGTAGGTGGTGTCGAGAATTTCCTGGTAGGTGGTCGACGCCAATTGATGCTCGTGGATATCGTAAAGACGACTCTCCGCCCCCTCGACATTGTTGCGCCCCCAGAAGTGCACGCCGCTGAACGGATAACCGTCGCAGTGGATACCTTCCGGGGTGATTTCCAGTTGCTTGCCGGGTTTGATCTCGATGCGGATCTGATGGATCTGGCATTGCCAGATTTCATCGTGCAGTTCTTCCGGCAGCACGCTTTTGTACACTTCAAAATCGGTGTCGATCAGGCTGCGCATCACCGGCGAAGTGATCACTTCATCAGAGAAGTCCTGAAAGTGCCGCACAACACCGCCCACGTAGGCGTTGTTTTCCTTGGACTGCACGTAGGCGCGATGCTCGAGTTGCTTGAGCTCACGTGTTTTCGGGTTGTATTCAAAGTCGCTGTAACGACGGTAACGCATGCCGGCTTCGGCCTGACCGTAGTAACTGTCAGGCTCCATGTTTTCCCAACTTTTGGTCAGTCTGACGAAGTCGGCAAAATGACCGTAGAGATTGAAGTCACCACCCTGGACGTTGACATATTTGTCGCGCCGTAGCGATTCGCCCACTTCTCTGTTCAAAACGATCATTACCAAATTCTCCGCTGCGTTGAGCGGCCTAATCTATTAGGTGGAGAATTTGCGTCCATGAGAAAGAATTTCAGGCATTTAAAGCCCTGTTTGAAACGGTACTTGAAGGCGCTTCAAAACAACTTTTACGTGACAAAAACACGGGTTTTTTACGGTTTTTGCGAAAAAGACGTCGAAAAAAAACCCCGAGCCAGTCGGGGTTTTCTCATGTTTCTTACACCGGATCGTTCATCAGAAGATGTTGATCGGGTAGTCCACGAATACACGCAGCTCGTTGCCGCTGACGTTGTACTCGCTGGATTTCTGCGACACGCGCAGGATCGAGCTGCGCAATTTCACGCTCAAGTCTTTCGCCGGACCACTTTGTACGACGTATTTGACCTGGTTGAAGATCTCGCGCTCGGTGCCGCCTTCGCTGGTGGATGTGGTGATGTTGTCGCCACGCACGTAAGCGAAGTTGTAGCTCAGACCCGGTACGCCAAATGCGCCGAAGTCCAGGCCGTAGCCCAACTGCCAGCTGCGCTCGTCTTCAGCGTTGAAGTCCGACCAGTAGGAGTTGGCCAAGTAGATAGTGTTGCCACCGTCACCGACACGACCTTGCTCTTTCTGATAGCCGCCATAGGCGTAGCCCAGATTGCTGTCGCCGGTGGAACGCTGGTGCGCCACGGTGAAGGAGTGAGGGCCGGTAGCGAACGTCGCTGCCAGGCTCCAGATCTTGTTGTCATCGCCGGTAGCGCCACTTTCGCGGACGTAGGAGTCGTCCAGCTTGGTGCGATAGCCGTTGAAGTCCAGGGTCAGGGACTGATCCTTGTCGATCGGGAACACGTAGTTGGCGTTCACGTATTGCTTCTTCAGCACGTCTTCGACGTCGGAAGCGTACAGCGCCGCCTTGAATTGTTCGGTGAACTGATAGCTGCCGCCCAACACGTTGATCGCCTTCAGACCACCGCTGTCACGGCCTTCAGCGCTTTTGCGCGACTCGGCAGTGAAACGACCGGCGTCCAGTTGCAGGCCTTTGATCTCTTTGGAAGTGATCAAGGTACCGGTGTAGCTTTCCGGCAGCAGACGCGAATTGTCATAGTTCAGCACCGGCAGGGCCGGCATCTGGTCACCGTAGGTCAGCACGGTGTTGGACAGACGGAATTTGACCGCAGCGCCGCCCTTGGACAAGTCATTGGCAGGCTTGCCGCTGTCGCCACGTTTGAAGAAGTCGATACCGCCGGCACCGCTGCGATCTTCGCTGCGTTCCAGGTTCAGGGCGTACAGGCCGAAAGCATCAACACCCACGCCGATGGTGCCTTGGGTGAAGCCGGACGAGAACGTACCGATAGCTGCTTGGCCCCACTCGGATTTGTCCGCGTTGCCGTCTTTGTAATCACGGTTGATGTAGGCATTGCGCAGCAGCACTTTGAGGCTGCTGTCTTCTACAAAACCCTTGGACTCGGCCTGGCCGTCAGCCATGGCCTGTGTGGCACTCAACATCCCCAGTGCGATCAGGCTGATTCGCTTGTTCAACATTTTGTTTTCCTTATTACGGGTTGAAACGCGCTGTGTCGAACGGCTGAAACGGCGCTATTGCACTCTTTTTTCACCCCGAAACAAAAAGACCCGCCCACGGTAAAACCGTGTCGGGCCCTTTTATTATTTTTGAGTCATGGCGGTTGGCCACAGGCGTTGGGCCGAATCGTAGCCGCGCCCTCAATAATGTGTCAATTTCAAGAATCGTCTTTAAATAGGTAAAAATCGTCTAAGAATCGTAAATTTTGCGATAGCGCATTGCTCGGAAATGCGCTTAACCAGTGAATCCGGCGCGATTACGCGCAGCCATCGAGATCGCATAGAGCGGGGGATTGAGCCGGCTCATCGGCCACAACCGCTTGCCCTAACCAATCAGCAAAGGCCTGCGGTTTACCTAACCACGGGCTGATGTCGATCAAGGTGAATTGCCCGTCCTGCTCCAGCGCCAATGTCGGAAAGCCCTGGCCGCCGAGTCGGGCCAGCAACGCGCGACTGGCTTTTACCTGCGCCTGGGGATCAACGGACTTAAACACCGTCACGAAAGTTGTCTGTACGTAACCCATCTGCGCCGCGACATCGAACAGTACAGACTCATCGGCAATCCGCCGCCCCTCCACGTAATGAGCGGTCTGCAAACACCCGAGCATCTGCAAACCGCGACCGTCGATGGACTCTGCCGCCATGACCGCAGCGATGGGTGGCGTTGAATCGAACACCGCCGAGTGATCACGCAACAGACCTTCGAAATACGCTTCGCCAAACGGCTGACCGGTGTATTCGGCAATGCGCCGGTCGTGGGGCATGACGTAATCGCGCAGTTGCGGCGAAACACGCTGGCGATTCGCGCCGCTCATCATTCCGCCCGCATGGGCAACGACCGGCAGCACTTGCTGCGCCGCTTGCACCAGCGGTTTGGCGCCGTAGCACCAGCCGCACAATGGATCGTAAATGTAGTGAAGGATCATGAGAGAACTCCGGCAACCAAACGGGGAAAATCGATGGCGGCAGATTATCCCTGCGTGCATTGGGGAAAAACGCCGGAATGGCTCTCAGACTGTTTCGCGAATCGGTCGAATGGGTTGCCTTGTTCGGCTACCGCTTCAAGCCCCCTCCCACAGGTTCAATGTTCGCCATGGTTTTCCAGCGCGCATAAAAAAGCGCCGCCATCCCGGCAGCGCTTTTACCAATCCTTGTTGTTTTTCTTATCCTTGCATCACAGCCCACAACGCTTCCAGTTCGGCCTCGCTGAACAGGTCAGCGGGATAGCGCTCAATCATCATCCGGCGCGGATCAGGTTCCCTGATCTGACGCGTTCCATTGGACTTCAAAAAGTGCGCGACAATCTGGAGCGATTCGCCGTTTACGGCCATGGGATGCAAATTCCGCTCGCTGATTACGTTCACTTCGGCGTTCATTTCAGCGCTCTCTCCCCGTTCGTGAGCGGCTAAGTTATCCAAGGTATATGACAGAACTGTTGAAGTTCCCCCCCTCCCTAGTGCGCGGTATCCGATACAAGAGCTATGCCAAGGTTTCCGATTTGTCGACAGGCGGATACAAAGAAGCCCGCGGTCCAGCAGGACCGCGGGCTTCTTCGCACCCATCGAAAATAACTTGCTGCCCGGGTGATTTATTAATCAACTCAGGCTGTTACGTCTCAACTCACTCTTTGTGCGGAGCTGGCTGCTGTTGGGTAAGGCAGTGAATATTGCCGCCGCCCAGTAACAATTCGCGGCCCGGCACCATCACCACTTCGTGCTGCGGGAACAGCTTCTGCAGGATTTCCCGCGCAGGCGCGTCCATCGGATCGTCGAAGCTCGGCGCGATGACGCCACCGTTGACGATCAGGAAGTTCACGTAGGAACCGGCCAGGCGCACGGAAGGGTTGCGCTCCTGCGTACCGTCCACCGGATCGACACCGGCGCACTCTTCTTCAGTCGCGTACAGCGGCCCTGGAATTGGCATCTTGTGCACCGTGAATGGGCGGCCCTTGGCGTCGGTGCTGCTTTGCAGCACGTTCATTGCGGCCTGGCAGCGCGGGTAATTCGGATCCTGCGGATCGTCGGTCCACGCCAGCAATACTTCGCCCGGGCGCACGTAGCAGCAGAAGTTATCCACATGGCCGTCGGTTTCGTCGTTGAACAGGCCATCCGGCAACCAGATGATCTTATCCACCGACAGATTGTCACGCAGCACCGCTTCGATCTCTTCGCGACCCAGATGCGGATTGCGGTTGTGGTTGAGCAGGCACTCTTCGGTGGTGATCAGCGTGCCTTCACCGTCGACGTGAATCGAACCGCCTTCCAGCACAAAACCTTCGGTGCGATAACGCGGGCTGCGCTCGATTTCGAGGATCTTGCCACCGACCTGCGAATCACGGTTCCACGGCGAATACAGACCGCCTTCAAAACCGCCCCAGGCATTGAAATCCCAGTTCACACCGCGTACTTCGCCGCTGTTGTTGATGACGAAAGTCGGGCCGCTGTCACGCACCCAGGCGTCATCGCTGGACATCTCGACCACCCGAATATTCGGTACATCGAGGCGTGCACGAGCGTTCTCGTACTGACCGGCCGACACCGCGACCGTCACCGGTTCGAACCGCGCGATGGCTTTGGCCACGGCCGCATGCGCGGCTTGCGCCGGCTTGCCACCCAGGCGCCAGTTGTCCGGACGCTCGGGCCAGATCATCCAGGTCTGGGTCTGCGGCGCCCACTCGGCCGGCATGTAGAAGCCATCGTCACGCGGGGTACTTTTCAAGGTGGTCATCGGATCAGGACTCCAGGGAACCGTCGAGGGGATGCGAAGCAATGGCGACTTTATAACCGATAAATATCGGCATTAAAAGCCAACAAACATCCAGACATCTAAAATCAAACAACTATTATCGATATAAATCTGAATCTCTGTAGGAGCTGCCGCAGGCTGCGATCTTTTGATTTTGAAGAGCCAGATCAAAAGATCGCAGCCTGCGGCAGCTCCTGCAGGGGTCTGGTTTAGAGGCCTTCCTCGAGCACCCGATCCAGCATGTCGACAAAGAAATCCACACTGCGCTGCGAGGTGACCATCGGCGGTTTGATCTTGAGAATGTTCAGGTCATCCCCGGTCGGCTGCATGAAGATCCCCAGCTCGCGCAGGCGATCGCACAACAGCGTGGTCTCCTCGGTGGCCGGCTCCAGCGTCTCGCGGTTGCGGATCAGCTCCACCCCCAGATAGAAACCCGAACCATGCACCGCGCCCACCAGCGGATGTTTATCGATCAAGGCTTCCAGGCGCGCCTTGAAATGCCCGCCCACCACCCGGGCGTTTTCCCAGAGCTTTTCTTCTTCCATCACATCCAGCACCGCCATGCCGATCTGGCAGCTCACCGGACTGCCGCCGGCCGACGAGAAGAAATAACCTTCCGCTTCCAGTGCCTCGGCGATTTCCCGACGCGTAATCACCGCGCCCAGCGGCTGGCCATTGCCCATGCCCTTGGCCATGCAGATGATGTCCGGCACCACGCCTTGCTCTTCGAAGCCCCAGAAAAAGTGACCCATGCGCCCATATCCGACCTGCACTTCATCGGCGATGCACACCCCGCCCTGGGCCCGCACCAGCGCATAGACCTGTTTCAGATAACCGGGCGGCAGGGAAATCCCGCCGGCGTTGCCATACACCGGTTCACAGATGAAACCGGCCAATTGGCGCTCCTGCGCGGCGATATGCGCCAGTTGCGTTTCGACGCTGCGTACATAATCCGGCGCAGAATCCAGGCCACGGAATTCGCCACGATAGAGGTTCGGCGCAGTCACCGGATGTACCCAGTCCGGGCGGCTTTCCAGCGCTCGCGGGTTGTCGGCAACCGACGTCGACACCGCATCGGCGCCGACCGTCCAGCCGTGATAGGCCTCCAGCACGCTGAGCATGTCGCGGCCGCCGCTGTAGGCCCACGCCAGCCGGATCGCCAGGTCGTTGGCCTCGCTGCCACTGTTGACCAGAAACACCCGGTCCATGCCTTCCGGCGCCAGCTTCAGCAAGCGTTCGGAAAACTCCGCCACCGCCGCATAGTTGAAGCGCGAGTTGGTGTTGAGCAGCGACCACTGTCGCGCCGCCACCTGCGCCATGCGCGGATGACCATGGCCGAGCACTGCGACGTTGTTGAGCATGTCGAGGTAGGAACGGCCCTGCATGTCGATCAGGTGATTGCGCCAGCCACGCTCGATGCGCGGCGGGTCGACGTAATAATGTTTTTGCGTGCGGGCGAAACTGGCGTCACGTCGTTCGAGCAGGGATTTGGCGTCCAGCTCCGGTTCGGCATCGCAGGCCAGCCCCAGCAGCGTGGCTGGCGAAGGACACAACGCCTGCCATGCGGCCGCGCGCGAAGGGCTGCAGAACAACGGCGCATCCAGCGACGCAACGCGGCTCAACTGCACCTTCAACGGGCCATCGACCGACCCCAGCACCTGACCTTTGACCAGCGCCGCGCCACCGTGCAACGAGGCGCTCACACCCCACAGGCGCACGCTGAGCTGGGGTCCGTCGAGTTGCAGCACACCGTCCGCCGCGCCATGCAGCACACCGGCAAACGGTGCTTCCACCGCCGCACCCTGCGGCACGCGCAACTCAACGTGCAGCGGGAACGTCTGGGGCTCGACCGCACTGTCGGGTCGCGTCTGCGACAAGCGATATTGTCCGTAACGGCTCGCCGCCAGACCATGCGCGGCAGCGGCTTCGGTCAGCAACTGTTGATCAATGCCCGGTTGCTCCCAGTTGCCCGCTTCGAAATGCGGACTCAGGACGCCAAGATCGATCAGCGCAAATTCTCGCCCGACCAGTTCCGGCAGCAGCGGCGCGAAACCTTCACCGCCGATGGCCGGCAGCGGCTGGCCGACCGCCGTGAGAATCGCCGCCTCCATCAGCGCCAGCGGCACTGAAGTCGCTACGTGGAAGATTTCCCACTCATGTTCAAGGTTGTCGCGGCTATAGGTGTTGCCCGGATCGATGCTGACCTGTTGCTCGCCACTGAGCACCAGCACCGCCGCCCGCGCCACGATCAACGGCCACAACGCCAGCAGCTCTTCATGTTGCAGCGGATTGACCGCGTGATAGGCCTGCACCGCCGGCAGAATCACAAACGGATCACCCCCGGCATGGTGCAGCAGCGCCGCGCACGTCACCGACAGGTCAGTGATGCGCCAGGTGCGCACCAGATCACCGAAGTCGATCACGCCCTGCAATTGCCAATGACGCTTGGCATCACGTTGCCAGACGGCATTATCGTCGGTGATGTCCATGTGGATCGCCTGCACCGGCAGCTTGTCCTGCAGCGGCTGCAAGCGACGTTCGGCCTGCTCGGCGGCGCCCGCGATCAGTGCGCGCTGGCGTTCATCCTTGATCACCGGCAGCAGGTGGCTGATCAACGCACTGGCATGGCGCGCGTCCCATTGCAGCGTGCGCTGCAGGCCCGGGTGATCGAAGCCGGCCAGGGCCAGATCCATCTCGCCACACAGCCGACCGAAACCGGCCACCACGTCGTGGCCCAAGTGATCAAGATGCGTCAGCGGCTGACCTTCGATGTAGTCCAGCAATCGCACGTGCACCGGCTCGCCGTCGGCTTCCAGCGACAACAGATCCGCGCCATTGCTGGCAGGGATCACCCGGGGTACGTGCACTGACGAGTGTTCGGCAAGGTACTTGAGGCCTGCATGCTGAGCCTGCAACTCGACCAGTGCATAGTCGCCGCGGCAGATTTTCAGGACAAAGCGCCCACGCTCGCTGTCGACCCGATAGTTCAGATCCTGCTGACTGCCCAGCGCCTGTAACGTGCCGCTGAGCCCGTAATGCTCCGCCAACCACTGCCGGGCCTGCGCCTCAGAGACCTGTGGGCTGGGCAAACTGGCGCGATGAATCAACGTGGCGAGCGGCATGGGACGACCCCTGAAATTTTATTAGGCGCCTATATCGCCATTGCTGCAGACGATGCGCAACCCCCGACCGGAGATATTCAGGCGCTCGCATCCGCCGGCACTTTGCGCAAGAATGTCGGCCATTCACACCTATCTGGACAACCTCATGAATGTAATCACCACCGATCTGCCCGGTGTTCTGATCATCGAACCCAAGGTATTTGGTGACGAGCGCGGCTACTTCTACGAGAGTTTTAACGCCAAGGCATTCCAGGAAGCGACCGGCCTGGACACTCGGTTCGTTCAGGACAACCACTCGCGCTCACAGAAAGGCGTGCTGCGCGGCCTGCATTACCAACTGCAGAACACTCAAGGCAAACTGGTTCGGGTCACCGCCGGTGAAGTGCTTGATGTGGCGGTGGACATTCGCCGCAGCTCGCCGCACTTCGGTCAATGGGCTGCCGTACGCCTGTCGGCTGAAAACCACCGTCAACTGTGGATCCCGGAAGGTTTTGCCCATGGTTTCGTGGTGCTGAGCGAATTCGCCGAATTCCTCTACAAAACCACCAACTACTACGATCCATCGTCCGAGCGCAGCATTCGTTGGAACGACCCCGCACTGGGCATCGACTGGCAACTGGACGAAGCGCCGAAGCTGTCGGCCAAGGATCAGGTCGGCGCGCTGCTCAAGGACGCTGACGTCTTCGCCTGAGCCTAGGCATAATGCGCCTGTCACTACAGGCGCATTCGGCTCATGAAACCTACCCTTCCCCGCAGACCCCGCTGGCGCAGCCTCGCCCTGCTGGCCCTGTGTCTGGCGCCGCTGCTATGGCCGCTTGAGCATCTGGCCGAGCGCTATTACCGCAGTGAACTGGCCGGGCAAAACCGCCAGACCCTCGACCTCTACGTCGCCAACCTGCTGGGCACCCTGCACCGCTATGAAGTGTTGCCGCAGATCCTCGGCGACCTGCCGGCCCTGCGCGCCGTACTCGGCGCACCGGACGACGGCGTCACCCAGGGCAACGCCAATCGCCTGCTGAAAAACATCGCCGCACAGACCGGCGCCGAAGTCATGTACCTGATGGACACCAGCGGCCAGACCCTGGCGGCGTCGAACTGGGACAAACACGACAGTTTCGTCGGACGCAATTTCGCTTTCCGTCCGTATTTCAGCGAGGCCATGGCTGGGCGTCTGGGACGCTTCTTCGGCCTCGGCACTACGTCGGCCAAACGCGGTTATTTCTTCGCCGCCGCCGTGCGCAACGGCGAAAAAATCATCGGTGTGCTGGTGATCAAGGTCGACCTCGATCACACCGAAAGCCTGTGGGGCAAAACCCCGGAACAACTGTTGGTGACCGACCATAACGGCGTGGTCATCCTCACCTCGCGCCCGGAGTGGCGTTTTCGTTCGACCCGGACGTTGAGCGACACCGAGCGCTCGGCGATCACCGCGATCCTGCCCTATCCGACCCGCGAGCCGCGTCCGCTGAACCTCAGCGAAAACGCCTGGTTGACGCAGACCGTGAACATCGCCGAAACCGGCTGGAGCGTCAGCATCCTTGCCCCGCGCACGCTGATCGATCGTCCGGTGCGCACCGTTGTCGCCATCGGTGGCGCCACGCTGTTGGTGGTGATGCTCCTGCTCGGCTTGATGATGCAGCGCCGTCGACATTACCTGGAACGTATTGCCTTCGAAGCCAAGGCCCGCCGTGAACTGGAAGGCCGGGTGGCCGAGCGGACCAGCGATCTGGAAGGCCTCAACCGGCGCCTCAAGCAGGAAGTGCTGGAGCGCGAACAGGCTCAGCAGGAGCTGGTGCGTGCCCAGGACGATCTGGTCCAGGCCGGCAAACTCTCGGCACTGGGCACGATGTCGGCGAGCATCAGCCACGAGCTCAACCAACCGCTGGCGGCGATCCGCAGCTACGCGGAAAACGCCGAAGTACTGCTTGATCACCAACGCACCGAAGACGCCCGTGGCAACCTCAAACTGATCAGCGAACTGACCGGGCGCATGGCCTCGATCATCGCCCACCTGCGTGCCTTCGCCCGCCGCGACCGCCATGCTCCGGAAAGCGTCGCCCTGCAACCGGCGCTGGATGATGCATTGGCATTGCTGGCCAAACGGCGCCGCAGCATGGAAGTCGAGCTGATCCGCGACCTGCCCGCCGCCACCCTGTGGGTAGAGGCCGGGGAAACCCGACTGCGCCAGGTGCTCGGCAATCTGCTGGCCAACGCCCTCGATGCGCTGACCGAAAAAGGCCCGCCGCGCAAATTGTGGCTGAGTGCCGAATCCACGGCCGAAGGCGTCAATCTGTACATTCGCGACAACGGCCCGGGCTTTTGCATGGAAGCCCTCGGCCGCGCCAGCGAGCCCTTCTACACCACCAAGACCCGCACTCAGGGGCTTGGTCTGGGGCTGGCGATCTGTGAAACCCTGATGCGCGCCTTCGGTGGTGAACTGTCGTTCGCCAACCACAAGCAAGGTGGCGCCTTGATCACCCTGCGGCTGCGCGCCGGCGCGCCCGGGGTCAGCCTGCAACCGTCCGAGGATCGAAGTGCATGACCATCGACAATCGTATTCAGGTGGTGTTGATCGACGACGATCCGCACCTGCGTCAGGCCCTCGGCCAGACCTTGGACCTGGCCGGGCTGAAAATCCTCCCGTTGTCCGAGGCCAAAGGTCTCGCCGCGCAACTGGAGCGTGACTGGCCCGGCGTGGTGGTCAGCGACATCCGCATGCCGGGCATGGACGGCCTGGAGCTGTTGAGCGAATTGCACGCTCAGGATCCGGAGCTGCCGGTGCTGCTGATCACCGGCCACGGCGACGTGCCGCTGGCAGTGCAGGCGATGCGTGCCGGCGCCTATGACTTTCTGGAAAAACCGTTCGCCAGCGATGCCCTGCTCGACAGCGTGCGCCGCGCCCTCGCCCTGCGCCGGCTGGTGCTGGACAACCGCAGCCTGCGCCTGGCCCTCAGCGACCGTAACGAATTGAGCGCGCGACTGGTCGGCCATTCGGCGCCGATGCTGCGCCTGCGCGAGCAGATCGGCGCGCTGGCGGCGACCAAGGCGGACGTGCTGATTCTCGGTGAAACCGGCGCCGGCAAAGAGGTCGTGGCCCGTGCGCTGCACGACTTGTCGAGCCGACGTAACGGGCCGTTCGTGGCGATCAACGCCGGCGCCCTGGCGGAATCGGTGGTCGAAAGCGAGCTGTTCGGGCATGAACCGGGCGCCTTCACCGGGGCGCAGAAACGCCGGATCGGCAAGTTCGAATTCGCCAACGGCGGCACACTGTTCCTCGATGAAATCGAAAGCATGAGCATGGACGTGCAGGTGAAACTGCTGCGCATGCTGCAAGAGCGTGTGGTCGAACGTCTGGGTGGCAATCAGTTGATCCCGCTGGACATCCGCGTCATCGCCGCGACCAAGGAAGACCTGCGGCAAGCCGCCGATCAAGGACGCTTCCGCGCCGACTTGTATTACCGCCTGAACGTGGCGCCGCTGCGCATTCCGCCACTGCGCGAGCGAGGCGAAGATGCGCTGGTGCTGTTCCAGCACTACGCCGATGAAGCCAGCGCCCGCCATGGTCTGCCGCCGCACGAACTGCAACCGGCGCAACGCGCCTTGCTGTTGCGCCACACCTGGCCCGGCAATGTGCGCGAACTGCAGAACGCCGCCGAACGTTTCGCCCTCGGTCTGGAGCTGGCGCTGGACAACAGTGGAAGTGAAGGCGGCGGCACCGCCGTGGAAGTCATCAGTGGCGGCCTGAGCGAGCAAGTGGAAAACTTCGAGAAATCGTTGATTGCCGCCGAACTGGCGCGCTCGCACAGTTCGGTGCGCAGCCTCGCCGAAGCCCTGGGCATTCCGCGCAAGACCCTGCACGACAAACTGCGCAAGCACGGCTTGAATTTCGCCGACAGTAACGCCCATGGAGACGAAGCCGAATGAGCCGCGACAGTCGCTATCTGGAATCGGTGCTGCATCACGACATTCCCCTGACCCGCGAGATGGGCCTCAAGGTCCTCGGCTGGCACGAGCAGCAGTTGAGCCTGCACTTGCCGCTGGAGCCGAACGTCAATCACAAGAGCACCATGTTCGGCGGCAGTCTCTACTGCGGCGCGGTGCTGGCGGGTTGGGGCTGGCTGCACCTGCGCCTGAAGGAAGAAGGCATTGAAGACGGGCACATCGTGATTCAGGAAGGGCAGATCAGCTATCCGCTGCCCGTGACCGGTGATGCCACGGCGATTTGTCCGGCCCCGCAGGCGGCGGTCTGGAAGAAGTTTCTGGCGATGTATCAGCGCTACGGACGCGCGCGATTGACCCTCGATACGCGAATCGTCAACACCGGCAGTGATGAGGATGCAGTGACGTTTCGCGGGCAGTACGTTTTGCACCGCTGAAGCAAAAGATCGCAGCCTTCGGCAGCTCTACAGGGAAATGCTAAATCCTCTGTAGGAGCTGCCGCAGGCTGCGATCTTCTGATCTTATGAGCGGGCCAGCTCCAATAGTCTCGCGCGCCAAGCCGCTTTCGCCGGCAACGCCAGAAAGAACTCATTGAGCAGCGATTCCCGCGCCGGGTAACAGAACGCGTCGCCCTGCAGATCCAGCACCTCGCCGCCTGCACCTTCGAGCACGCCCTGCGCCGCCGCGGTGTCCCACTGCGAAGTCGGCGCCAATCGCGGATAACAATCCGCCGCCCCTTCAGCCAACAGACAAAACTTCAGCGAACTGCCGATGTTTGCCAGTTGCAACTCGCCCAGGCTGGCGCTCAAACCGGCGAGCAGACGTTCCTGCTCCGCACTGGAGTGGCGACGGCTCGCCACCACGGTAAACGCTTCACCCGGCGCAAGCGCGTCACGCACCTGAATCGCCACCGGCGAACCGTCCTTGTCCCCACGCCACGCGCCGAGACCGGCACCGCCGACATAGAACCGGCCATTGGTCGGCATCGACACCACGCCAAACACCACCCGCCCGTTTTCGATCAGGGCGATGTTGACGGTGAATTCTTCGCTGCCTCTGATGAACTCCTTGGTGCCATCCAGCGGATCCACCAACCACCAGCGCTGCCACCCGGCGCGCACGCTCTGCGGGATGCTGGCGTCCTCCTCGGACAGAATCGGAATACTGGAGTCCAGTGCGGTCAGCCCGGCGACGATCACGTGGTGCGCGGCCATGTCTGCTGCGGTCACCGGTGAATCATCGGACTTGGCGGTGACCTCCACGCCAGAGCGCCAGAACGGCAGAATCGCCTCGCCAGCCTGCAAGGCCAACGTAACTACCGGCGCCATTAACGGATGGGGAAACTTCATCGATATCTCACTCATGACTGAAAATACCCGCGCTGTCCCAGCAGATCGCGGGTCAGGTACAACGCCGCCAAGGCGCGCCCTTCGGAAAATTGCGGATTTTGCGCCAGCGCCGCCAGTTCACGCAGGTTAACCTTGTCGACCCGCATCGGCTCGGGCTCGTCGCCCTCCAATCGCTCTTCATACAGGTCGGTGGCCAGCACCACCTGAATCTTCTGGCTCATGTAACCGGGCGACAGCGACAACTCGGTCAGATGCTCCAACTGACGAGCGCCATAACCGGCCTCTTCCTTGAGCTCACGCTCGGCCGCGGCCAGCACATCCTCACCCGGCTCGATCAAGCCTTTGGGCAAGGACAATTCGTATTCATCAGTGCCGCCGCAGTACTCCTCGACCAGCACCGCGTGCTCACTGTCGAGCATTGCCACGATCATCACCGCGCCGTAGCCCGCGCCTTTGCCCACCAGACGCTCGTAGGTGCGTTCCACGCCATTGGAAAAACGCAGCTTCAGTTCTTCGACGCAAAACAGGCGACTGGTGGCGACAATCTCGCGGGCGAGTACAGTGGGTTTCTGGCGCATGCAAAGCTCCTTGGCGTGAACGCGCTACTATAACGCGGCTTTCCCGATTGTTTGTGTCGGATATCTTTCTACCGCTTGAGACGTTGCCATGCCTTCTTTACCGTGGTCTGACATCGATACCGTCCTGCTGGACATGGACGGTACCTTGCTGGACCTGCACTTCGACAACCACTTCTGGCTGGAACACCTGCCACAACGCTACGCCGATCTGCACGGAGTGAGCCGGGCCATGGCCGACATGGAACTGCAGCCGCTGTTCGAGCGCCATGCCGGGCAGCTGCAGTGGTACTGCCTGGATTTCTGGAGCACCGAACTGAAGCTCTCGGTACGAGAACTGAAACTGGAGACCGCGCACCTGATCGCGCTGCGTCCGGATGCCGATACCTTTCTGCAGGCGATCAAAGAGGCCGGCAAACGGGTGATCATGATCACCAACGCGCATCGCGATTCACTGTCGCTGAAACTCGAGCGAGTCGAACTGGCGCCGTATTTCGAACGGCTGATCAGCTCACACGATTACGGTTATCCCAAAGAGAACCCGCAGTTCTGGGATGCCTTACAGGCGGATATCGATTTTGATCCGGCGCGCAGTCTGTTCATCGACGATACGTTGCCGATTCTGCGCAGTGCACGGGAATTTGGTGTGACGCATTTGTTGGCGGTGAAAGAGCCGGACAGTCGCAAGGGGCCGAAGGACACGGCCGAGTTTGCGGCAGTTGAAGATTACCGCGATTTGCTTCGGGGTCTCTGACTTCCTGCAGGAGCTGCCGAAGGCTGCGATCTTTTGACTTTGATTGAAAAAAAAACAAGATCAAAAGATCGCAGCCTTCGGCAGCGCCTACAGGGGGTGTGAGTTATTCCGGGATACGCAGGGTCTGGCCCGGATAGATTTTGTTCACGTCCTTGAGCATCGGTTTGTTGGCTTCGAAAATCTTGTTGTATTGGTTGGCATTGCCATACACCGCCAGGGAAATCGCGCTGAGGGTATCGCCTTTCTTCACTACGACAAAACGTGCCGCAGCCACAACCGGCCCGGTCACTGTGATCTGATCATCAACACTGCCCACGCCTTCGATGTTACCCACCGCCAGCAGAATTTTTTCCTTCTCTTCCTGGCTCGCTACCTCACCGGTCACCGTGACCTTGTCGCCATCCACGGTTGCCTGAACATTCGGATTGCCCAGCCCGACCTTACTGATGTGTTCCTTCAACTGCTCGCTGGCATTGGCATTACCAGGGGTCAGCAGATCGATCAGTTTCTCACCGGCCTCTTTCACAAAGCTCAACAGACTCATGGCACACACTCCTTGATTTGGATTCCAGACGTCCAAGCCTAGACCACGTTTGCCGAACCCGGTTCCAGCCCGACCAATGACCCGGCTCCGCCGCTGGCTCAAGCGGCTGGCGCGCGTCCCGCAGGTCGCGGCCCCTTGCTTGATCGACGGCGTCTATCAATAGATCGACAGTAGCGATTAGACGCGACAAGTTGCCGCGCCTAGTCTTAGCGTTGATCAATCCGTCGGTGATGCCATGAACGCCAAGCGCCCCACTTGCGCGGCGCCTGCACTTCAAACGCCCGCGCCCGCCGCCAGCCAGACCTACAGTTACAGCGATCTGCCCCTTGTGGAATCGGCCAGCACCGCGCTCGCCGAGGAAGTCGCGCTGGCGATCGCCTACAACGGCATCAGTCAGGCAGTGATGCTGGTGACGCCGACGGATCTGGAAGATTTCATCGTCGGTTTCAGCCTCGGCAGCGGCATCATCGCAGACGCCAGCGACATTTATGACCTGCAACTGACCGTCGCCGGCTCGGCGCAATACGCGCAGGTAACCATAGCCAACCGCGCGTTCTGGAACCTCAAACAACAGCGCCGACAACTGGCCGGCACCAGCGGCTGCGGTCTGTGCGGCGTTGAAGCTGTCGAGCAGGCCCTGCCCGATCTGCAAGTCCTGCCCGGTGCACCACTGCCGCCCGCCGCATGGCTCGACGGTCTGCGCCAGCGCATCGGTGCGTTCCAGCCCCTCGGCCAGCACTGTGGTGCGGTACACGCCGCGGTGTTCATGAACGCCAGTGGTGAATTGCTGCTGGGCCGTGAAGACATCGGTCGGCACAACGCACTCGACAAGCTGATTGGCGGGCTGATCCGCCAGAAGATTTCCACCGACGGCGGCCTGGCGATTGTCACCAGCCGGTGCAGTCTCGAATTGATCCAGAAAGTGTTGCGCGCCGGGATCCAGACGCTGGTCAGCCTGTCCGCGCCCACGGGCCTTGCCGTGCAATGGGCCCGTCGCCACAACCTCAATCTCATCCACCTGCCGCAGAAGAATGCGCCGCGGGTCTACAGCCCAGCGATGGAGAACCAAGCGTGAGCCAACATCATCAAGCCGACCAGAAACCTGTCCCGCGCTACAAGCCTTACAAGGGCCCTGCCGGCGGCTGGGGTGCACTGATCAGTGTGGCTCAGGCCTGGTTGACCAGCGACAACGCGCTGAAAAACCTGCGCATGATGCTCAAGACCAACCAGAACGGCGGCTTCGACTGCCCGGGCTGTGCCTGGGGCGATTCGCCGGAAAGCGGCATGGTCAAGTTCTGCGAGAACGGCGCCAAAGCGGTGAACTGGGAAGCGACCAAGCGTCGAGTGGACGGCAAGTTCTTCGCCAAACACAGCGTCACCTCGTTGCTGGAGCAGAGCGACTATTGGCTTGAATACCAGGGCCGCCTGACCGAGCCGATGGTCTACGACGCGCAGACCGATCGCTACAAGCCGATCGCCTGGGACGACGCCTTCGCCCTGATCGGCAAGCACCTGCAAGCGTTGTCGAGCCCGGATCAAGCCGAGTTCTATACCTCGGGCCGCGCCAGCAACGAAGCGGCGTACCTGTATCAACTGTTCGTGCGTGCCTACGGCACCAACAACTTCCCCGACTGCTCGAACATGTGCCACGAGGCCAGCGGTGTGGCGTTGGCGCAGAGCGTTGGCGTCGGTAAAGGCACGGTCACCTTCGACGACTTCGAACACGCCGATGCGATTTTCGTCTGGGGCCAGAACCCCGGCACCAACCATCCACGGATGCTCGAGCCGCTGCGCGAAGCCGTGAAGCGCGGCGCACAAGTGGTGTGCATCAACCCGCTGAAAGAGCGTGGTCTGGAACGTTTCCAGCATCCACAGCATCCGCTGGAAATGCTCACCAATGGCGACAAACCGACCAACACCGCGTACTTCCGTCCGGCACTGGGCGGCGACATGGCGGTGCTGCGCGGCATGGCCAAGTTCCTCCTGCAGTGGGAGCGCGATGCGCAGAAGGCCGGTGACCCTGCAGTGTTCGATCACGACTTCCTCAATGCCCACAGCACCAACGTGCTGGAGTATCTCGGCGTGGTGGATGACACGCCGTGGGAGCAGATCGTCGCGCAGTCCGGTCTGACCCTTGTGGAAATCGAACAAGCGGCGCGCATGTACGCCAAAGGCAAGAACGTGATCATGTGCTGGGCGATGGGTATCACCCAGCATCGTCACTCGGTGCCGACCATCCAGGAAATCGCCAACCTGATGCTGCTGCGCGGCAACGTCGGCAAACCCGGTGCCGGCCTGTGTCCGGTGCGCGGTCACAGTAACGTGCAGGGCGACCGCACCATGGGCATCAACGAGCGCCCACCGGTGGCGTTCCTCGACGCTCTTGAGCGGCGTTTCCAGTTCAAGGTGCCGCGTGACAACGGGCACAACGTGGTCGAGGCGATCCATGCCATGGCCGAGGGCCGCGCCAAGGTCTTCATCGGTCTGGGCGGCAACTTCGCCCAGGCCACGCCGGACAGCCCGCGCACCTTCGCGGCGCTGAGCAACTGCGACCTCACGGTGCAGATCAGCACCAAGCTCAACCGCAGCCACCTGGCCCACGGCAAGGACGCGCTGATCCTGCCGTGCCTCGGCCGCACCGACATCGACATCCAGACCGAAGGCCCGCAGGCAGTCACCGTGGAAGACTCGTTCAGCATGGTCCACGCCTCAAATGGTCAGTTGCAGCCGCTGTCGAACCAGATGCGCTCGGAACCGGCGATCATTGCCGGGATCGCCGCCGCCACGCTGGGCAGCAAACCGGTGGACTGGAACTGGCTGGTGGCCGATTACGGGCGCATCCGCGACCTGATCGCCGATACCATTCCGGGCTTCAAGGACTTCAACGAGAAGGTCAAGAATCCAGGTGGGTTCTACCTCGGCAACAGTGCTGGCGCACGCAAGTGGAACACCCCGTCGGGCCGGGCCAATTTCCGCGCCAACCGGCTGCCCAAGGATCTGGTGCACGAACGCACCCGCGCCACCGGGCAACTGCCGGACCTGATCCTGCAATCGATGCGCTCCCACGATCAGTACAACACCACCATCTATGGCCTCGACGACCGTTATCGTGGGGTCAAGGGCCAACGCGACGTACTGTTCGCCAACGAGGCCGACATCATTCGTCTGGGCTTCCGTCCCGGGCAGAAGGCGGACATCGTGTCGCTGTGGGACGATGGCCGTGAACGTCGGGTGAAGGGCTTTACCTTGCTGGCGTTTGATATTCCGGCGGGTCAGGCGGCGGCTTACTATCCGGAAGTGAATCCGCTGGTGCCGCTGGAGAGCACCGGCGATGGCAGCCATACGCCGACGTCGAAGTTCATTGCGATCCGCCTTGAGGCGGCGAGTGAGACGGGTTTGATCATGGCCAAGTCTGCTTGAACACGCTGCCCTGTGGCGAGGGAGCTTGCTCCCGCTGGAGGCCGCAGGACTCCCTCCGTTTTGCATTTTTTTGGGGCCGCTTCGCGGCCCAGCGGGAGCAAGCTCCCTCGCCACAAGATTTGTGTTGAATCTCTGTCCTGAAGCTTTCATACGCCCACAAAAAAGCCGCTTTTGCATAAAAGCGGCCTGTCCGAAGTAGCTAAAGACCGGCGAAAATCGCTTAAGTTCCGCATACAAAACAGCAACTTGCAGAATTGTATACAGGTCGTGTTATTCGTCGGATTTCGATTGTCAGTCTTGATACAGAGCCTCAGGATCGCGCCGTCATCCCTTTGAGGCTCCTCTATGAAGTTCTCCTCGATTCTCTTGTTGTCCCTTGGCCTGGTCAGTGGCTTCGCTTCTGCCGGAGGCACCACCGAAGCAGGTGTGGGCGGCGCATTGGGCGGGGTTCTTGGCTCGGTCGTCGGTCAGTCTTTAGGCGGCAATACAGGTTCAACCATTGGCGCAGCCCTGGGCGGCGCGGGTGGTAGCGCGGTCGGCGCCAACAAGCACAGCCGTGGCGAAGCGGCCATTGGTGGTGCGCTGGGCGCAGCCGGCGGTAACGTGGTCGGCCGCAGCATGGGCGGCACCACCGGCAGCCTGATCGGCGCCGCAGCAGGTGGCGGCGCCGGTGGCGCGCTGGGCAACTACATGGGTAACGAAAGCCGTGACGATGATCGTCATTACGATCGCGGCCGCGACGACCGTCGCTACTACCGCGACCGTCATCCTGGCCGTGGCCACGCTTATGGTCACCGCAAGCATCACCGCTACTATCGCGACTAATCCGTTGCGTTAAGCCGGAAAGCAAAAATCGCAGCCCAAGAGCTGCGATTTTTTTTGCTCTGGTTCAAACCACCAGACGCTCCAGCGCTTCACGCAATCTGCCTGGAATCGACACCGGCTGATTGCTCGTTCGTTCCACGAATACATGGACGAAACGCCCCGCCGCACAGGCCTCAGTTTCACCGACCTTGAACACCGCCAGTTCGTATTGCACCGAACTGTTGCCCAGCTTGCCGACCCGCAGACCGATCTCGATCAAGTCCGGAAAAGCAATCGAGGCAAAGTAGTCACAGGCCGAACTGACCACAAACCCCACCACCTCGCCGTCATGAATATCCAGGCCGCCGACCTGGATCAGGTAAGTATTCACTGCAGTGTCGAAGAAGCTGTAATAGGTGACGTTATTCACATGCCCGTAGACGTCGTTGTCGTGCCAGCGCGTGGTGACCGGCTGGAAATGCGGGTAATCGGAGCGTTGTGGCATCGGGTTGGACATCAGCATTGATCCAGGAAGTTTTACGAGCAGTCTAAAGGCGAAACCGTGGTGGCTCTAGCAATCAGCGTTCGGCAAACCCCTTGCCCTGAGCCGCCAGCTCGCCAATCAAGCGCGCCGGTTGCCACTGATCACCCTGCCGCGTTTGCAGTGCCAGCAAGCGCTGATGAATGTCCACCAGCCCCTGCTGATCCGCCCAGGCCATCGGACCGCCCTTGTCGGCCGGGAATCCGTAGCCGTTCAGGTACACCAGATCAATGTCATGGGCCGACCCGGCAATGCCTTCCTGAAGAATCTTTGCGCCCTCGTTGACCAGCGCCAGCAGGCAGCGCTCCAGAATCTCCTCCGGACCGATCGCGCGGCGCTGGAAGCCCAGCTCTTCGCTGACCCGCAGCACCAGTGCATCGACTTCGGGATCAGGCTCGGCCTGTCGACTGCCCGGCTCATAGTGATAATAACCATTGCCGGATTTCTGCCCGAAGCGGCCCATCTCGCACAAACGGTTGTCCACCTGAACCTCCGGCGCATCCTGCCCCTTGCCGGCCAGTTCGCGTGCGCGCCATTCCAGATCAATACCGACGACGTCATACATGCGGAACGGCCCCATGGCGAAACCGAACCCCTGCAGCGCCGCATCCACCTGTTGTGGATAAGCGCCCTCGAGCAGCATCTTGCGCGCCTCCAGCACGTACGGATGCAGCATGCGATTGCCGATAAAGCCGTGGCAGTTGCCCGACACCACACTGACCTTGCCCATGCGCTTGCCCAGCGCCAGCGCCGCTTCCAGTGCAGGCGGCGAAGTCTGTGCCCCACGGACGATTTCCAGCAGTTTCATGATGTGCGCGGGGCTGAAGAAATGCAGGCCGAGCACTTGCGACGGACGTCGAGTCGCAGCAGCAATCGCGTCGATATCCAGCGCCGAAGTGTTACTCGCCAACAACGCCTCAGGCTTGAGCAGGCCATCCAGCTCGCGAAAGATCTTCTGCTTGAGCTCAAGGTTTTCGTATACCGCTTCGATCACCAGATCGACATTGCGAATCGCCGGGTAATCCGCCGCCGCGCTGATCCGGGCAAGGCGTGCGTCGGCTTCGACCTGATCGATCCGGCCCTGGCGCACATTGTGTGCATAGGTGTCGGCCACCGTCGCCAGTGCCTGCTCAAGCATCTGTGGATTGTTATCGACCCACTGCACGGCGATGCCAGCATTGGCCAGGCACATGACAATGCCGCGGCCCATGGTGCCCGCGCCGATCACGGCAGCTTGCTGAATATCGAAGGATGTCTGGCTCATGTTGTTCTCTTGTTGGCGATCCAAAGACAGCCTTCACCATAGTCACGCACCGGACGTTTTTGAAGTTTATTACCGTGATGAGCGACATTCAGCGCATGGATAAACCTCAATCGCCCTGAAATCGCACACTGCAGGAGCTACCGACATCAGAGATGTTCTTGAGCCCAACTGCGAACCTCGGCGTACGGATACTCCTCCAGCGCCGCATACCCCGAAATCGTCCGTGCCTTTAACCTGGTGAACAACGGCACACTGATCCCGCACAGAAACCGCGTCAGGCGCTCCGCCGCCGGCACACTGCCAGTGTGCTGTTCGTGCCTGTGGATAAAATCACCGCACAGCGTCGCGAAGCTTTTATCCACAAGCGCTGGCAACTCGGGAGGCGCCGGAAGGCGCGCGACATCACCGTGGCACACCGAACAGTGCCCGCATCGCTCGGGGGCGTTGTGATCGCCGAAGTGTTCGGCCAGGCGATGGCCCAGGCAGCGCTCAGTGCCGAACAGTTCGAGCATGGCGTGAATCCGCACTATTTCAGTCTGTTCATGCCGGGTGAAATACGCATGCAGTTCGGCGCTCAAAACAGCGCTGTCGAAATCACTGTGCAGCACGGTGTAGACCTCGGTCATCTGCTTGCTTTCAAGCTCGACCCAGCCCTTCTCCTGAAAGTAATCCAGCGCCTTCACCACCCGGTTGCGCTCAGCCGAATACTGCGTGTACATCGCTTCGAAATTCACCGTGGCCCAGGTGCGTGCGCGACTGGAGGTGTGGATGATGGCCGCGACGAAATCCCTGCGCTCACCGTCGAAACGCTCAAGCAAGGCTTCCGGCTCCAGCAGGTATTTGAAACGGTATTCGGCGTAATAGGCATAGCGCGGCGCGATCAAACCGCGCAGCTCCATTTGCACCAACAACGTCTTCAGCGGCAACGCGCGAATGTTGCTCTGATCGGCCAGCGGCCCGAGCAGAAACTCCCACTGCCCTTCGGCTGCGGCAGCCTGCATTTCTTCCAGCACACAACGAATCCCTTCACGCTCCGGGGTATCGCCGTAGACGAAGTTTTCCAGCACGTTGAGGCTGTCGCGGTTGGCCAGCACCAGGCAATCCGACGGCTGCCCGTCGCGTCCGGCGCGACCGATTTCCTGACTGTAGTTTTCGATGGATTTCGGCAGATCGAAATGCACCACGTTGCGGATGTCGCTCTTGTCGATCCCCATACCAAAGGCAATGGTTGCGACGATGCAATTGGACTGCCCGGCCATGAATGCCTTCTGAATCGCCTCGCGCTGATCATTGGGCAAACCGGCGTGATAGGCCTGGGCCTGTATGCCGTTGCGCCCCAGATGCTCGGCGATGTGTTCGGCAGTTTTCTGCAGCGTCACGTAGACAATGCTCGGCTGGCCTGGACGCTCGCTCATCCACTCCACCAGGCGCCGGCGTTTGTCCTCGCCGCGTACCGGTTCCACCAGCAGATTGAGGTTGGGTCGATAGAAACCGGTGGTCACCACATCAGCGGCGGCGATGGCGAACCTGGCCTGCATGTCGGCGACAACTTTCGGCGTCGCCGTGGCCGTCAGCAGCAGGGTTTGCGGGATGTTGAACTGGCGCTGATAGTCCGGCAGCTTCAGATAGTCGGGGCGAAAGTTGTGGCCCCATTCCGAGATACAGTGCGCTTCATCAATCACCAGCAACGAGATCGGCACCTGCTGCAAAAAGTTGCGGAAACGCTCGTTCTTCAGGCGCTCCACCGAAATCATCAGAATCTTCAATTCACCCGAACGGGCGCGGGCCATCACATCATTGGCATCATCGCGACTTTGCGCCGAATCGATGCTGCCGGCACTGATACCGTGACGTTTGAGGAATGCCAGTTGATCCTGCATCAACGCCAACAGCGGCGACACCACCAGGGTCAGATGCGGCAGCAACAGCGCCGGCACTTGATAGCACAGTGACTTGCCGGATCCGGTGGGGAAAATCGCCGCCGCCGAGCGCCCGGCCAGTACAGCGCTGATTGCCGCTTCCTGTCCGGGTCGAAACTGTGGATAACCGAAAACCTGTTCCAGGGTGTGGTGCATGCGCTGTCACTCCGTTGACCGCTGTGATGCCAACAGCCTAGCGGGCGATCACAGCGAGTCGAGAAAAGGTCGGGGTCAATTCGATACGGGATGATACAGCGCCGGGGCGGGTGCCACCGGATCAAACAAGGAAACAATTTGCCTCTCGCCGGCCTGACCGCAAGGCAGGTAACGTGCGCCGCATCCACGAAACGAGCGTCGTGCCAGGACGGCCGACACCCGTGGATCAACTCAAGGAATAAACATGTCCGACAGACTGAAACGGCTCCTCACCCTGACCCTCGCATCGCTGTTGCTGGGCGGATGCATGCAACTACCCGATGACATTCCACCCCTCGCCATTCGCGCCACTGCAGATCACGTAGTCACCTAGGTCTCGTCGCAACGACGGGCTAGGGACGCAGCACGGCCACCCGAAGTTGCGCATTCAGTTCCTGTTCATGCACCCCCAGGCTCTTGCTCGCCCACTGTGCATGGGCCGGACTGATGTCGCCGGTAAACGCCGCCGCCAGTTGTCGCAGGTCCGCCACACTGCGCACTCGTGCACAGAACAGCTGTTCGCCACAGTCCTGACTGGCGTTGCGATAAATGCCCAGCAAACGCTCCCACAGTCCCTCGCGCACCTGCCGGATCGGTTTGAGCCGCACATGCGGCACATCCAGTTGCCGTTGCAGTGCGCCTGCATCCAGCGTTTCACTCGCCAGCAGGACTTTGGCGAACATCAACACTTCGGCACGTGAAGCAGTATCGATGCGGGCCTGGCTGGACAGCGCGTCGGGCCAGCCGGTGCGTTGCAGATCGACAAACATCCAGCCGTTGCCGGCATCAGCAGCTACGGCCAAGCGACAACCCATGGTTCCCAGCAATAAAATCGAGGCTATTCGTAGCCACCGCATACTCAATTCCCTTTAAGCGCGCATCGGACGTATGGAAACGTCCTACAGTTTCTGGCGCGCACCATACAGAGGATTCTCAAGAAACGCCTGTGAATCCCGTGGGAAATTTCTGCGCTAAGGGTTTTACCTCGAAAAAGCTGCAAAACCTTGTAGGGCAATTGCCCGAGTCTCGGAAAAACCCCTACGAACTCCGTCCATCACGGCGGTCTTGTGACCCCTTGCCACGCACTTCTATAGTGGCCGGCGCGGCTGCAACCACTGGAGCGACTTCGTACAGGACACGTCTGAACATGAACATGCATAACCCGCTGGCCAATCGTTATCACCCGCTCAAAAGCACCGACGGCGATCATCCGGTGCTGACCATAGATACCCAAGCCAGCCACGGCGAACTGCTCGACGCTGCGCATCAACGCCTCCGTGCCGCCAGCGATTTGCTGGAGACTCTTTACTGTTTGTGTTTCAAACAGGCCGATGTCAAAGACATCCCGAACATCGTCAACGCCCTGTATTTATTGACCCAAGACGGCTGCGAACTTCTGGAAGTAGCAAAACTTCAACTTGCAAACGCTTTATAAAATCACGCACACAAACAACGCAACAACTAACCACTTCATATCCGCAATATAAAAAACTAGCCTGCTTGCTCTTAATTCATTCAAGAGCAACATTATGAGCACATTGACTATTTTCTTTTGCGGCACGGGTTCCACCAAGTTCGACGCCAGCAACAACAACTATTGGAACGGCGAGTTGGTGTCCACTCTCGCTTCGCACCACGCGGGCCGCGAGTTCGCCGAATGGATTGTCGTCGACGGCCCCGGCTCCAGTAACCTGCAGGCCGATGAGCTGTTCACCAAATCTGCCGACTACGGTCTCAGCGGCACGTTGTTCGGCAAGGGCTGGGAGGAAAACGTACTGCACGCAATGAACATCATCAAAGGCAAGTGCGACTGGCAACGCCAACAACTGACCGAAGCGGAATACAACCGTCTCAAAGCGGCCGGTATTCCCATTGAAGATGTAAAAATCGAAGGCTCCTGGTTTTGGCGTAAATACAACTACGGAGAACGCAGCGTGACCCAGCAGAAGTTGCAGGAGCAAATTATTAAACGTTCCGCAAGGATGGCATTATTCCCACTCAGGTCAACCTGGTCGGCTGGAGTCGAGGCGGTATAAGTTGCCATATGCTGGCCAACGCCATGTTCAATGACAGTGCTTTGAAAAGCATTCCGGTGAAGATCTTCGCTATTGATCCGGTGCCCGGCATCGGTAACTTCCAGGAACATCGGGTCAAACTCAACAGCAACGTCAAAGAGTACGTTGGCTTCTATGCCCGCGACGAGCGTTCGAAAGGTTTCAGTTGCGTTATCCCGCAAACGGCTACCGGTACGCGCACGCATATCTTCCCGATCCCCGGCCGCCACGCCACCCTGGTCGGCAACGCTGCCGCTGACGGCAACGCCGGCCCGAAGGCCCTCGCCGAACCCGGCCAATTCGTGCGTCACTTCGCCGAGACCTGCCTCAAGCGTTGGGGCACCCCGCTGACCAACTCCCTGAACCTGAGCGATGCCGCCCTGAAGCAATGCGGCGATGCGATGGTCAGGGACGCCGCGAAATACAAGGCCATGGAAAAGTACTCCTACACCTGGTTCACCGAACTGGACCAAGGCGAACGCTACGTTTCGCTGGGCAGCAGAGGCGTGCCTTTCTCGTCGGTGAAGGGCGGGATCTACGCGCCGGATAGTGGATTGACCACCAGCGTGCTGGACTTGGCGGCATACCGGCATATCCGTTGAGGCCGGTGGGGTGGTGATCGGCGTAACGCGAAAAATCTACAGCAAAATTCTGCGGGAATAATGGCAGTTAAACCGATAACAACAGCTAAGCCATGACCCACAAAAAAGCCGCCCCTATAGGCGGCTTTTCAGTTCACAACAAACCACTCTTACAACTTAGGACCCGCAGCCTTGATCGCGTCGCTCACTTCGAACTTTTTGAAGTTCTCGATGAACAGACCGGCCAGGGCCTTGGCCGCTTCGTCGTAGGCAGCTTTGTCAGCCCAGGTGTTGCGTGGGTTGAGCAGGTTGGTTTCAACGCCCGGTACGGCCAGTGGCACGTCGAGGTTGATGGTGTCCAGGTGCTCGGTGGCGGCACCGATCAGTGCGCCGCTCTGGATCGCGGCGATCACGGCACGGGTGGTCGGAATGTTGAAGCGTTTGCCGACGCCGTAGCCACCGCCGGTCCAGCCGGTGTTGACCAGGTAGACCTTGGAGCCGAAGCCGCGGATGCGCTTGATCAACAGTTCTGCGTATTCACCAGCCGGACGCGGGAAGAACGGTGCGCCGAAGCAGGTGGAGAAGGTCGACTTGATGCCGCTGCCCGAACCCATTTCAGTCGAGCCCACCAACGCGGTGTAGCCGGACAGGAAGTGGTAGGCCGCTTGCTCTTCGTTGAGGATCGACACTGGCGGCAGCACGCCGGTCAGGTCGCAGGTCAGGAAGATCACCGCGTTTGGCTCGCCGCCCAGGTTCTTCGCGGAACGCTTGGCAACGTGCTCCAGCGGGTAGGCTGCGCGGCTGTTCTGGGTCAGGCTGACATCGGCGTAGTCGGCGTGCTTGGCATCGTCGATGACCACGTTTTCCAGGACTGCGCCGTGCTTGATGGCTTTCCAGATGACCGGTTCGTTCTTCTCGGACAGGTCGATGCACTTGGCGTAGCAGCCGCCTTCGATGTTGAAGACAACGCCTTCGCCCCAGCCGTGTTCGTCGTCACCGATCAGGTAACGGCTTTCATCGGCCGACAGGGTGGTTTTACCGGTGCCCGACAGACCGAAGAACAGGGTCACATCGCCTTCTTCGCCGATGTTGGCAGCGCAGTGCATTGGCAGCACGTCAGCGGCCGGCAGCAGGAAGTTCTGCACGGAGAACATGGCTTTCTTCATCTCACCGGCGTAACGCATGCCGGCAATCAGCACTTTCTTCTGCGCGAAGTTGATGATCACGCAACCGTCGGAGTTGGTGCCGTCACGCTCAGGCACGCACTCGAAGTTGGCCACGTTGAGCACTTGCCACTCTTCACGACCGGCCGGGTTGTACTGGGCCGGGTTGATGAACAGGCAACGACCGAACAGGTTCTGCCAGGCAGTCTGGGTGGTCATTTTCACGGCAAGGTAGTGATCTTCAGCCGCGCCTACATGCACGTGGGAAACAAAGTGCTCTTGCGCGTTGTTGAACGCCTCGACACGAGCCCACAGCGCGTCGAACTTGTCGGCCGGGAACTTGCGGTTGATCGGGCCCCAGGCGATAGCGGCCTGGGTGGAAGGCTCTTCAACGATGAAACGATCGACTGGCGAACGGCCGGTGCGGTGACCGGTGCGAACAACCAGAGCGCCGGTATCGGCAAGCTCGCCCTCACCGCGTTGCAGGGCTTCTTTTACCAGATCATCAACACTCAGATCGGTGTACACGGCGTTATTGGCTTGCGTCATGAGGTTCCCCGTCGGCCAGTGGCCGAGTGTGCTCCAAACGTTTTGTAGTAGAAAGTCGTGCACTACTACCGCGAAAAAAGTGGGCCGGATTATGCCAGAAAAGCCCAAAAAGAGTAGGGTCCTCCCGTCGTAACGGCGAAATTCCGTCGTTACGCAGTGAATTTACCTGCGCTGAACCGTTTTAGTGCCGGGTATCTGACGGCGTGTCGACGCCCGCACCAGCGAACAATTGAGCAATATCGGCCGCATCGAACAGGTAACGCTGGTTGCAGAACTGGCAATCGATCTCGACTTCGCCACCGCGTTCGGCCACCAGTGCCTGCGCGTCTTCCAGACCCAGGCTGACCAGCGCATTACCCGAGCGTTCCCGCGAGCAGCTGCAACGGAAGCGCAGGTTTTGCACATCGAACAGGCGCACCTGCTCTTCGTGGTAGAGGCGATGCAGGACGGTTTCGTTGTCCAGGCTGAGCAATTCATCGGCGCTCAGAGTGCTGGCCAGCGCGGTGATGTGCTGCCAGCTGGCGGCGCGCTCTTCTTCGTCTTTCAGGCGGTCGGCCGGCAGTTGCTGCAGCAGCATGCCGCGGGCACGACGGCCGTCGGCGAACAGCTTGAAGCGGGTGCCAACCTGCTGAGACATGACGAAATAATTGGTGAAGCATTCCGACAGGGTTTCACCGTCGAGGTCGACGATACCCTGGTAACGCTGGCCGATCGTCGGGTCGACGGTCAGGGTCAGGTCACCGCCCGGCATCAGGTCGGCAAGGGTCGCATCCGGGGCGATCTGCTCGGCGTTATAACGCGCCAGACCACGGATCTCGCGCTCGCTGGAGCATTCGATCATCAGCAGCGGAATCGGGCCTTCGGAGCGCGCCTGCAGAATCAGCAAGCCGTCGAATTTCAGGGTGCCCACCAGCAACGAAGCGGCCGCCATCAATTCGCCCAGCAATTGCGCGACCGGCTCCGGGTACGGGTGCTTGGCGAGGACTTCGGCGTAGCTGCGTTCCAGCGCAACCAGCTCGCCGCGAGTGTCGCTGTCATCGAAGATGAAGCGTTGGGTGTAATCGGTATCCGGGAGATCAGTCATAGGTCTGGGTATCTGAATTGATGACAAAATGGTTACAAAAGATGAAAATCCCGCGCTTCTCCGCACCCATTTGGTGCGAATGTTCAGCCACGGGAGGCATTTTATGAACAATCCGGGTTTGTTCCAATCAAGGTGGAACCTCGGCCGGCTGGTTCTGTGTAACGTGGTGCCGTTGGCGCTACTGGCTTTCTGGTTATGGCCTACGGGCCAGATGCTGTGTGTGATTTTCGACGAGTGGCTGTTCCGCTCACTCAATGCACCACTGGCCAGCAACCCCATATGGCTCCACATCTGGGCAATTGCAAGTCTGCGCCCGTTCGACATCGTTGTAGGTCTGATTCTGCTGACGCTGCTGATCAAGGGTGACTGGGTGTTCAAGGCGATTGATGTACGTCGCGCCTTTTTCGGTTTTTTCTCGATTCTGCTGTTGATGGTGGTGATTCGCGCGCTGTTTTCCAAATTCGCCGACTACATGGACTGGCAGCACAGCAGTCCATCGATGGTGCTGGAAGACGCGGTGCACCTGAGTGATTACTTCCCGCACCTGGAAAAAGCCTGGGAACTGAAGGATCGCTCGAGCCAGAGCTTCCCCGGTGACCACGCTTCGGTGTTGCTGATCTGGGCACTGTTCATGGGCGTGTTCAGCCGCTCGATCGGCCAGTTCCTCACGGTCTGGGGATTGGCGCTGCTGTTCATGCTGCCGCGTCTGGTGGCCGGCGCGCACTGGGGACAGGATGATTACATCGGCGGCATGCTGCTGGCGGTGTGGGCGTTGGGCTGGGGTTATTACACACCGTTCGCTTATCACGCCGCCAACTTCTGGCTGAAGGTGACTGCGCCGGTTTTCAATCTGCTGGGCAAGCTGCCGGTGGTTTCGCGGATGAGTGTGGTGTCTGCCGCGAACTGACAGTTGTGTGAAGACCTGTGGCGAGGGAGCTTGCTCCCGCTCGGCTGCGTAGCAGTCGCTTTACCCGTCGATGCAGTTGTATTTTGAAATACGTGCTCGCCTGTACAGGGCGTCCTTCGGCCGCCAGCGGGAGCAAGCTCCCTCGCCCCAAGTGTGTTCGTCGCACACTACTCGTTGCTGCTGCCACGAAACTTAAACAGATCCCGCCGTTGCTTCTTGCTCGGCTTGCCATCAGTGCTCACGCCCAATGCTCCGGCCTTGCGCATCGCCGCTGCCGCTTCACGCTTGGCAATACTCACCTCGGTCTCGGTATACAGTGTCTGCGCCTCGGGTGCGCCACGACGTACGATCGACAAGGCGTCGACCCTCACCGTGCGCTCTTCAAAACCGGTACGAATCTCGAATTCATCGCCAATGCGTGGCTCTTTGCCAGGCTTGCAGCGCTCCCCTCGGCAGTGCACCTTGCCACTTTCGATGGCTGCTTTGGCCAGGGCCCGGGTTTTATAAAAGCGCGCCGCCCACAACCACTTGTCGAGACGGACCTTGTCGTCCTCTTCGCTTTTTTGTGCCATGGAATTTCCTCATTCTGAAATATTGATGAACTGTACTACCGTTTCTGTCGTGCCATGAATGACGCCGCCGCGGATTACAATGCGCACCAGCCGACACCCGCTTGAGGCGTCGGCGATCCGGGCCGTAGAAATCTGTCGCCTTTTAACCCTTATTCTGCGTGAATACCGCGAATCCGGCCCTTGCGGGCTGAGCGGTTGCCACGGTTGAGCATTTTTTTGAAGACATTTGACCATTTGACCGTTGTCGGTCTGCGCGAATGGGTGGCGCTCCCGGATCTGGGAGTCGCGGGCCTGCGGGCGAAAATCGACACCGGCGCCAGCACCTCCAGCCTGCACGCCACCGACATTGAACCGTTCGAACGCGATGGCGAGAAGTGGGTGCGTTTCACCGCGCATCTGGGCACGGTGGTGCAGTTGCGTCATCGGCGTTGCGAAGCACCGCTGGTGACGCGCAAAACCATCAAAAGCTCCAACGGCCAGGCGCAGGTGCGCTATGTGATCAGCACCACCCTGGCCCTCGGTGATCGGGTCTGGCAGGTCGAGTTCACCCTCGCCTGCCGCAAGTCCATGCGCTATCGCCTGTTGCTCGGGTCCAAAGCCTTGATCGACGGCCAGCTGGTGGTCAATCCGGGCGTCAAATATGTACAAGACAAGCCGGTGTTCCCGGTATCTACCTCCTCCACAGGTGTTGCATGAAGATCGCTGTGCTGTCGCGGAATCCGCGTCTGTATTCCACCCGTCGCCTGGTCGAAGCCGGCACCGAGCGCGGGCATGAAATGGTCGTGATCGACACCTTGCGCGCCTACATGAACATTGCCAGCCACAAGCCGCAGATCCACTATCGCGGCAAACCGCTGGAAGGCTTCGACGCGGTGATTCCGCGAATCGGGGCGTCGGTAACGTTCTACGGTTGCGCCGTGTTGCGCCAGTTCGAAATGATGGGGGTGTTTCCGCTCAACGAATCGGTGGCCATCGCCCGCTCGCGAGACAAATTGCGTTCGCTGCAACTGCTGTCGCGTCGCGGCATCGGCCTGCCGGTCACCGGCTTCGCTCACTCGCCGGACGACATTCCCGACCTGATCGACATGGTCAACGGCGCGCCGCTGGTGATCAAGGTGCTGGAAGGCACTCAAGGCATCGGTGTGGTGCTGTGCGAAACCGCAACCGCAGCCGAATCGGTGATCGAGGCGTTCATGGGTCTGAAGCAGAACATCATGGTTCAGGAATACATCAAGGAAGCCGGCGGTGCGGATATCCGCTGTTTCGTGGTCGGCGACAAGGTGATCGCAGCCATGAAACGTCAGGCCAAACCGGGCGAGTTCCGCTCCAACCTGCACCGTGGCGGCAGCGCCAGCCTGATCAAGATCACCCCGGAAGAACGCATGACCGCGTTGCGTGCAGCCAAGGTCATGGGCCTGGCGGTGGCGGGTGTGGATATCTTGCGTTCGAACCACGGGCCATTGGTGATGGAAGTGAACTCGTCGCCGGGCCTGGAAGGCATCGAGACCACCACCGGCAAGAACGTGGCGGGAATCATCATCGAACACCTTGAGAAGAATGGCGGGCCGAACATGACCCGGACAAAGGGCAAGGGTTGATCCGTTTGAAATGTGGCGGCTGACAGGCCGCCTTCGCGGGCAAGCCCGCTCCCACATTTTGGAATGCGTTCCCCTGTGGGAGCGAGCTTGCTCGCGAAGGGGCCATCAACCCCGCTGAACATCCCGACTGTTAGACCGCATCCCGCGGCAACATCAACCCCAACGGCAACCTTACCCGCGCTTCCAGCCCGCCACCGGAACGGTTGCGCAACTCGACATTGCCGCCATGCATCGAAGCAATCCGCTTCACAATCGCCAACCCCAACCCGGTACCTTTGCCACCCCGGGCACGGTCGCCACGGGTGAACGGGTTGAAGATCGCCTCAAGCTCTGACGGATCAATCCCCGCGCCACGGTCCATCACGCTCAACACCACGTACGGCGCGCTGGTATCGCCAGACACATAAGCCGCGACCTCGACGCCACTGCCGGCATGGTTCAGGGCGTTGCCGATCAGGTTGTTCAGCAGGCGTTTCATCGACACCCGGCGCAGTGGAAACGGCTGGATCGGTTCCAGTCGCAGGCGCACTTTCTCTTCGCTCTGGTTATAGGGTGCGGCCACCTCACGCACCAGATCGCTCAGGTCCACTTCTTCCACCGACTCGTCACGACCGTCACGAATGAACGCGAGGAACTGGTCGAGAATCGCGTCCATGTCTTCGATATCGCGGACCATGTCGTCAGTCAGGTCATTGCGATCGCCCATCAGCTCCAGCGACAGCCGCAAACGGGTCAGCGGCGTACGCAAATCATGGGAGACCCCGGCCAGCATCAGCTCGCGCTCGCGACCGGCCTGTTCGACGTCTTCGGCCATCTGGTTGAAGGCGCGGTACACCTCGGTCATCTCGCTCGGTGTATCACTGATCGGCAGACGCACGCTGCGGCCCTGACCGAGTTGTCGGGCGGCATACACCAAGCGTTTCAACGGCTGGTTGAGCTGACTGACGAAAATCCATGCCGACGCGGTCGACAACAAACCGATAGCGAGGAACCAGCCGAGCACGTTCCAGATTTTCTGGCCGCGCAATGGATGCGGGTACAGCGGCACTTTCAGCCAGCCATCGCCCAGGCTCGGTGCACGCACCCACAGCGCCGGCGGCGAATGCATGCGCAAACGCACTTCGGTATCGGCGCCCAGCTCCGCCTGCATTTGCCGCTGATAAATTTCACTGTACGGCCAGTGCTGTTCGCCCTCCGGCACACCGGCGCCGACCACCCGGATCAGCGTCGCGGCATCGGCGATCTTCGCGCGGTTTTCTTCATCGGCCGCCCAATAGGCACGCAGCGTCAGGGCGACGCCGTGGCTGTATTGGCGATCCACCAGCACGTCCTCGTTCATCAACAGATAAACCAGGGTCAGCGCCTTGGAAAACAGCACGACGATGAGCACCAGCCAAAGGGTGCGGGAGAAAAAACTTTGGGGGAACCAGACGGGGGTTTTCATCGATAACCGTTACACACTTGCAGGAGCGAGCCATGCTCGCATATTGCGGATTGCGAGTCTGCGCAGAGGGTCGATCAACCCGATCTGCGCAGACCCGCTCCTACAAATCGCCGATCACTTGGTGGCGGCGCCATCCGGCACGAACACGTAGCCCACGCCCCAGACCGTCTGGATGTAGCGCGGTTTCGACGGATCCGGCTCGATCATCCGGCGCAGACGGGAGATCTGCACATCGATGGAACGCTCCAGGGCATCCCACTCGCGACCACGGGCCAGGTTCATCAGTTTGTCGCGGGTCAGCGGCTGACGCGCGTTCATCACCAGCGCCTTGAGCACCGCAAACTCACCGGTGGTGAGCATGTGCACTTCTTCGCCACGTTTCAGTTCGCGGGTCGCCAGCGACAGCACGTAATCACCGAAGGTGACATTTTCGTCTTCACTGCCCGGTGCACCTGGCACCGGTGCGGCCTGACGACGCAGAACAGCCTTGACCCGAGCCATCAGCTCGTCCGGGTTGAACGGCTTGGCCAGGTAGTCATCAGCGCCCAGTTCCAGGCCCTTGATGCGGCTCATCTCATCGCCCTTGGCGGTGAGCATGATGATCGGAATCTGATTGTTCGCGGCCCGCAGGCGACGGCATGCGGTGAGGCCGTCTTCGCCCGGCAGCATCAGGTCGAGGACCACCAGGTTGAACACTTCACGCGACAGCAGGCGGTCCATTTGCTCGGTGTTCGGTACGGCACGGGCGCGGTAGCCCTTGCTGACGAAAAAGCGCTCCAGCAGGCTGCTCAGCCCAGGATCGTCGTCAACAATAAGAATTTTTTCGCCTTCAGCATTGTTTGCAGTGCTGCTCATTGGATGCTCCTTTTAGCTCGGCGCGCATTATGGCGTAGCTGCCGTTATACGCACCGTGTGCATTGTTAGCAGATTTTTCCTTCACTGCCAGAAAACCGGGGTTTGTGCCTACAGACTGCTACACCCCCGAATGACAGAACGCTGGTTATAATGCGCGGCGTTTTGTGCCAGGCAACGTCTGAATCGTTACCGCAGGTGGCCGGGCTTTTTTCCCGGTGGCCGCAGTAATTGTTCGATTTCACGGGTCAATGGGGAGCCTTTTGACCCAGGCAGCGGCAATTTTCTAGCCGCTCAACCAGACTCCGGGCCTTTATTTCCGTGCCTGCGAGCCTGCTTTCACACTATGTCAGGTGGTTTTATGGACAGCATCAACAGCCGCATCGCCGAGGAACTCGGCGTACGCCCGCAACAGGTCGAAGCGGCCGTCGCGCTACTCGATGAAGGCTCTACCGTTCCCTTCATCGCCCGTTACCGGAAAGAAGTCACCGGCAGCCTCGATGACACCCAACTGCGTCATCTGGAAGAGCGTCTGCGCTACCTGCGAGAACTCGACGAACGGCGCATCAGCATCCTCGCCAGCATCCAGGAGCAGGGCAAACTCACCCCCGCCCTGGAGCGCGATATCAAACTCGCCGACACCAAGACCCGCCTCGAAGACTTGTACCTGCCGTACAAGCAGAAGCGCCGCACCAAGGGCCAGATTGCCCTGGAAGCCGGCCTTGGCGAACTGGCCGACGGCCTGTTCAACGACCCGAATCTGACGCCAGAAACCGAAGCCGCACGCTTCGTCGACGCCGAGAAAGGCGTAGCCGACGTGAAAGCTGCGCTGGAAGGCGCCAAGTACATCCTGATGGAGCGCTTCGCCGAAGACGCCAGTCTGCTGGAGAAGCTGCGCAACTTCCTCAAGCAGGAAGCGACCATCAGCGCCCGCGTGATCGCTGGCAAGGAAGAAGAAGGCGCGAAGTTCCGCGACTACTTCGAACACGACGAGCCGCTGAAAAGCATGCCGTCGCACCGCGCACTCGCGATTTTCCGTGGCCGCAACGAAGGCATCCTCAGCTCCGCGCTGAAAGTCGGCGACGAACTGCCGGGCACCATGCACCCGTGCGAAGGCATGATCGGTCAGCAATTCGGCATCCAGAACCAGAACCGACCGGCCGACAAATGGCTCGGTGAAGTGGTGCGCTGGACCTGGAAGGTCAAGCTTTACACGCACCTGGAAACCGACCTGCTCGGCGAGCTGCGCGACGGCGCCGAAACCGAGGCGATCAACGTCTTCGCCCACAACCTGCATGACCTGCTGCTGGCCGCGCCGGCCGGCCCGCGTGCGACCCTGGGCCTTGACCCGGGCCTGCGTACCGGCTGCAAGGTCGCGGTGGTGGACTCCACCGGCAAGCTGCTCGATCACGCCACGGTTTATCCGCATGTGCCGCACAACAAGTGGGATCAGACCATCGCGATCCTGGCCGCCCTGTGCGCCAAGCACTCGGTTGATCTGATCGCCATCGGCAACGGCACCGCCAGCCGCGAAACCGACAAACTGGCGATCGAGCTGATCAAAAAATACCCAGCGATGAAAATGACCAAGGTCATGGTGTCCGAGGCCGGCGCCTCGGTGTACTCGGCGTCGGAACTGGCAGCCAAGGAATTCCCGGATCTGGACGTGTCGATCCGTGGTGCAGTGTCCATCGCCCGTCGTCTGCAGGATCCACTGGCTGAACTGGTGAAAATCGATCCGAAATCCATCGGTGTCGGCCAGTACCAGCACGACGTGTCGCAGCTGAAACTGGCGCGTGGTCTGGATGCGGTGGTCGAGGACTGCGTGAACGCCGTCGGCGTCGATGTGAACACCGCTTCGGTGGCGCTGCTGGCGCGGATCTCCGGCCTCAACGCGACGTTGGCGCAGAACATCGTTGCTCACCGCGATGAACACGGCGCCTTCAAAACCCGCGCTGCGCTGAAAAAAGTCGCGCGTCTGGGCGAGAAAACTTTCGAACAGGCCGCAGGCTTCCTGCGCGTGATGAACGGCGACAACCCGCTGGATTCTTCCGC
This sequence comes from Pseudomonas sp. W15Feb9B, assembly GCF_000828175.1. NCBI lineage: Bacteria > Pseudomonadati > Pseudomonadota > Gammaproteobacteria > Pseudomonadales > Pseudomonadaceae > Pseudomonas > Pseudomonas sp. W15Feb9B. Next base: position 170,837 of record NZ_JTKF01000029.1, on the reverse strand, counting down.
TGTTCACCCGGAAGCCTATCCGCTGGTGCAGCGCATTGCCGCTGAAACCGACCGCGACATTCGCTCGCTGATCGGCGACGCCGCATTCCTCAAGCGCCTGGATCCGAAGAAGTTCACCGACGAAACCTTCGGTCTGCCCACCGTCACCGACATTCTGCAAGAACTGGAAAAACCGGGCCGCGACCCGCGTCCGGAGTTCAAGACTGCCGAGTTCCAGGAAGGCGTCGAAGACCTGAAAGACCTGCAACTGGGGATGATCCTCGAAGGCGTCGTCACCAACGTGACCGCGTTCGGCGCGTTCGTCGACATCGGCGTGCATCAGGACGGTCTGGTGCACATCTCGGCGTTGTCGGAGAAGTTCATCAAGGACCCACGCGAAGCGGTGAAGGCCGGTGACGTGGTGAAAGTGAAGGTCATGGAAGTCGACATCCCGCGCAAACGCGTCGGCCTGTCGATGCGCATGAGCGACACCCCGGGCGAGAAAATCGACGGTGCCCGTGGTTCGCGTCCAGGCTCGGCACCGCGCCAGTCGTCGAACAACGCGCCGCGCAAGGAAACGGCCACAGCCGCTCCGGTGAACAACGCCATGGCTTCGCTGTTCGCCAACGCCAAGCAGTTGAAGAAACGCTGATGGAGATTCCGGCCGGGCTCGTCGAGAGCGCGTTTTTCAAGCTGTTGGGCTGCCGCCTGCACAGCCTGGAAACCGGGGTGGCGCAAGTCGCCCTGGTGCTGGAACCGCAACTGCGCAATCGCGGCGGCAAATTGCACGGTGGCGCGCTGTTCAGTCTGGTCGATATCGCCATGGGGCTGGCCTGTTCCAGCAGCCACGGCTTCGATCAGCAGAGCGCGACCATCGAGTGCAAGATCAACTATATCCGCGCCGTATCCGACGGCGAGGTGCTGTGCACGGCGCGGGTGATCCACCCGGGCCGCCGCACGCTGGTGGTCGAGGCCGACGTGATGCAGGGCGACAAACTGGTCGCAAAAGCGCAAGGCACGTTCGCTGTCCTGTAGATGTTGTTCATCATTTTGAGTTAATTTCGGCGCAACGAATCCTGTAGGAGCTGCCGCAGGCTGCGATCTTTTGATCTTGCTATTGAAAAACAAAATCAAAAGATCGCAGCCTGCGGCAGCTCCTACAGTTTATGTGTGTGGCTGACCGGCTAGAAAACCAGGCGAAAACGCCAGTTTCAACTTCACCCTTGTAGACCGTCCTGCCCACCCCCATATTGGGGCGACTGACGCGTGAAGGAATCCAAATTGAGCGAACTTCTCAACCGCCGCCTGGCTCTGCTCGGCGAGCGCGCCAACCTCTCTCTGCTCGAACAGTGCCTCCACGGTATCGAACGTGAATGCCTGCGCGTGACCAGTGAAGGTCGTCTGGCGCAAACGCCGCACCCGGAAGCCTTGGGTTCCGCGCTGACCAATGAACAGATCACCACCGACTATTCCGAGTCGCTGCTGGAGTTCATCACCCCTGCCCTGCCCGACCCGGCCGATACGCTGGCGAGCCTGGACAAGATTCATCGCTTTGCCTACAGCAAGCTCGGCAACGAGTACCTGTGGAGTCCGTCGATGCCGTGCCCGTTGCCGGCCGAGGAAGACATCCCGATCGCCTATTACGGCACCTCCAACATCGGTCAGCTCAAATACGTCTACCGCAAGGGCCTGGCCCTGCGTTACGGCAAGACCATGCAGTGCATCGCCGGGATCCACTACAACTTTTCCCTGCCGGAAAAGCTCTGGCCGCTGCTGCGCGAAGCCGAAGGTTTCGTCGGCACCGACCGCGATTTCCAGTCGTCGTCGTACATCGCGCTGATCCGTAACTTCCGCCGCTACAGCTGGCTGCTGATGTACCTGTTCGGTGCTTCGCCAGCGCTGGACGCAGGCTTCCTGCGCGGCCGTTCGCACCAGTTGGAACAACTGGATCCGGACACCCTGTACCTGCCGTACGCCACCAGCCTGCGCATGAGCGACCTCGGTTACCAGAGCAACGCCCAGGCCGGCCTGACGCCGTGCTACAACGATCTGGCGAGCTACACCGACAGCCTGCGCAAGGCCGTGGCCACGCCATACCCGCCGTATGTGGAAGTCGGCACGCACCAGGATGGCGAGTGGGTACAGCTCAACACCAACATCCTGCAGATCGAAAACGAGTACTACTCCAACATCCGCCCGAAACGCGTGACCTACACCGGCGAGCGGCCGATCCAGGCGCTGATGGCCCGGGGCATTCAGTACGTCGAAGTGCGTTGCCTGGATATCAACCCGTTCCTGCCGATGGGCATCGACGTCACTGAATCGCGCTTCCTCGACGCGTTCCTGCTGTATTGCGCGCTGAACGACAGTCCGCTGCTGACCAACACTTCGTGCGGCAATGCCACTTCGAACTTCCTCAGCGTGGTCAAGGAAGGCCGGCGTCCGGGCCTGCAGTTGCAGCGTGACGGCGAAGCGGTCGAGCTGAAGGTTTGGGCAGCCGAGCTGCTGGAACAAATCGCTCCACTGGCGGCGTTGCTCGATCAGAGCCATGGTGGCGACGCGCACAGCAAGGCGCTGGACGCGCAACTGGCCAAGGTCAGCGACCCGTCCCTGACCCCATCGGCGCAAGTGCTGGCCGCGATGGCCGAGCACAAGGAAAGCTTCGCGCAATTCTCCCTGCGCCAGAGCCAGGCCCACGCCGAGTTCTTCCGCCGCGAGCCGTTGGCTGCTGATGAACAGGCGAAGTTTGAGGAACTGGCGCGTTCGTCGCTGGCGCAACAGGCGGAGCTGGAGCAGAACGAGGTCGGTGATTTCGACGTGTTTGTCGGGTCGTATCAGGCGAGCATTCTGGCGATCAGCAACTAACCACTATTCCCTGTGGCGAGGGAGCTTGCTCCCGCTCGGCTGCGCAGCAGTCGCAATCTCAGTCCCCCGGTGCATCAGCAGCACCGTGATGAATTGATATGGGAGTCCTCCGGCCTCCAGCGGGAGCAAGCTCCCTCGCCACAATGGCCTCACCAGCAATCCCTCCGCTTAGATTTTTCCGCTCATAAGCTAAGTCTAAAAAGTTATTTATTTTTAGTTTCTTAGATCATTTAGTCTCCTTTCACGCCGATCGTCGGTCGCCTGATTTGGAGCACTCCCCATGAAACTGAATTTCCCGCTTCGCCTGCTGGCCGTGGCCTCTCTGGCTGCTGCGAGTTTTCTGGCGCAGGCCGCCGACCTCACCGTCGCTTACCAGACCACCGTCGACCCGGCGAAAATCGCCCAGGCCGATGGCACCTACGAGAAAGCCACCAAAGCCGACATCAGCTGGCGCAAGTTCGACAACGGTGCCGACATCATCGCCGCCATTGCTTCCGGTGATGTGCAGATCGGCTACCTCGGTTCCAGCCCGCTGACCGCTGCGATCACCCGCAAGGTTCCGGTGGAAACTTTCCTCATCGCCACCCAGATCGGCGCCGCCGAAGCACTGGTCGCCCGCGACGGTTCCGGAATCAAGAGCCCGCAGGATCTGGTCGGCAAGAAAATCGCCGTGCCGTTCGTGTCCACCGGACACTACAGCCTGCTCGCGGCGTTGAAACACTGGAACATCGATCCGTCGAAAGTCACCGTGCTCAACCTCGCCCCGCCAGCGATCATCGCCGCATGGAAACGCGGTGATATCGACGCCACTTACGTGTGGGATCCGGCCCTCGGTGTGGCCAAGGAAAACGGCAAAGTGCTGATCACCTCCGGCGAACTGGCCAAGTTCGGCGCGCCGACCTTCGATGCCTGGATCGTGCGCAAGGACTTCGCCGAGAAGCACCCGGAAATTGTCACCGCGTTCGCCAAGGTCACCCTCGACGCCTACGCCGATTACCGCAAGGATCCCAAAGCCTGGCTCGCCGACCAGTCCCACGTCGACAAGCTGGTGAAGCTTTCCGGCGCCAAGGCCAGCGACATTCCATTGCTGCTGCAGGGCAACGTCTACCCGCTGGCGGCTGATCAGGTGATCAGCCTCGGCGCGCCGACCACCCAAGCCATTACCGACACCGCCGCGTTCCTCAAGGAACAAGGCAAAGTCGAAGCCGTACTGCCGGACTACGCGCCGTACGTCAGCGCCAAATACATCACTAACTGATCGGGAGTTGACCGCGATGGCCTTGCTACAGCTGGAGCGCATCAGCGCACAGTACCCGGGCAGCCCTGAACCGGTGCTGGCGGACATTTCCCTGACCCTCGGGCCTCAGCAATTGCTGGTCGCCCTCGGCCCGTCCGGCAGTGGCAAGACCTCGCTGTTGAACCTGATTGCCGGCTTCGTCGAACCCAGCGCCGGGCGCATCACCCTCGACGGCGTGCCGGTCAAAGGCCCGAGCGCCGAACGCGGCGTGGTGTTCCAGGATGACGCCCTGCTGCCCTGGCAGGATGTGTTGGCCAACGTCGCGTTCGGTCTGGAGCTGGCCGGCGTCGCCAAGGACAAGCGCGAAAAGATCGCCCGGGAAATGCTTGCGCTGGTTGATCTCTCAGGGTTCGAAAGCCGTCGTATCTGGCAACTTTCCGGTGGCCAGAAACAACGCGTTGGCCTGGCCCGCGCCCTCGCCGCCGACCCGCGCGTGCTGCTGATGGACGAGCCCTTCGGCGCCCTCGATGCGTTCACCCGCGAGCAGATGCAGGAGCTGTTGCTGCAAGTCTGGCAGCGCACCGCCAAACCGGTGTTCCTGATTACCCACGACATCGAAGAAGCGGTATTCCTCGCCACTGACCTGATTCTGCTGGCGCCGAATCCGGGGCAGATCGTCGAGCGTCTGCATCTGGATTTCGGCCAGCGCTACGCCGCCGGTGAGTCGGCGCGGGCGATCAAATCCGACCCGCGTTTTATCGAAACCCGCGAGCACGTGTTGAGCAGAGTGTTCTCGCAACGCAGCGCCGTAAAACGGCAGGAGCGCGCATGAGCAGTTACGACGTTTCCGCCCCGGCAGTGAGAACCCCATCGGTGGCGATTCCGCAGCGCCGCAGCCTCAGCACGCGGTGGATCAGCCTGCTGACCCTGTTGTCCTTGCTGGTGATCTGGTGGGCCGTGACCGCCAGCGGTTTGATCGAACCGCTGTTCCTGCCGCCACCGTCCGCCGTGCTGCAAAAAGGCTGGTTGCTGGCGACCACCGGTTATATGGATTCGACCCTGTGGCAGCACCTGGGCGCGAGCCTGAGCCGTATCGGTCTGGGCCTCGGTTTTGCGATTCTGACCGCAGTGCCGGTGGGCATCGCCATCGGCGCCAATCGTATTGCCCGTGGTGTGCTTGACCCGCTGATCGAGTTCTACCGGCCGATTCCACCGCTGGCGTATCTGCCGCTGATCGTGATCTGGTGCGGCATCGGCGAGTTGTCGAAAGTGCTGCTGATCTACCTGGCGATTTTCGCGCCGATTGCCATTGCCACCGCGACCGGCGTGCGCACCGTTGACCCGGCGAAATTGCGCGCTGCTCAGTCGCTCGGTGCGACCCGCGCACAGTTGATCCGCCACGTGATTTTGCCCAGCGCCCTGCCAGATATTCTGACCGGTGTGCGCATCGGTCTGGGCGTTGGCTGGTCGACCCTGGTCGCCGCCGAACTGATCGCCGCCACCAGCGGTCTGGGCTTCATGGTCCAGTCGGCCGCGCAGTTTCTGGTCACCGATGTGGTGGTGCTGGGGATTCTGGTGATCGCCCTGATTGCCTTCGCCATGGAAATGGGCCTGCGCGCCCTGCAGCGCAAACTGGTGCCGTGGCACGGCCAAACCCACTAAAGCATTTGTGAATCCTCCCGTGTAGGAGCTGCCGAAGGCTGCGATCTTTTGATCTGCTTTTAAAAAACAAATCAAAAGATCGCAGCCTGCGGCAGCTCCTACAGGGGCGCGGTTACCCGGAATTGAAGAGAACCATCATGAGCAGCCTGACCATCACCCCCTTAAGCTCGGCCCTCGGCGCGCAGATCAGCGGCGTCGACGTCAGCCAGCCGTTGAACCTGGAACAGCGCAATGCCATCGAGCAGGCGCTGCTCAAGTATCAGGTGCTGTTCTTCCGCAACCAGCCGATCGAGCCTCCACAACAAGCGCGTTTCGCGGCGTACTTTGGCGACCTGCACATCCATCCGATCTACCCGAACGTGCCGGAGCAGCCCGAGGTGCTGATCCTCGACACCGCCGTCACCGACGTGCGCGACAACGCGATCTGGCACACCGACGTGACCTTCCTGCCAACGCCGGCGATGGGCGCAGTGCTCAGCGCCAAGCTGCTGCCGGAGTTCGGCGGCGATACGTTGTGGGCCAGCGGGATTGCCGCCTATGAAGCATTGTCGGCACCGATGAAAAAGCTGCTCGAAGGGCTGACCGCGACTCACGATTTCACCCGTTCGTTTCCGCTGGAACGCTACGGCAATACGCCGCAAGCCCTGGCGCAGTGGGAAGAAGCAAGGCGCAAGAATCCGCCGCTGTCGCACCCGGTAATCCGCACTCACCCGGTGAGCGGACGCCGTTCGTTGTTCGTCAACGAAGGCTTTACCTCGAAGATCAACGAGCTGTCGGAAACCGAGAGCGAAGCGATTCTGAAATTCCTGTTCGCTCATGCAACGCGGCCCGAATTCACCATTCGCTGGCGCTGGCAGAAGGATGACATTGCGTTCTGGGATAACCGCGTGACCCAGCATTACGCGGTGGATGATTACCGCCCGGCACGGCGGGTGATGCAGCGGGCGACGGTGTTGGGGGATGTGCCGTTCTTCAAATGAGGCCCGATTTCTCATTGCCTGAACTGTCCCCTTCGCGGGCAAGCCCGCTCCCACAGGTACAGCACCGTTCACAGACTTTGTGTACGACTGGAACCCTGTGGGAGCGGGCTTGCCCGCGAAAGCGTCAGAGCAGGCGCCGAATAATTCGGCGCCAGTCACTTATTCAGCGGTCGAAGGCTTCTCCCACAGATTGATCCCGCCCTCCTGGGCAAACCGGTCGATCTCCGCCAGTTCCTCAGCACTGAAGCTCAGATTCTTCAACGCCCCGACGTTCTCGATGATCTGCTCCGGCCGGCTCGCGCCGATCAGCGCCGAGGTCACTCGCGGATCACGCAGGGTCCAGGCCAGCGCCAGTTGCGCCAGGCTCTGGCCGCGACGCTTGGCGATCTCGTTCAACGCACGCACGTGCGCAATGTTAGCCTCGGACAAGTGCGAAGCCTGCAGCGAACCACCGCCCGGACGATTGACCCGCGCATCCGCCGGCACGCCATTGAGGTATTTGTCGGTCAGCAGACCTTGGGCCAACGGCGTGAACGCGATCACACCAGTGCCGAGTTCTTCGGTGGTGTCGAGCAGGTCTTTTTCCACCCAGCGATTGAGCAGGTTGTACGCCGGCTGATGAATCAGTAGCGGCACTTTCCATTCCTTGAGCAGCGCAGCGATCTCGCGGGTTTTCACCCCGGAGTACGACGAGATGCCGATGTACAACGCCTTGCCCTGCTGCACGGCGGTGGCGAGGGCGCTGGCGGTCTCTTCCAGCGGGGTGTCCGGGTCGAAGCGGTGCGAATAGAAAATATCCACGTAGTCCAGACCGAGGCGCTGCAGGCTCTGGTCCAGACTGGCCAGCACGTATTTGCGCGAGCCGCCGCCCTGACCATACGGGCCGGGCCACATGTCCCAACCGGCCTTGCTCGAGATGATCAGCTCATCGCGGTACGGCTTGAAATCTTCGCGCAGCAGGCGACCGAAATTGATTTCGGCGCTGCCGTATGGCGGACCGTAGTTGTTGGCCAGGTCGAAGTGGTTGATGCCCAAATCGAACGCGGTGCGCAGCAGGGCGCGCTGGGTGTCGATCGGCGTGCTGTCGCCGAAGTTGTGCCACAGGCCCAGCGACAGCGCCGGCAGCACCAGACCGCTGCGGCCGACGCGGCGGTAAGGGATGGAGTCGTAGCGGTTTTCGGCAGCGGTGTAAGTCATCGAATCCTCTCTTGTCTGTTTTGAAATGGGTGTCGACTTCTTCGCGAGCAGGCTCGCTCCCACATTTGGAATGCACTCCCCTGTGGGAGCGAGCCTGCTCGCGAAGGGTGTTACACAAATCTGTTGCCGGGTCGGGCCAGGCCCAGGTTGTCGCGCAACGTCCGGCCCTCATACTCGGTTCTGAACAGCCCGCGCCGCTGCAGTTCCGGGACCACACCACGGGCGAAGTCTTCGAGCCCGCCCGGCAGGTGCGGCACCAGCACGTTGAAGCCATCCGCCGCGCCCTGTTCGAACCACGCCTGCAAGCGGTCGGCGATCTGCTTCGGCGTGCCCACCAGGCTGTAATGCCCGCGTCCGCCAGCAATCCTGCGGCCCAATTCGGCGAGGGTCAGGTGCTCCCGCCCCGCCAGCTCAGTCAGCAGTTTCTGCCGGCTCTGCTGGCCGCTGTCGGTCAGTGGCAAATCCGGTAGCGGGCCGTCCAGCGGGTACTTCGACAAGTCGAAGTTGCCCAGCATACGCCCAAGCAACGCCACGCCAACCTCCGGTTCGACCAATTGCTGAAACGTTTCACATTTTTCCTGCGCTTCGGCTTCTGTCTGGCCGACGACAACAAACACCCCCGGCATGATTTTCAGCGAGTCGGCACTGCGTCCGTACTTGGCCAGACGTCCCTTGAGGTCGGCATAGAACGCCTGCGCACCGGCCAGCGAAGTCTGCGCGGTGAACACCACTTCGGCGGTCTGCGCCGCCAATTCACGCCCGGTTTCGGACGAGCCGGCCTGCACGATCACCGGTTGTCCCTGCGGCGAGCGTGCGACGTTCAACGGGCCTTTCACCCGAAAGTGCTCACCGACGTGATCCAGCACGTGAAGCTTCGACGGGTCGTAATAGGCGCCACGGGCCTTGTCGCGGACAAACGCATCATCCTCCCAACTGTCCCACAGCCCGCTGACCACCTGATGAAACTCCCGGGCGCGGCTGTAGCGTTCGGCGTGGCCGATGTGCTCGTCGCGACCAAAATTCAGCGCCTCGGCGGCGTTGTCCGAGGTCACCAGATTCCACCCGGCACGGCCGCCCGACAGATGATCGAGCGAGGCGAATTTGCGCGCCACGTGATACGGCTCGTTGTAGCTGGTGGTCGCCGTGGCGATCAGGCCGATGTGTTCGGTCACCGCGCTCAGGGCCGAGAGCAAGGTCAGCGGTTCGAAGTGATCGGAGCGCGCCATGCGGCTGGCGATGTCCTGAGTCGGCGCGGCAACGCTGTCGGCGACGAACAGCGTGTCGAACTTCGCCGCTTCGGCAATCTGCGCCAGACGCTTGTAGTGGGCGAAATCCAGACCGGCATTGGCCGGTACCTGCGGGTGCCGCCACGCAGCGACGTGGTGCCCGGTGGCCATGAGAAACGCGCCGAGTTTCAACTGTCTGCTCATCTCAGAAATCCTTGCGCAATTGCACGCCGAAGTAACGCTCGTCATCCCGAGGCACAGCGCGGTAGATGTAGCTGCCGCCGCTGGCCAGCAACGGTGAGTAGGACTTGTCGGCAAGGTTCTTGCCCAGCAGCGCCACACGCCAGCCGTTGCTGTAATCGGCGAGCGCTACGCTGGCGTTCCAGATGCCGTAGGCGCCTTGTTTGGTGTCGGCGTTCTGGCTGATGTCGTACTGCACTTCGCTCTGCCAGCTGTAGTCGGTGCCGAGTTCGATATCGAGGCCGTTGTCCAGCGGGATGCTGTAGTCGGCGCGCACGTAGCTTTTCCAGTCCGGACTGAACGGCAATGGCTTGCCATTGACGTTGCACGACGCCGCCGCGCCCGCCGGGCAACTGAACTGGTCGATGCGCGCGCGGGTGTAAGCCAGCGCCCCGGAGAACTTGAGTTGCTGGGTCGCCTGCAAGGCGTAATCGAGTTCGACGCCTTCGGTGCTGACGCTGCCGGCGTTGATCAGGCGCGTCACCACTTGCCCGGCGACCGTGTCGAAAAAATTCGCCTGGTAGTTGTCGTAATCGCTGTGGAACACCGCGAGGTTGGTGGTCAGCCGGTTGTTCCAGCGGGTGGCCTTGATACCCGCCTCCCAAGTGTTCGAGGTCTCCGGTTTCAGCGCTTCGGTGTCACGCGGCTGCATGTTGAAGAACACGTTGTAGGCCGGACCTTTGTAGCCGCGCGAATAGGTCAGGTACGTGGTGACTGCATCGCTGAGGTCGTACTGCACGCCGATCCGACCGGACCAGCCGTCCTCGTCCACCGATCCGGAACTGCGGGTGGCCGGCTGGATGCCGCTGACCGTGGTCGCCGACGTGGAGACGCGGCGGTGATCGTATTCCAGCTCATCGTGGGTGTAGCGCAGGCCGGCGATGCCACGAAAGTCCGAGGTGAAGTTCAGCGTGGCTTCGCCGAACGCGGCGTAGCTGTCGCTGGTGGTGCTGTAATCGGCGACGCCACGGTCGGTGCGTGTGGTGGTGGTCAAGGTGCGTTGATAGGTCTCGTCGTCCTTGCCGTGCATGTAGAACAGGCCGCCGACGTATTCGAGGAACTCACCTTTCGGCGAAGCCAGGCGCAGCTCCTGCGAGTACTGATCAAAGGCCAGATCGCCCTTGTCGGCGGTGCCGGGGAACGCTGCCGTGATCGTGCTCAGCCGATCGCCATCCTGATACTGCGTGTTGTCCCAGCCGCGCCACGCGGTGATCGACGTCAGGGTGTAATCGCCCAGTTGCCAGTCGAGCTGGCCGGACAGGCCCTTGTTGGTGTCCTCGACATGACTGCGGGTGTCGGTGTTGATGTCGCGGTTGTGGCTGCTGGCGTAGACCGGGCCCAGCGCGTTGGCGAAGGCCGGGGTCAGCGACTTGCTGACCACGCCGTTGGGGCCGTCGTCGTGGGACTGCATGTAGTCGGCAATCAAGGTGAAGGTGACGTCGTCGTTCGGGGTGAATTCGAGTTTGCCGCGCACCCCGCGATGGTTGTAGCCGTTGACCTCCTGGCCGTTGTGCTGGTTATCGACGTTGCCGTCGTACGTGCCGAACAGGGTGCTGATCGACCCCTTGAGCTTATCCGGAATCAGGCTGCCGCCAATGCCGAAGCGGGTGCGGCTTTCGTTGCCGCTGTAGTACGACTGGTCGATGTAGCCGTGGGTCTCGTTGGTCGGCGCTTTGCTGGTGATGTTGAGCACGCCGGCCGAGGCGTTCTTGCCGAACAATGTGCCTTGCGGGCCACGCAGCACTTCGACGCGCTCCAGATCCAGCAGGTCGAGAGTCGATTGACCGGGACGCGCATAGACCACGCCATCGATCACCGTGGCCACCGTTGGCTCGACGCCGGGCGAGGTGGAAATCGTGCCGACGCCCCGCACAAACAACGAGGTGTCCTTGTTCGACGCCCCAGTGCGGAAATTCAGCGACGGCACTTGCTGGACGATGCTTGCCACGCCGTTACGGTTATCGCGCTCCAGTTGTTCGCCGTCGATCACCGACACTGCCACCGGAACCTTCTGCAGCGACTCTTCGCGGCGAGTGGCGGTGACCGTGACGGACTTGAGGGTCGGCTCTTGTTCGCTGCTGTCGGCGGCGAAAGCAGTGGGCAGCGGCAACGCCGCCAGCCCTGTAAAAATCCAGCCAGCGGCGCGAATCGATTGCACCAGTTTGTGTGTCGCCCCAGGAGTGTTGTGCATGGTTGCCCGCTCGAAATTGGCCCTGTACCGCTGCCGTTCTGCGACGACAGCGCCTGAATCGTTGTCTTGGGCATTCGCTCGAGCGAGTAGCAGACAATGCGCTTTGTTAGCGCTAACATCGCCAGTATTGGCAAGCTCGGCATAGAGCGTCCAATACTGAAAAATTACTTTTATATGCGTTTTGGTTTTTAAGAAGGATCGAGCCTTGAGCCAGGAAAAGCCCCGCAAACGCCGTGGCGCCGGACGCGTGACCCTGAATGCAGTGGCGCGCGAGGCTGGCGTCTCGGCGATTACCGTGTCGCGCTATTTCAATCAGCCGGAAACCGTCTCGCCCGAGCGCCGCGAGCGGATCGCGGCGGTGGTGGCCGAGCTGGGTTACGTGCCGAATCTGGTGGCCGGCGGCCTGGCCTCGGCGCGGGGCAAAATCGTCGGCATGGTGATTCCGAACATCTCCGGGCCGATTTTTGCCAACACCATTCAGGGCTTCAGCGACACCCTCAGCCGCCACGGTTATCAGCTGCTGCTGGCGTCGAGTTACTTCAGCACCGAACAGGAAGAAAACGCCGTGCGCGCATTTCTTGGCTGGTCGCCGGCCGCGTTGGTGCTGACCAGTCATTTCCATAGTTCGGGCACGGAAAAGATGATTGCCGAGGCGGATATTCCGGTGATCGAAACCTGGGATTACCAGCCGGATCGCGAGCCGATGCAGATTGGCTTTTCGCACTATGAAGTCGGCGTGAGCGCTGCGCGTTATCTGCATGACAAAGGCTATCGCCGCATCGCCTTCGTGCAGAACAGCGCACTCGGTGACCTCAGTGCCCTCGAACGTCGCGACGGTTATGCCGCCACCGTGCGCGAGTTCGGCCTTGAGCCTTGGGTATTCGCCCCCGACGCCGACCGAGCGCCGTTCGAAGCCGGCAAGCAAGCGATGGAAGCGCTGATGAACGCCGCTCTCCGCCCCGACGCGATCATCTTCGCCAACGACAACCTCGCCGCCGGCGGCCTGCTCGCCGGGCAACGCGCAGGCCTCAAGATTCCCGAAGACTGCGCCGTGCTCGGCTTCGGCGATTACCCGTTCGCCGAGATGCTGTTGCCGAGCCTGAGCACGATCAAGCCACCGGCACTGGAGATCGGCGTGCTGGCGGCAACGCGGGTATTGGAAAGCCTTGGGGTGTTGCCGAGCGATGATGTGCAGCGGCTGAATCTGTTGCAATGCAACGTGATCGAGCGCGAAAGCACCTGACGAAAATGGCCTCGGCTTGATTGGCTATGCTCCAAGTAACACCGAGGGGGCCCCTTCGCGGGCAAGCCCGCTCCCACAGGATTTCGCGTTTTTCTCAGAATCTGTACTCAACACAAAAACCTGTGGGAGCGGGCTTGCCCGCGAAGGCGTCCGATCAAGCACCGCATAACCCGCAGGTACACCCATGCACACCGCCATCATCATCTTCTTCGGCCTGGTCCTGCTCGCCCTGATGCTCTACATCGGCGAGCACATTGGCTTCAGCCGGCAGACCCTGGCCTACAGCTTCGCCGCGCTGTGGCTGGCGTTGACGGTGATCAATGGTGCGGTGGGGGTGGTGCATGCCGGGCAGCCGCTGGGTTCGGAGATCGCGGTGGGCAGCGCAGTGTTCGGAGTGCCGATGGCGGCGATGGTGTTGTTCATGGTACTGAGCGCCGAGTCGTGAAACGTCCCGGCGCTCAGTTGCCGATCAACGCACCAGATGCAGGAACTGCATGTGGCGTTCGTACTGGTCGAGGATGTCGTTGATGATCTGTTCCTTGGTGTAGCCGACCAGATCGTAGTCCTGACTGCCCTCGCTCAAGTGCACTTCAGCGCGGTAGTAGCGGCGGTTGTTGAGCTGCTTGGAACCCATGCCACCCCGAGCAAACGACGGCGTGAAATAGCCGCGCATCTGCACCTGATAGATGAACGGATGCTGCTCGCCGTGGCCGATTTCCAGGCTGATGTTGTCGTGCGCCGGATCCGGCTGCGTGACCACGTTCAGACCCTTCTCGACAAATACCGCCGTCACTTCTTCGATCGCCGGACGCACCGTGGTGTCCATGAAGCGGTAAACCTCGTCGCGCGACGGGAAGTGCACCGCCTGACTCAGACGTTGGCGCCAGCCGCCCGTGCCACGCCGCGAACCGGAGACCGGTGCCAGCGAATGCAGTTGCGCGATCTGCTTCTGCGATTCCAGATAGAACGCCTTGTGCAGGCCCCACATCATCAGTAGCAAAATCATCGAGAACGGCAACGAAGTCAGCACCACCGCCGATTTCAGCGCATCGATACTGCCGGAGAACAACAGCGCACTGGTCACCAGCGCGGTCATCGCGCCCCAGAACACGCGCAGCCATTTCGGCCCGTCTTCGTCCGGATTGCCGCCCTTCGCCGACAAGGTCGAAAGCACCACGGTGCCGGAATCGGCAGAAGTGACGAAGAACACGAAGCTGATGAACACCGTCACCGCGATGACGGTTTTGCTCCACGGGTAGGTTTCCAGCAGCAGATAAAGGCTCATCGACGGGTTGTCGAGGGCCGACATGCCCAGCGCCGACATACCGTGGTTGAGCACCTGATCGATCGCACTGTTGCCGAAGATCGACATCCACGCCAGGGTGAAACCGAGCGGAATCAGCAGCACGCCGAAGACGAATTCGCGGATGGTGCGGCCACGGGAAATCCGCGCGATGAACAGGCCCACGAACGGCGACCATGCGATCCACCAGGCCCAGTAGAACACGGTCCAGCCGCCGAGCCAGTCGCTTGGTTTGTCGTAGGCGTAGAGGTCGAAACTCTTCATCGGCAACGCGCCGAGGTAGTCGCCGAGGTTCTGGATCAGGGTATTGAGCAGGTGCTGGGTGGGACCGGCGAACAACACGAACAGCAGCAGCGCACAGGCCAGCAACATGTTGATGTCGGACATCACCCGCACGCCCTTGTCCACACCGGAGACGGCGACGATGATCGCCGCGCCCATCATCAGCGTGATCAGGCCGACCTGAATCCATTGGGTGTGGGCGATGCCGAACAGGTAGTCCAGACCCGAGTTGAGGTGCAGCACACCAAAACCCATGTCGGCACCCAGGCCGAACACCGTAGCAATAATGCCGAAGCCGTCTACCGCGTAACCGATGGGGCCGTTGATGCGCTTGCCGATCAGCGGGTACAGCGCCGAACGCAAGGCCAGCGGCAGGTTATGCCGGTAGGCGAAATAGGCCAGCGCCATGCCGACGAAGGCGAACACGCCCCAGCCGTGCAGGCCCCAGTGCAGAAACAGAATCTGCATCGCCTGCCGCGCTGCATCGGCAGTGCCGGCCTCGCCTTGCGGCGGTTGCAGCATGTGGGTCAGCGGCTCCGACACGCAGAAGAAGAACAACGTGATGCTGATCCCGGCGGCGAACAGCATGCCGGCCCAGGACAGGTAACTGAACTCGGGTTCGTCGTGGTCGGCACCGAGTTTGATCTTGCCGTAGCCTGATAACGCGGTGACCACCACGAAGACCAGATACAGCGTCATCGCAAGCATGTAGTACCAGCCGACCGTATTGGCCGCCCAGTTTTGCGCAGCCAGCAACCAGGCGCCTGCCTGCTCCGGCATGGCGATGACAACCAGACCAAACAGCAGAATCACCGTCGCGGCGAAGTAGAACACCGGCGGATTCATGCGCACCAGACCGCTGGCGGGGGTAGACGATGCACTCATGAAACGTGCACCTCGAGGGGTTGAATCGTGGCTGAAATGATCGGACTCAGCAAAGGCAAGCCTCCTGTTGTGAGCGGGCAGCGAACCACCGGTTTAACTTGAATGAACGTTCAAGTTAAACATGGATAGGGTGGTAAGGACTAATCGCAGGGCCAGGCGGTAGTTTTCGTACAGCAGCCCAAGGAGGGGTATGACGCGGGTTTGAAGGGATTCGTTCAATGGAGAATTGGCTGAATGCCATCAACCTGGTTCGGTGCGAAAATTGTGGCGAGGGAGCTTGCTCCCTCGCCACAAACGAACTGGAAATCTTACTTCTGCGTCCCGTCATCATGCTGCAGATTGGCCTGGGTCAGGTTGCTCCCCGCCGGCACACTGCGGGTCAGCCAGACATTGCCGCCAATGGTCGAACCCTGGCCGATGGTGATCCGCCCCAGAATCGTCGCTCCGGCATAAATCACCACGTCATCCTCGACAATCGGATGCCGTGGATGCCCCTTCTGCAACTGCCCGTCTTCATCGGCCGGGAAGCGCTTGGCGCCCAAGGTCACGGCCTGATAAATCCGCACCCGCTCGCCGATGATCGCGGTCTCGCCGATCACCACACCGGTGCCATGGTCGATGAAGAAGCTGCGGCCGATCTGCGCGCCCGGGTGGATATCGATGCCGGTGGCCGAGTGCGCAATCTCCGCGCTGATCCGCGCCAGTAACGGCAACCCGGCGCGATACAGATGGTGCGCCAGACGATGGTGAATCACCGCCAGAATCCCCGGATAGCACAACAGCACCTCATCGACGCTGCGTGCCGCCGGGTCACCGTGATAGGCCGCCAGCACGTCGGTATCGAGCAGGCTGCGCAGGCCCGGCAAGGCCAGGGCAAAATCCTGAATGATGCGGATCGCCTGCGCTTCGACATCAGCATCGCCTTGCGCGCTGTGGCGGGCGACATACCGCAATTCCAGCCGCGCCTGCGCCAGCAAGGCATTCAACGCGGTATCGAGGGTGTGGCCGACATAGAAGTCTTCGCTTTCCTCACGCAGATCCACCGGCCCCAGCCGCATCGGGAACAATGCGCCACACAGCGCTTCGAGAATCTCGGCCATCGCCGCGCGGGACGGCAACTCACGACCACCCTGCTCGCCGCTGGCCCGGCCATTCTGGGTACGCCACTGATCCCGCGCGGTACGCAGTTGGCTGACGATGGTCTGCAATTGCCAATGGCTGGAACGCTCACTCACGGTAAAGACTCCTCACAGGCGGCCGGTCTGGCCGCGTCAACGGCGACTACTTTACGACAGGCCCACAAGGACGAATTAAGAACCGATCGTGCTGGCCTAAGCACATTTGGCTATAAGCAATTCACGGTTGCCCCGTTAAAACGGCCTGCCTATAGTCCTGTCATCTTCCTCCGCCAGTACGGGCTCATGATCAAACAACAGCTGGATCGCTTTAACCGTCTCGACCTGCTCGGCCAACCGACGCCTCTGGAAAAACTCGAACGACTGTCCGCCTGGCTGGGTCGCGATGTGTACATCAAACGCGATGACCTGACGCCGCTGGCCATGGGCGGCAACAAGCTGCGCAAACTCGAATACCTCGCCGCCGACGCCCTCGCCCAGGGCGCCGACACGCTGATCACCGCCGGTGCCTTGCAATCGAACCACCTACGCCAGACCGCCGCGCTGGCGGCCAGACTCGGCCTGGGTTGCGTGGCGCTGCTGGAAAATCCGCTGGGCACCGATGACAGCGATTACACCGGCAACGGCAACCGTCTGCTGCTCGATCTGTTCGACACCAAGGTCGAGTTGGTGGACAACCTCGACAACGCCGACGAACAACTCGCCGCACTCGCCGTGCGCCTGCGCAGCAATGGCAAGAAACCGTATCTGGTGCCGATCGGTGGCTCCAATGCTCTCGGTGCATTGGGCTACGTGCGTGCCGGTCTGGAACTGGCCGAGCAGATCAAGGACACCGGCCTGGAATTCGCCGCCGTGGTGCTGGCCTCGGGCAGCGCCGGGACCCACAGTGGTCTGGCGCTGGCGTTGAGCGAAGCGCTGCCGCAATTGCCGGTGATCGGCGTGACCGTCTCGCGCAGCGAAGAAGATCAGCGCCCGAAAGTGCAGGGTCTGGCCGAACGTACGGCGGACCTGCTGGGCGTGAAATTGCCAGTGAACTTCAAGGTCGAGTTGTGGGACGAATACTTCGGTCCGCGTTACGGCGAGCCGAATGCCGGGACACTGGCGGCGGTGAAGCTGTTGGCCAGTCAGGACGCGGTGTTGCTCGACCCGGTGTATACCGGCAAGGCCATGGCTGGTCTGCTCGACGGGATCGGCCGCCAGCGTTTCGACGATGGCCCGATCATCTTCCTGCATACCGGTGGGGCGCCGGCGTTGTTTGCCTACAGGGATGCTTTGAGCGGTTGAAGCGCTTTTGTGGCGAGGGAGCTTGCTCCCGCCGGGGCGCGCAGCGCCCCCAAACCTGCTTTCGCGTTTTTCAGTTGAACACTGGCGCCAGTTATTGCGACTGCTGCGCAGTCGGGCGGGAGCAAGCTCCCTCGCCACAGGCAGATACCACATATTCCATATATGAATATCAAATTAGACATTAAGTATTTTCAAGTCTAAAGCAGACATCTTATAGTCTCGCCGCAGGCGAATTTCGGGCAAGACGCATAAGCTGCTTTAGGGCACGATAACGCAGTCGTTCAATTCCCGGATTCGCCAACCTTCCTTAAGCGTCTTCCATAAGAAAACACAGGGGCTTGTCATGAATTTTTCCGCACTACGTCGCACTCTGCTGGTAGGTTCGCTGGGCCTTGCACTGAGCGCCGGCCTGATCGGCCAGGCAACCGCCGGTGAGCAGCTGCAACAGATCAAGGACAAAGGCGTCATCAACGTCGGCCTGGAAGGCACTTACCCACCGTTCAGCTTCGTTGACGCCGACGGCAAACTGTCCGGTTTCGAAGTCGAGCTCTCCGAAGCCCTGGCGCAGAAACTCGGCGTCAAAGCCAAGATTCAGCCGACCAAGTGGGACGGTATCCTCGCTGCGCTGGAATCCAAGCGTCTGGACGTCGTGGTCAACCAAGTGACCATCTCCGACGAGCGCAAGAAGAAATATGACTTCTCCGAGCCGTACACCGTTTCCGGGATCCAGGCGCTGGTGCTGAAGGACAAGGAAGCCAAGTTGAACATCAAGACTGCCGCCGATCTGTCCGGCAAGAAAGTCGGTGTCGGCCTGGGCACCAACTACGAACAATGGGTTCGCGCCAACGTGCCGGGCGCTGACGTGCGCACCTACGACGATGATCCGACCAAGTTCGCCGACCTGAACAACGGCCGCACCGACGCCATCCTGATCGACCGTCTGGCCGCACTGGAATACGCCAAGAAAGCCCCGAAAACCGTGGCTGCCGGTGAAGCGTTCTCCCGTCAGGAATCCGGTATCGCCCTGCGCAAAGGCGAGCCTGAGCTGCTGGCTGCGGTGAACAAAGCCCTCGACGAGCTGCGTGCCGACGGTACCCTTGAGAAGCTGTCGAAGAAATACTTCAACGCTGACGTCACCAAATAATGGAAGAAGCTTTCCAACTCGCACTGGACTCCGCGCCCTTTCTGCTCAAGGGCGCGTACTACACGGTTATCCTCAGCCTGGGCGGCATGTTCTTCGGCTTGCTGCTGGGCTTCGGCCTGGCCTTGATGCGCCTGTCGCGCTTCAAACTGGTGAGCTGGATTGCCCGCATCTACGTGTCGTTCTTCCGCGGCACGCCGTTGCTGGTGCAACTGTTCGTGATCTATTACGGCTTGCCGCAACTGGGTCTGGAACTGGATCCGCTGCCGGCGGCGCTGATCGGCTTCTCGCTGAACATGGCCGCCTACGCCTGTGAAATCCTCCGCGCGGCGATCGGTTCGATCGAACGTGGTCAATGGGAGGCCGCTGCGAGCATCGGCATGACCCGTGCGCAAACCCTGCGCCGGGCCATCCTGCCGCAGGCCATGCGCACGGCGCTGCCGCCGTTGGGCAACAGCTTCATTTCGCTGGTCAAGGACACGGCACTGGCCGCCACCATTCAGGTGCCGGAACTGTTCCGCCAGGCGCAACTGATTACCGCCCGGACTTTCGAAGTCTTCACCATGTATCTTGCCGCCGCGCTGATCTACTGGATTCTGGCCACGGTGCTCTCGCACCTGCAGAACAAGTTGGAAGAGCGGGCCAATCGGCACGACCAGGAGTCCTGACCCATGATTGTCGTGGAAAAACTGACAAAGCAGTTCAAGGGTCAAGAGGTGCTCAAAGGCATCGATCTTGAAGTAAAGGAAGGCGAGGTCGTGGCCATCATCGGCCCCAGCGGTTCGGGTAAAACCACGTTCCTGCGCTGCCTGAATTTCCTTGAAGAGCCCACCAGCGGCCGGATCAAGGTCGGCGATATCGAAATCGATACCCGCCGCCCGCTGAACCAGCAGCAAAGTCTGGTGCGCAATTTGCGCCAGCACGTGGGTTTCGTGTTCCAGAACTTCAACCTGTTCCCCCACCGCACCGCACTGGAAAACGTCATCGAGGGGCCGATCGTGGTCAAGAAGATGCCGCGCGAGCAAGCCGTTGCCCTGGGCATGAAGCTGTTGGCAAAGGTCGGTCTGGCCGGCAAGGAAGATGCGTATCCGCGTCGTCTCTCCGGCGGTCAGCAACAGCGCGTGGCGATTGCCCGGGCGCTGGCGATGGAGCCGGAAGTGATCCTGTTCGACGAACCGACCTCGGCGCTCGACCCGGAACTGGTCGGCGAAGTGTTGGCGACCATTCGTGGTCTGGCTGAAGAAAAACGCACCATGGTCATCGTCACTCACGAAATGGGGTTCGCCCGCGATGTGGCCAACCGTGTGGTGTTTTTTGACAAGGGCGTGATCGTCGAGCAAGGCGAAGCCAAAGCCTTGTTTGCCAACCCGAAAGAAGAGCGCACCAAACAGTTTCTCAGCAAGTTTCTGAATCACGCCTGAGAAGCTTATTGCTTTGAGTCATTAACTTCCACGGATGGAAGTTATACTTTTCCCGCCTACACAAACATCTAAGCCCCTCCATTCTAAAACCTGTCAAAACAATACATACATGTTCTGCAGCCGTTGGGCTTAATCCGTTGCGCATCTCTTTGCCTGCGAAACGATCCAAACTCGCCTGCACTAAAACAATAAAAACTGCCAAAAAACCGTAGTTCCATTCGCCATTGCGGCTAGGCAGCGTGACTGCACAACGTAGGAATCTTCTGATTAATCGGTAATTCACGGATTAACTAAGACACTCTATTGACACTCTTTCCCGCACACTCTTATCTAGTCGTCAACCGGCACCCACTAGTTGAATCAATTCGCACTCAGTCTGAACAAAAGTTCAGGCTGCATAACCGATTCATCACGCCTTTTGTTTTTTCAAGAAACGGAATTCGCCGCAAGATTTCAAGGAGAGAGCCCGATGATCCGCACTTCGCATACCCCCGAACTGGCAGCCCCGCACCTGGCAGCCGCGCAGAAAAACGCCGTCAACCTGGCCGCGGCCGCGCATCTGCTGATCGATGTTCTGCCGTACCCCGGTATGGACGCCGGCGATCTGATCGAACTGTTCTGGAACAACTGCTACGTCGCCTCACGCGTCCTGACCAGTGAAGACCTCGGCACATCGGTCAGTCTGCGAGTGCCGGAGAGCTTCATCGCCAGCGGTACCGCACGGATTCACTATCGGGTCATGCAAATCGGGCAGGGACCGGCGCTGTCGGCGGCAACCCGGGTTCAAGTCAAGCTCGACTGCCCAGGCGGCCAGCCTTCGGCGTTGTGCGGTGACGAGAATCAGCAACTGGCGCCGGTCACGGTACCCGACACCATCCGCCGCCAGGGCGTGAATCCCAATCAGATCAAACGCGGCGTGCCTCTGACCATCGAGCCCTACCGGAACATGGCCGAGGACGACGCCATCACTTTGCGCTGGGGCGATGTGCGCATGGACCTGGCCCGAATCACCGCTGCCGATGTCGGCCTGCCGATTCAGGTCTGGGTACCACCGGCAGTGATCGTAGAGGGCGGTGAGGATCTGCGCCTCGATGTGACCTACTGCGTCATCGACTGGGTCGGCAACAACTCACGCTGGGCACCGCCACGGACGTTGAAGATCGGTTGCGTGAATCCTTATCTGAAGGTGCCGCTGCGCCAGGATCTGAAGGCCGCTGAATCGACCAAGGATTGATGCCCCATTCCTGTACTCATGGGGCTTTGTAGTGAGGGGATCCAGAGAAAAGTCGCACCGCCCCGATGGACTGCGAAGCAGTCCCGTTTCTTATGATTCAGAAAGGGCCGCTGCGCGGCCTGTCGGGGATAAATCCCCTCACCACAGGTTGCACCACCACGGCTGGGAGCCTGTTAACCAACCCGACCACCGCCCCTTCTATACATATTCCTAAAAGTTAGTTTATTTAATATTTATACACGCTTAGGGTATATGAACCGGACCACCGGACATTCTTTCGTTCGCCGCACTTTTGCGGCGTTTTTCATGAGATGTGAGGTAGGTAGTATGGTCCGGAACACAATCACCCCAGTGCAGATCGCCAGGGCATTGCGTGCAGCCAGGGAGCGGCACTGATGTCCAGTCTGGCCGATGCAAACGTCCAGTCGGATCTGGACATCGCCCCGTTGTTGTTGCCCGCGCAGGTTTTGCGCAACGACGCCCAAGCCATCAAGGCTGCCCACGAACTGGCGCAAGTTGCCCGCGCGCAGGCCGCCAAACGTGATCGTCAGCGCAAGTTGCCGTGGTCGGAAATCGAACAGTTCACCCGCAGCGGTCTGGGCAGCATTGCCATCCCCCGTGAATACGGCGGCCCACAGGTTTCGTTTGTCACGTTGGCCGAGGTGTTCGCGATCATTTCCGCGGCCGACCCGGCGCTGGGACAGATCCCGCAGAACCAGTTCGGCATCATCAATCTGGTACTCGGCAGCGCCACCGAGGCGCAGAAAAAACAGCTGTTCCAGAGTGTTCTGGAAGGCTGGCGCATCGGCAACGCCGGCCCTGAGCGCGGCACCAAAAACACCCTGGAATTGAAAGCGCGCATCACCGCCGACGGCGATGATTATGTGATCAACGGCCAGAAGTTTTATTCCACCGGCGCGCTGTTCGCGCACTGGGTGGCGGTCAAGGCGCTGAATGACGACGGCAAGCAGGTGCTGGCATTCGTCCGCCGTGGCACCCCGGGCCTGCGCATAGTCGATGACTGGTCAGGCTTCGGTCAGCGCACCACCGCCAGTGGCACGATTCTGCTCAACAACGTGCGGGTCGAGTCGAGCCTGGTGGTCGACAACTGGAAGATCAACGAGAAGCCGAATACCCAAGGTGCCGTGTCGCAGCTGATTCAAGCGGCCATCGACGCCGGCATCGCCCGTGGCGCCATCGACGACGCCATCGAATTCGTCAAAACCCGCGCACGGCCGTGGATCGACGCCAAGGTGGAACGCGCCAGCGATGACCTCTACGTGATCGCCGACATCGGCAAACTGAAAATCGAACTGCACGCCGCCGAGGCATTGCTGCGCAAGGCCGGGCAAGTGCTGGATCAGGTGCACGCCGCACCGCTCACCGCCGAGTCCGCCGCCCGCGCTTCGATTGCGGTGGCCGAAGCCAAAGTGCTGACTACCGAGATTTCCTTGCTCGCCAGCGAGAAGCTTTTCGAACTGGCCGGCAGCCGCGCGACCCTCGCCGAATTCAACCTCGACCGCCACTGGCGCAACGCCCGGGTGCACACCCTGCACGACCCGGTGCGCTGGAAATATCACGCGGTCGGCGCCTATCGCCTCAACGGCACTCTACCGGCTCGCCATTCCTGGATTTAACGACCAGACATCTGGAGAAGCATATGACTTATTCTCACCCCGTCGCGGTCATCACCAGCGATGAACAAGCCCTGATTGTCGCCAGCGACCTGGCCGAAGATTTCAAACGCGACAGTGCCGTGCGCGACCGTGAACGCCGCCTGCCACTGCCGGAACTCGACGTATTTTCCCGCTCTGGCCTGTGGGGCATCAGCGTGCCCAAGGAATACGGCGGCGCCGGCGTGTCCAACGTGACCCTGGCCAAAGTCATCGCCCTGATCGCTCAGGCCGACGGCTCCCTCGGACAGATTCCGCAGAACCATTTCTACGCCCTCGAAGTGCTGCGCGTTAACGGCAGCCACGAGCAGAAACAGCGGCTGTACGCCGAGGTGCTGGCCGGTCAACGTTTCGGCAACGCGCTGGCGGAACTGGGCACCAAAACCGCCCACGACCGCGTCACCAGCCTCAAGCGTGACGGCGACGGCTATCGCATCAACGGGCGCAAGTTTTACGCGACCGGCGCGATCTACGCGCAGCGTATCCCGACCTCCGTGGTCGATGAAAATGGCGTGCAGCAACTGGCCTTCGTCCCGCGTGACAGCAAGGGCCTGACCGTGATCGACGACTGGAGTGGTTTCGGTCAGCGCACCACCGGCAGCGGATCCGTGGTGTTCGAAGACGTCTACGTTGCCGCCGAGGACGTGGTCCCGTTCCAGAGTGCTTTCGAGCGTCCGACCACGGTCGGCCCGCTGGCGCAGATCCTTCACGCCGCCATCGACACTGGCATCGCCCGCGCTGCTTATGAAGATGCCCTGCACTTCGTGCGCAGCAAGACCCGGCCATGGATCGACTCCGGCAACGACAAAGCCACCGAAGACCCGCTGACCCTGAAGAGTTTCGGTCACTTGAGTATTCGTCTGCACGCCACTGAAGCACTGCTGGAACGCGCCGGCGAATCCCTCGACAAGGCCCAGGCCGAGACCAACGCCGAGACCGTCGCTGCTGCCTCGATTGCCGTCGCCGAAGCGCGGGCGATCAGCACCGAAATTTCCCTGGCTGCCGGCAGCACCCTGTTCGAACTGGCCGGTAGCCAGGCGACCCTGATCGAGCACGGCCTCGACCGTCACTGGCGCAATGCCCGGGTGCACACCCTGCACGACCCGGTGCGCTGGAAGTATCACGCGGTGGGCAATTACTACCTCAACGACGAAAAGCCTCCGCTGCGAGGAACGATCTGATGAGCGCCGCGAAAAAGAAGATCCTGCTCAATGCGTTCAACATGAACTGCATTGGCCACATCAACCACGGTTTGTGGACACACCCGCGCGACACCTCGACGCGCTACAACACCATCGAATACTGGACCGAACTGGCGCAGTTGCTGGAGCGCGGTTTGTTCGACGGACTGTTCATCGCCGACATCGTCGGCGTGTACGACGTCTACCAGAACTCGGTGGACGTCACGCTCAAAGAGTCGATCCAGTTGCCGGTCAACGACCCGCTGCTGCTGGTGTCAGCGATGGCCGCCGTGACGAAAAATCTCGGCTTCGGCCTCACCGCCAACCTCACCTATGAACCGCCCTATCTGTTCGCCCGCCGCATGTCCACGCTCGATCATCTGAGCCGTGGTCGGGTCGGCTGGAACATCGTCACCGGTTACCTCGACAGCGCCGCCAAGGCCATGGGCCTGCGCGAACAGGTCGAGCATGACCGTCGCTACGATCAGGCCGACGAGTACCTCGAAGTGCTCTACAAACTCTGGGAGGGCAGTTGGGAAAACGGCGCGGTGCTCAATGACCGCGTGCAGCGCATCTACGCCCAGCCGGAGAAGGTGCACAAGGTCGAGCACCACGGCGAATTCTATCAAGTCGAGGGTTATCACCTCTGCGAGCCGTCGCCGCAGCGCACGCCTGTGCTGTTCCAGGCTGGCAGTTCCGATCGTGGATTGCTGTTCGCCGGGCGTCACGCCGAGTGCGTGTTCATCAGCGGCCAGAACAAGCCATCGACCAAGGTGCAGGTGGACAAGGTCCGCGCCAGCGCCGTCGAGGCCGGGCGCAATCCCGAGGACATCAAGGTGTTCATGGGCCTCAACGTGATCGTCGGCGCGACCGAAGAGGCCGCGTGGGCCAAGCACGCAGAGTACTTGAGTCATGCCAGTGCCGAGGCCGGTGTGGCGCACTTCTCGGCGTCCACCGGCATCGATTTTTCCCAATACGAAATCGACGAGCCGATCCAGTACGTCAAGAGCAACGCCATCCAGTCCGCAACCAAGAACCTGCAGAACAACGACTGGACCCGCCGCAAATTGCTCGACCAGCACGCCCTCGGTGGCCGCTACATCACCGTGGTCGGCTCGCCTGAGCAAGTGGCGGATGAACTGGAAGCGTGGATCGCTGAAACCGGACTGGACGGCTTCAACCTCACGCGCATCGTG
Organism: Pseudomonas sp. W15Feb9B; assembly: GCF_000828175.1. Classification (NCBI taxonomy): domain Bacteria; kingdom Pseudomonadati; phylum Pseudomonadota; class Gammaproteobacteria; order Pseudomonadales; family Pseudomonadaceae; genus Pseudomonas; species Pseudomonas sp. W15Feb9B. The sequence continues at coordinate 145,281 of NZ_JTKF01000029.1, read as the reverse complement.
ACCCCGGAAAGCTATGTCGATTTCATCGAACTGGTGATTCCGGAGTTGCAGCGGCGCGGATCGTACAAGACCGCGTATGACAGCGGCAGTTTGCGCGAAAAGCTGTTTCACGCAGGGGCGCAGTTACCTGAGCAACATACCGGATCTTCGTACCGCCGCTAAAAGCATCGCTGGCAAGCCAGCTCCCACAAGGGTCTGTGGCGTTCACAAAACCTGTGGGAGCTGGCTTGCCAGCGATGAGGCCCGACCAGACACCACAAAATTCATGCACTGACTGGAAACCACACCATGACCCAGAAATTCCTGTCCCACCCAGTCAAAGCACTGGCCCTGGCCTTCGGCCTGTTCAGCTCAGCGGTGTTCGCCGCCGATGCACCCCTTAAAATCGGCACCACCGCCGCCTTCGCCATTCCACTGGAAGCCGCCGTCGAAGAAGCCTCCAGACAAGGCCTGAAAGTCGAGCTGGTGGAGTTCACCGACTGGATCGCACCGAACGTCAGCCTCGCCGCCGGCGACATCGACGTGAACTACTTCCAGCACATCCCGTTCCTCGAAAACGCCAAGGCGGCCTCCGGTTTTGACCTGGTGCCGTTCGCCCCGGGGATCATCAACAACGTCGGCCTCTACTCGAAAAAATACAAAAGCTTCGACGAGTTGCCCGAAGGCGCCAGCGTCGCCATCGCCAACGACCCGATCAACAGCGGTCGCGGCCTGCAACTGCTGGCCAAGGCCGGTCTGATCACCCTCAAACCTGGAGTCGGCTACAAGGCCACCGAAGACGATATCGTCGCCAACCCGAAGAAGATCAAGATCCTGCAAGTCGAAGCCGTGCAACTGGTGCGCGCCTACGATGACGCCGATCTGGTTCAGGGCTACCCGGCCTATATTCGTCTGGCGAAGACTTTTGACGCAGGCTCAGCGCTGCTGTTCGACGGTCTCGACCACAAGGAATACGTGATCCAGTTCGTCATCCAGCCGAAGAGCAAGGACGACCCGCGCCTGATCAAATTCGTCGACATCTACCAGCACTCGCCGGCCGTTCGCGCCGCGCTGGATAAGGCTCACGGCAAGCTGTATCAGGCCGGTTGGGAAAGCTGAACATGACCGCCGCGATCCAACGGCGACTGGAGATTCCAGAGCCAAAACATGCTGAAAAAACCGAACTGCATCCCGAGCTGAATCGTGCCCACGTGCGCTTCATCGGCCTGGGTAAAACCTACGCGGGCCGGCAAGGCCCGGTGGCGGCCCTGCAAGGCATCGACCTGGCGATTCAGCGCGGCGAGGTGTTCGGCATCATCGGCCGCAGCGGCGCCGGCAAGTCGTCACTGATCCGCACGATCAATCGTCTGGAACAACCGACGGCGGGACGCGTGCTGATCGATCAGGTCGACATCGGCGAGTTCGATGAGGATCGCCTGGTCGCGCTGCGCCGAAGGATCGGCATGATCTTCCAGCACTTCAACCTGATGTCGGCCAAGACCGTGTGGCAGAACGTCGAACTGCCGCTGAAAGTCGCGGGCGTGCCGAAGGCGCAACGCGAGCAGAAGGTGCGTGAACTGCTCGAACTGGTCGGCCTGCAAGACAAGCACAAGGCTTACCCGGCGCAGCTTTCCGGCGGGCAGAAACAGCGCGTCGGCATCGCCCGCGCATTGGTGCATGACCCGGACATTCTGCTGTGCGACGAAGCCACTTCGGCGCTCGATCCCGAGACCACTCAGTCGATCCTCGGCCTGCTGCGCGAGATCAATCAGCGCCTGGGCCTGACCATTGTGCTGATCACTCACGAAATGGCGGTGATCCGCGAAATCTGCGACCGCGTGGTAGTGCTGGAACACGGGCGGATCGTCGAGCAGGGCCCGGTCTGGGAAGTGTTCGGCAATCCGCAGCACGAGGTCAGCCAGACCTTGCTCGCGCCGCTGCAACACGCCTTGCCGGCAGAACTGCAAAGCCGTCTGCATGCCCAGCCGCCCTCCTCCGAGGCGGCGGTGGTGCTGCGTTTGCAGTTCACCGGCAGTGCCAGCGACGAGCCGGATCTGGCAGCGCTGTTCGCCGCCCTCGGCGGACGCGTGAAGTTGCTGCAGGGCGGCCTCGAGCGGATTCAGGGCCACGCGCTGGGACAACTGTTGCTGGCGGTCAGCGGCTCATCCCTGAGCGCCGAACAATTGCGCGAGCGCGCCGGGCAGTGGGCGCAACGAGTGGAGGTATCGGGTTATGTGGTTTGATCGTTTGCTCCAGGGTTTCATCGACACCTTCCTGATGGTCGGCGTGTCGTCGCTGATCGCGTTGCTGGTGGGGATCCCGATGGCGGTGATTCTGGTCACCAGCGACAAGGGCGGGATCTATCAGGCGCCGCTGCTCAACCGGGCGCTGGGCGCGTTCGTGAATCTGTTCCGCTCGATCCCGTTTCTGATTCTGATGGTCGCGCTGATTCCGTTCACCCGGCTGATTGTCGGCACCACGTACGGTGTGTGGGCGGCGGTGGTGCCGCTGACCATCGCCGCGACGCCGTTCTTTGCGCGGATTGCCGAAGTGAGTCTGCGTGAGGTCGATCACGGCTTGATCGAGGCGGCGCAAGCCATGGGCTGCCGGCGCTGGCACATCGTCTGGCATGTACTGTTGCCGGAAGCGCTGCCGGGAATCGTCGGCGGGTTCACGATTACGCTGGTGACGATGATCAACTCGTCGGCCATGGCCGGGGCGATTGGCGCCGGCGGCCTCGGCGATATCGCTTACCGCTACGGTTATCAACGTTTTGACAGCCAGATCATGCTGACGGTGATTGTGTTGCTGGTGGCGTTGGTGGCGGTGATTCAGCTCGGGGGCGATCGCCTCGCCAGAGGTCTGAACAAGCGCTGAAGCAAGATCAAAAGATCGCAGCCTTCGGCAGCTCCTACAGGGGAATGCGATCTTCTGTAGGAGCTGCCGAAGGCTGCGATCTTTTAAAGCGCGAAAGCGCTTATAGTCTGCCCAACTCCCCCAAACAGTCCGCCCCATGAAACAGACTCCCACCGATCTGGAACAGATCACCGCCACCACCCTCGGCCACTACAACTCGGTGGCCGAAGACTTCCGCGAAGGCACCCGCGATCACGATGTCAGCCAGAACATCGACGCGCTGCTACGGCATATCCACGGCACTGCGCCGTTCACCCTGCTCGATTTCGGCTGCGGCCCCGGACGTGATTTGCAGACGTTCACCCGCATGGGCCACGTCGCGGTCGGTCTCGATGGCTCAGAGGAATTTGCGCGCATGGCCCGCGAAGACAGCGGTTGCGAGGTCTGGCAGCAGGACTTTCTGAAACTCGATCTGCCGGCCGAGCACTTCGACGGTATCTTCGCCAATGCGGTGCTGTTTCATGTGCCGTTGCAGGAGTTGCCGCGGGTGCTCAAGCAGCTGCATGGCACGCTGAAACCGGGCGGGGTGTTGTTCAGTTCCAATCCGCGCGGGGATAACCGTGAGGGCTGGAATGGGCCACGCTACGGCTCATATCACGACCTGGACGCGTGGCGCGGGTTGTTGACGGCGGCGGGGTTTGTCGAGCTTGAACATTACTACCGGCCGGCGGGATTGCCGCGCGAGCAGCAGCCTTGGCTGGCGAGTGTCTGGCGGCGGGTTGGCTGAAGATCAAAAGATCGCAGTCTGCAGCAGCGCCGACATGGGATTTCCTGTAGGCGCTGCCGCAGGCTGCGATCTTTTGCTTTTGCCTTATGCTGTCTCTTTCTTCGGCTCGCGAATCTTGTACCAGGCCACATACAGCGCTGGCAGAAACAGCAGGGTCAGCAACGTCGCAACCACGATCCCGCCAATCATCGCGTAGGCCATCGGCCCCCAGAACACTTCCCGGGCAATCGGAATCATGCCCATGCTCGCCGCCGCAGCCGTCAGCAGGATCGGCCGACGCCGGTGCTCGGTCGCTTCCACCACCGCATCCCACGGCGTATAGCCCTTCTGCTCGAACTCATCGATCTGCGTCACCAGAATCACCGAGTTGCGGATGATGATACCGATCAGTGCAAGGATCCCCAGGATCGCCACGAAGCCCATCGGCGTACCGGTCGGCACCAGCGCCAGCACCACGCCGATCAGACCCAGCGGCGCGACACTTGCCACCAGGAACATCTTCTGCACGCTGTGCAACTGGATCATCAGGAAGGTCGCCATCAAAAACAGCATCAACGGCAGGACCTTGGCGATCGGTCCCTGGGCCTTGCCGCTTTCCTCGACCGTACCGCCCGTGGCGACTTTGTAGCCGACCGGGAGTTTTTCAGCGAAAGCATCAATCGACGGCTTGAGCAGTTTCACCAGGTCGGTCGGCTGGATCTCGTCGCGCACCGAGGCCTTGATGGTGATGGTCGGCAGACGGTCACGACGCCACACCAGCGGTTGCTCCAGCTCATACCGCACGGTGGCAAAGGCCAATAGCGGAATCGACGTGCCGTTGGGTGTGACGATCTGCAGGTTCTGCAGGGTTTCCGGGGTGCCGCGTTCGGAATCCACCGCGCGGCCGACGACGTTGATCAGGTAGATATCGTCATCGACCTGGGTCAGTGGCGAGCCGCTGACGATGCTATTCATCAGCTTCGCCACGTCTTCCGAGGACAGCCCGAGCTGACGCGCCTTGTCCTGGGCAATGTCGATGCGCAGCACTTTGCCCGGCTCGTTCCAGTCGTAAATGATCTCGCCGATGTGCTCGTTCTTGTCCAGTTCGGTCGCCAGATCGATAGCGTGCTTGCGCACCTGATCGATGTCCTTGCCGCTGACCCGGTACTGGATCGGGCGCCCCACCGGCGGGCCCATTTCCAGCGCCTGCACGTAACTGCCGATGCCGACGAAATCCTTGTGCAAGCGTTCACGCAGGCGTTGGCTGAGGGCTTCGCGGGCCTCGAAGTCTTTGCTGACGATCACCAGTTGCGCGTAGTACGGGTTCTGCAATTGCTGGTCGAGCGGCAAGTAGAAACGGATCGCGCCCTGACCGATGTAAGTGCTCCAGCGCACGATGTCCGGATCGCCCTTGAGCGTGGCTTCGAGCTTGTCCACGGCCTTGCGGGTTTCGTCGATCGAGGCGTTTTGCGGCAGGTTCAGATCGACGAGGATTTCCGGGCGATCGGAGGACGGGAAGAACTGATTTTGCACAAAGCGCATGCAGAACACCGCCAGCACGAAGCACAACACGGTGATGCCGATCGCCCACCAGCGGTTGCGCATCGACCACAGCAAACCGTGGTTGAATGCCCGGCCAATGCGTCCCGGCTCGCCCTCGTGAGGTTTCACATTGGTGCTGAGGATGTGCACGCCGATTACCGGTGCGAACAGCACCGCGACGATCCACGACACCAGCATGGCCACCGCGATCACCGCAAACAGGGTGAAGGTGTACTCACCGGCGGAGCTGGCGTTGAGGCCGATTGGCACGAAGCCGGCAACGGTCACCAGCGTACCGGTGAGCATCGGGAACGCCGTCGAGGTGTAGGCAAACGTAGCCGCCTGCTCCTTGGTCTCGCCCATTTCCAGACGCGTGACCATCATCTCCACGGTGATCATCGCGTCGTCCACCAGCAGCCCGAGGGCGATGATCAGCGCGCCGAGGGAAATCCGCTGCATGGTGATACCGCTGTATTCCATGAACACAAACACCATCGCCAGCACCAGCGGAATCGAGCACGCCACCACCAGCCCGGCGCGCACACCAAGACTGATGAAGCTGACCACCAGCACGATGATCACCGCTTCGAACAGCGCGCTGGTGAAGCCACCAACCGCCTCTTCCACCACCACGGCCTGATCGGACACCGTATGGACGCCGACGCCAACCGGCAGATCAGCGGTGATCTGGTCGATCCGCTGGTGCAACGCCTTGCCGAATTCCTGAACGTTGCCGCCCTTCTGCATGGCAATCGCCAGACCGATTGCCGGCTTGCCGTCGAAACGGAATTCCGGCGTGGCCGGGTCAACATAACCGCGACTGATGTCGGCGATATCGGCCAGACGATAGAAGCGCTCATTGAGTTTGAGATTGACCTCGGCCAGATCCTTCTCCGAGGCGAACTGCCCTGAAGTACGCACCGAGATACGCTCGGGCCCGGCCTCGATCACACCCGCCGGAGTCACGGCGTTCTGCGATTGCAGGCTCTGCACCACCTGACGCTGATCGATGCCCAATGCCGCGAGCTTGCGGGTGGAGAAGTTCAGGTAAATCACTTCGTCCTGCTGGCCGATCATCTCGATCTTGCCCAGACCCGGCACGTTGCGGATCTCGGCGCGGGCCTGTTCCACGTAGTCGCGCAACTGGCGCATGGTCAGGCCGTCGGCGGTAAACGCGTAGACCGAGCCGTAGACGTCACCGAACTCATCGTTGAATCCGGGCCCCTGAATCCCTTGGGGAAACTGTCCGCGAATGTCATCGATCTTCTTGCGCACCTGGTACCAGATTTCCGGAATGTCCTTGGCGCTGGTGGTGTCGCGCAGGTACACGTAGACCGTCGATTCACCGGGGCGCGTGTAACTTTTCACGTAGTCGAGAGAATCGAGCTCCTCGAGTTTTTTCTCGATGCGGTCGGTGACCTGCTTGAGGGTTTCCTCCTGGGTCGCGCCCGGCCATTTGGTCTGGATGACCATGGTCTTGATGGTGAACGAAGGATCTTCTTCACGCCCCAGATTGAAGTAAGAGAACACCCCCATCAGCAACGCGACGAACATCAGGTACCAGACGAACGACTGATGCTTGAGGGCCCATTCGGAGAGATTGAAAGAGCCTTTCATTGACTGTCCTCGTCGAGTTTCACGGCTTGTCCGGGTTTAAGACTGTTGACGCCTGCGCTGACCACGCGCTCGCCAGATTTGACGCCGTCGGCCAGCACCACGGTGCCGTCGGTACGGCTGATCACGCTGACGTCACGGGGCGCGACGGTTTTGCTGGAGGTGTCGACCACCCAGATGCGGGTCTTGCCATCGGCTTCCTGCAGGGCAGTGGCAGGCAACTCGATACGCGGCTTGATCGCCGAACTGAGGGTCACGCTGATCGCCGTACCGAGGCGAAACCCCTCCGGGGTGCTGGCCAGGGTCAGCCGCGCGCGGCGGGTGCGCGTGGCGCTTTGAGCCTGCGGTTCGATCTCGCGAATGGTCGCGGTGGTATTGATGCTCGGGTCGAGTTGCCCGGCCACCAGAAACACTACGTCGGCGGGGATCTGATCAACCAGTGTGTCCGGCAGGTCGATCACCGCTTCCTTGATGTCCGGTTGCGCCAGAGTCACCACTTGCTGGCCGGCGGTCACCACTTGGCCGGCTTCGGCATTCCATGCGGTGACCACGGCTTTGTGGTCGGCGCGCAGCTCGGTGTAGCCGAGCTGATCCTTGCTCTGATCGACCGCCGCCCGGGCCTGATCGAGCGAGGCCTGGGTGGTTTTCAGATCGGTGATGGCGATGTCCAGTTGTGCCTGCGCGCCCACCCCACGATCAAACAGCGCCTGCTGACGCCGGGCATTGGCCTGGGCGTTGATCAGTTGCGCCTGCACCTTGGCCAGATCGCCCTGGGCCGAACGCAACTGGTTCTGTTGATCGGAGGGGTCGAGCGTGGCGAGCAACGTACCCTTTTGCACCTCGGTGCCGACATCGACGTTACGGCTGGCAATACGTCCACCGACGCGGAAACCGGTGTTGCTCTCGTAACGCGCCTGAATGCTGCCGGCGAAACGCCCGAGGGTTTCCTCGTTCAGCGCCTGTACCTTGATCGACAGCACGGGTCGTACCGGCTCCGGAGGTGGCTCGCTTTTCGAGCAGGCGGCCAGCAACACACTGATGGATAACAGCCCCAGACGCTTCATGGCTGTGCTCCCGGTTGCAGATCCTTGTAGGTGTTTTCGGCGATCTCGACTTTCATGCCCGGATGCAACAACTGCCCACCCGCGACAATGACTTTTTCCCCGCCTTTGAGACCGTCGCTGATGATCACCTTGCCGATCAGGTAGCGGCTGACAGTGACGTTGTGCAACTGCGCCTCGCCCTTGTCGTCAACCATCCACACGGCCGGATCGCTGATGTTTTTGGTCAGCGCCGACCATGGCAATTCCACCGCCGACTTGCCGCTGCCCTTGGCCGTGGCGCTGACCACCGAGCCGAGCTGCATGCCCTGCGGCAGGCTGTCGAGGGTGACTTTGACTTGTACCGTGCCAGACTGCGCCGACACTGCCGGAGTGATTTCGCGCACCGTGCCGGTGGTCTTGATCGCGGGATTATCGAGCAGGCTGACGACAATCGAGCGATCGGCAGGACGTTCGGCCAGCAGCGATTCGTAGACGTTGAACACCGCGTCGCGATCGCCATCGCGGGCCAGTTTGAAAATCGGCGCGGTCGCCTGGACCACCTGGCCGACCTCTGCCTGGCGTTCAGTGATAATCCCCGGGGCATCGGCGATCAGCGCGGTGTAGCTCAGTTGATCCTTGGCATTGGCCAGTTGCGCCTGCGCCGCGCTCAAGGCGCTCTGGCTGCTGCGCAAGGCGGCTTGGGCGGAGTCGAATTCGCTCTGGCTGGTGTAACCCTTGGGCAACAGTTTCTGCTGACGCACGAACGCTGCGGCGCTCTGTTTGACCCGTGCCTGCTCGGCGATGACCTGGGCCTGAGCGGAATCGACGTTGGTCTGCAAATCCTTGGGATCGAGTTTGGCCAGCACTTGCCTGGCGCTGACCCGGTCGCCGACATCCACCATGCGCTGGATGATCTTGCCACCGACCCGGAACGACAGTTCGGTCTGCACCCGCGCCTGCACATCGCCGGTCAGGGTCACGGCAGCCGCGTAATCGGCAGGTTTGACCTCTTGCACAAAGACCCGTGGCAGGTACTCCGCCGGGGCTTCTTTCTTGCCGCAAGCGGTCAACAATGTGAGCAGGCTCAGCACGACAACTGTTTTCAATCCGGGACTCGCCATGCAGACTCCTTCCTGTGTACGAACGTGCAAGTGACGATACGACTGTGAGCTTAGAACAGGGTTCAACGTTCGCTCACGGGAATAACGCATTTTCCACATTGATTTCTGTGGCGAGGGAGCTTGCTCCCGCTCGACTGCGCAGCAGGCGCAAACCTTTCGAATCGGGGGTGGGGGCCGCTTCGCAGCCCAGCGGGAGCAAGCTCCCTCGCCACAGGGGTACAGGCACGACACACTATCGGCTCCGGCAAAGGAAACGCCCATGCTCAAGACCCTCGCGGTGGCCAATTACCGCTCGATCAACAAATTGGTGATCCCGCTGGGCCGGCTGAACCTGATCACCGGCCCCAACGGCAGCGGCAAGTCCAATCTCTACCGCGCCTTGCGCCTGCTGGCGGAGACCGCTCAGGGTGGCGTGGTCAATGCACTGGCCCGCGAGGGCGGGCTGGACTCGACGTTCTGGGCCGGGCCGGAAACCATCAGCCGACGCATGCGCAGCGGCGAAGTGGCGGTCGAGCCGACCGTGCGTCAGGGCGTCAAACGGCTGCGCCTGGGGTTTGCCGGGGAGGATTTCAGCTACTCCATCAGCCTCGGCCTGCCCGACTCCAACGGCCACTTCATGTTGCCGGGAGACACTCAGCCCAGCCCCTCGCGTTTCAGCCTCGATCCGCAGATCAAGCGCGAATGCATCTGGGCCGGCCCGCTCTATCGCCCGGCGAGCCTGCTGGTGGATCGCAACGGTGCGATGATCCGCGCCCGCGAAGCCCGCAGCTGGGACGTGCTGGCGCAGCACACACCGAATTTCGACAGCCTGTTCGATCAAATCGGCAGCCTGCGCAGTTCGCCAGAGGTGTTCCAGATGCGCGAGTTCATCCGCCGCTGGCGCTTCTACGACCACTTTCGCAGCGACGCCGACGCCCCGGTGCGCCAACCGCAACTGGGTACGCGCACGCCGGTGCTGCACCACGACGGTCGCGATCTGGCAGCCGCGTTGCAGACCATCAATGAAATCGGCGACCCCGAGGCGTTGCAGGCGGCGATCAGCGATGCGTTTCCCGGCGCACGGCTGAACATCGCACCGCTGGCCGGTGGACGCTTTGCCATCGAGTTTTTCCAGGAGGGGTTGCTGCGACCCTTGTCGGCGGCGGAGCTGTCGGACGGGACGTTGCGTTATCTGTTGCTGATTGCCGCATTGCTGACGCCAAGACCACCGTCATTGATGGTGCTCAACGAACCGGAAACCAGCCTGCACCCGGATCTTTTGCCGGCGCTGGCGCGCTTGATCATTCGCGCATCGGAACAGTGTCAGGTGTGGGTGGTGTCCCATGCACGGCGGTTGATTTCAGCGTTGCAGGAGGATCCGGAATGCAACTGCATCGTGCTGGAGAAAACCTTCGGCCAGACCGGAATTGTCGGGCAGCGGGTACTGGATGAGCCGGCGTGGAACTGGCCGGATTGAAAGCGAAAAGATCGCAGCCTGCGGCAGCTCCTACAGGTTTCGCGTCGCGCCGTGATAGGGTGACAAGCGCTGTCCGTGTAGGAGCTGCCGCAGGCTGCGATCTTTTGCGCCTTAATTAATCAACCCTGCCACTTGCCACCCTCGACAATCACACTCTCAGGCCGGGTGTCATCGCTCAGCTCTTTGCGCACGTATTGGTCGTACAGCTTGAGCAGGTACTTCTCTTCACCCAGCTTCGCCAGTTCGCTGTTCACCCAGTCACGCAGCTCGACATTGCCCTTCTTCACCGCCGGGGCAATCGGTGCTTCGGCGCCGAGTTTTTCCTCCAGCACACGGTAGCCCGGGTTCTGTTTGGCCCAGCTGAACAGCACCAGATTGTCCTGCGCGTAGGCATCGCCACGGCCATTGGCCAGGGCTTGCAACGACTCGGAGTTTTTCTCGAACTTCAGCAGTTTCCAGTCCGGATGGTTCTTGGTCAGCCAGATATCGGCAGTAGTCCCGGTGGTCACGATGGTGGTGCGGGTGGCCAAGTCATCCAGTTTTTTCACCGCACTGCTTTGCGGCACCAATGCCTGCACCGCAACCTTGAGGTTCGGGTTGGTGAATTCCACCGCCTCCTTGCGCTCCGGAGTCACGGTCATGTTGGCGAGGATCAGGTCGACCTTGTCGCTCTGCAGGAACGGAATGCGGCTCGCCGGCTCCACGGCAACAAACTCGACTTTGTTCTCGTCACCGAGCAGATCCTTGGCGAAACGCCGGCCGATGTCGGTGTCGAAACCGACGTAGCGCCCGGCCTCATCGACGAAACCGAACGGTGGCTTGTCGGTGAACACGCCGACGATCAGTTTGTCGCGGGCCTTGATCTTGTCCAGATAGCCGGCTGGCGCGGCGCTTTCGCTGGCGACTTTCGGCTTCGGCGGTTCTTCGGTTTTGCTGCAACCGGCAAGCAAGGCAAGGCTGAGCAGAGGCAGTAAAAAAGCGGCAGTTTTCATAGCGGTTCCAGTTCCTTTGTCGGATTCGTTTTTGGCAGTGTTGCAACGAAGGAGAACTTCTCCAGGAACTGCTGCGCGCGTGCGGTTTGCGGGTTCGTAAAGAAAATCTCGGGCGGGTTCTGTTCAAGGATACGCCCGGCATCCATGAACACGATGCGGTCGGCCACTGCGCGGGCGAAGGCCATTTCGTGGGTGACGATCAGCAGGGTCATGCCCTCGCGGGCCAGGCCCTGAATCACTTGCAGCACTTCCTTGACCATTTCCGGGTCGAGGGCCGCGGTGACTTCATCGAACAGCATGACCCGTGGGTTCATGCACAACGAGCGGACGACGGCGATGCGTTGCTGCTGGCCACCGGAGAGCTGGCGCGGGAAGGCATCGCGTTTATCCGCCAGGCCCACGCGTTCGAGCAGCGCTTCGGCTTGCTGCTGCGCTTCACGGCGCTGGCGCTTTTGCACCTTGAGCGGGCCAAGCAATAAATTGTCGAGCACGCTCATGTGCGGAAACAGGTGATAACTCTGGAACACCATGCCGATCTGTTGGCGCACTTCGCGCCAGTCGGTGGCCTTGTCCAACAGTTCACGACCGACAAATTTCAGGCTGCCGCTGTGCGCTTCTTCCAGACCGTTGAGGCAACGCAGCAACGTGCTTTTGCCACAACCGCTGGGGCCGAGAATGACGATCACTTCGCCGCTGCGCACGCGCAGATCGATGCCCTTGAGCACCTGTTGCTCGCCATAGAATTTGTTGAAACCCTGAAACTCGATCAATGCGCTCATGCTTGCGTCCAGCGCCGCTCCAGCACGCGCGAGGCGGCCGACAGCGGGTAGCAGATAAAAAAGAAAAACAGGAACAGCGCGCCGTAGATCAGCACCGATTCGTAGGTGCGCTCGATGATCTGCTGGCCGACTTTGATCACATCGACCACCCCGATCAGCACCGCCAGCGAGCTGGTCTTGATGATTCGCGTGTAGACGTTGATGGTCGGTGGTGTCATGCGCTTCAGCGCTTGCGGCAGCAACACGTAGCCGTACAGTTGCGCAGCATTCAGGCCGATCGACAGCCCCGCCTCACGCTGCCCGCGCGGCAACGAATGCAGCGCACCGCGTGCCACCTCGCCAACCTCGCTGGCGCCCCACAGCGACAGCACCAGCACCGCGCACCAGAAGCTCGGCAGGCTCAGTCCGAAGAAAATCGGCAAGCCGAAAAACAGCAGGTACAGCCAGACCAGCACCGGAATCGCCCGGAACAGTTCCAGATAGACCCGCAGGATCGTGTTCAGCCACTTCACGTTGAGCGTGCGCAATGCGCCGTAGAGCACGCCGCCAACGGTGCTGATGGCGATGCTCAGGAACGAAATCGACAAGGTTTGCCCGGCACCTTTTGCCAGTTGCGGCAACGACACCCAGAGCAGCTCAAGACCCGAACTGGCCATGCTGGAGCCTCCTTTCCAGACGGCTGAGCAACAGCGACAGCGGCAAGAACAACAGCACGCAGATCAGCGTCAGCACGGCGAGCATTTCGTAGGTTTTGTAGTAGAGCGCGATGTAGCTTTTGGTGGTGTAGAGGATTTCCGGCACCGCCACCGCCGAGACCACGGTGGTTTCCTTGAGCAGGAAAATGAAATTGGCGAACAGCGACGGCAGGCTGAGAATCCCCGCCTGCGGCAGGATCACGTAGCGCAGCAACTGGCCGTGGGACAGGCCGATGGAGCGCCCCGATTCCAGTTGCGCCTGCGGCACCGCATCGATGCCGGCGCGCAGTACCTCGGTGAGGTAGGCACCGCCAAGGAAAGTCATGGTGATGATTGCCGCGGTGAATCCGGAAACCTTGATCCCCAGCGCCGGCAAGGCAAAGTAGACGAAGAACAGTTGAATCAGCAGCGGCGTGTTGCGCGCCAGCTCCACATACAGGCCGACGGCGCGTTGCAGGTAAGGCGTGCGGAACACCAGAATCGTCGCGTTGAGCAGGGCCACCAGCAGCGACGTGCCGATGGCGATGAACCCGACTTGCAGCGTCACGCCCACAGCCTTGAGAAAGGCCGGCAGGGTACTGAGGATAAAGGCGTAGTCGAAAGTCATGAAGCATCCTGGACGTCGCTCGGTAAGCGACGGTCATGCAGTCCATGGACAGCGGGTAACTGTCCGGCAGGTGCTGACTTTATAGGTATAAAAACAAGAATTTAAATACCGTTAAAGCATATTGATATCACTCAAAAAACTACCCTGTGGGTTTGCCGGGAAGGAATAAGAAGGCTATTTTCCCTTGCGCTGTAGGAAGGATCTTTTTTGCGTGAAAGCCCTCCAAGGACGAACAGCTTTTGGCCAGACTCCCCCGGCCAAACCATTACAAGGAAGACAACATGGACGTAAAAGTGCCGCAGCGACTGGACCCGCAGGACATCGTGAAATTGCTCGTGGCGTTGCGCCGGGCGTTGAAGGCTCAGGTGGCCTGAACCCGATCTGGCTTTTGATATTTTGTGGCGAGGGAGCCTGCTCCCGCTCGACTGCGCAGCAGTCGCAAACCGGGCACGCGATTGGGAGTCCTTCGGCCTCCAGCGGGAGCAAGCTCCCTCGCCACAGGCATGTCGATCCCATAAATCGAGCGCACACAAAAACGCCGATGACCCTCACTGGCCATCGGCGTTTTCATACCTTGAAGGGGTGGTTCAAGCGGCGGATCAGAACGCCGGCAGCACCGCGCCGTTGTACTTCTTCTCGATGAACGCTTTGACTTCCGGGCTGGTCAGCGCAGCGGCCAGTTTCTTGATGGCGTCGCTGTTCTTGTTGTCCTCACGGGCGACCAGAAAGTTTACGTAAGGCGAGTCAGCGCCTTCGATCACCAATGCATCCTTGGTCGGGTTCAGCTTGGCTTCCAGCGCGTAGTTGGTGTTGATCATGTCCAGATCAACTTCCTTCAGCACGCGTGGCAGCAGGGCCGATTCCAGTTCCTTGAACTTGAAGTTGTGCGGGTTCTTGGCGATGTCTTTCGGGGTCGCCAGGGCGTTTTTCGGATCTTTCAGTTCGATCAGGCCCGCCTTCTGCAGCAGGATCAGGGCACGGCCGCTGTTGCTGCCCTCGTTCGGGATAGCGATGGTCGCGCCGTCAGGCAGATCAGCCAGTTTCTTGTACTTGCTCGAGTAGCCACCGAACGGTTCAACGTGCACGCCTTGAACGGTCACCAGGTACTTGGCCTTGTCGTCCTTGTATTTGCCGGCATTGAAGCTGTCCAGGTAGGGCTTGGTCTGGAAGTAGTTGGCATCCAGACGCTTCTCGCCCACCTGCACGTTCGGCTGCACGTAGTCGGTGAAGACCTTGATTTCCAGATCCACGCCTTCTTTGGCCAGGGTCGGTTTGATCAGCTCGAGAATTTCCGCGTGCGGCACCGGAGTCGCCGCCACCACCAGTTTCTCGCCGGCCTGGGCCAGGGAAGCAGTCAGAGCAGCCGCCAATGCGGTAAACAACAGAACCTTTTTCATGCAGTGTCCTTATCGAGAATCACGGTCGCGAATGGCGACGGCTATTAATACGTGTGCCAGTGAAGTGCTATCTCTGGCGTGAAGCGGACAATACCGGGATTTTTTATTCCCGGACAATAACGTTTATTCACGTTGATATTCCATTTTGTTCATACACGCGAGATAGACATGCAGGCGCTGCCGCAGGCTGCGATCTTTTGATTTTCAATGGTTTAAAAGCGCTGAAAGCAAGATCAAAAGATCCCAGCCTGCGGCAGCTCCTACACGAGGCCTGCGTTGTTCAGTAACTGCTTTAGCGCCTGCTGATCGGCGGCGTTGCCATTTTCCAGGATTTGTTTGATCTGGCTTTCGATCTGCACCAGCGTCTGTGGCAGGTTCAGGTGCTCCGGGAGGATTTCCTCGCCAGTGCTGACCAGCAGCGCGAAGTGAATGACATTTTCCAGCTCGCGGGTGTTGCCCGGCCAGCTGTGGCGTTCCAGCAGGTGCTGCGCGGCTTCGCTGATCAACGGCACCGGCAGATCAAGGCGCTGGCTGTAGATGCCGAGAAAGTATTCGGCCAACGACAGGATGTCGCCGATCCGCTCGCGCAGGGCCGGCAATTCCAGCTGACCTTCGCTGAGGTAGTGATAGAGCCGTTCGTGGAATTTCCCCGCGTCCACCGCTTGCGCCAGATCGATGCTGGTGGCTGCGACCAACCGCACATCCACCGGGCTCGGCTGATGCGCGCCGACGCGGGTGACTTCATGATTTTCCAGGGCGGCGAGCAGTTTGATCTGAATCGGCAGCGGCAAGTCGCCAATCTCGTCCAGATACAACGTGCCGCCGTTGGCCGAACCGAACCAGCCGGCACGACTGCTGGCCGAACCGGTGTAACTGCCGGCGGCATAGCCGAACAGTTCGGCATCGGCATACGTCGGGCTGATCGCGCCGCAGTTGACCGAGACGAACAGACCGCTGCGATCACTGGCGCGGTGGATGTGGCGCGCGAGCAACTCTTTACCGGTGCCGGTCTCGCCACGGATCAATACCGAGATTGTCCGTGGTGCCAGGTGCTCCAGCTCTTCACGCAGTTGCCGCGAACGTGGATCAACGAAGACCAGCGCCTTGGCGCGGATGCTCAGGGGGCTTTTTTCCGCATCGGGAAAGGTCAGCAACGGCTGACCGAACGCTTCAAAACTCATGGCAGACTCCCGCCCACAACCGCCGGGAGACGGGGGCGATCAAAAAGAAAAAATACCACTCAAGCGCGACGCCGCGCGTGGTGTTCCAGGCGGTTTTGCAGGCGATAGAGGTAAGCGAAACCTTGCTCCCAGCGCTGGTGCCCGGACTTGACGTTGATGTGCCCGGCCCCGGCGAGAATCCCCGCCTCGGCGCCCCAATCGCGCGCCAGCTCCAGCGCACGTGGCGCGCTGACCGCGGCGTCGTTGTCGGAGGCGACGACCTGACTGGGGAAAGGCAGCAGGTCAGTCGGGATCGGTGCGAAGTTACGCAGCGCCGGTGCGCAAGTCGGGCGCTCGACATCCGCCGGTGCAACCAGCAACGCCCCGCGCACCTGCCGCAGGTATTGCACGGGCGCGGTAGCCGCCCAATGCGCAACGGTGACGCAACCCAGGCTGTGAGCAATCAGGATCACTGGCGTGCTGTCGGCGGCAATCGCTTCGGCCAGCGCCGCGACCCAGTCTTCACGGCGCGGCGTCAGCCAGTCGGCCTGCTCCACCCGGGCGCTGTTGGGCAGGCTGTTCTGCCAGTGGGTTTGCCAATGATCTTCTGGCGATCCTTGCCAGCCCGGCACAATCAGGTAACGGATTGATTCGTTGCGCATGGGGGAGCTCTCCTGCGTCGTGTCTGTTCCTGATCGAGTATAGGGACGGGATTTATATTCGTTAAGGAATAAGAAGCTATTTATTAAGACTCAAAAGAAATATCAATTGTTTTGTGCAGGAGCTGCCTAAGGCTGCGATCTTTTGCTCTTGTTCTTAAAATCAAAATCAAAAGATCGCAGCCTTCGGCAGCTCCTGCAGGGGTAGTTTTTGCGAGATAAAAAAAGGGCCGCACCCTGCCAAGGAGACGGCCCCGGAAAAACGTAAATCCTGTTACCGCGCGGTGATCACCGACAACTTGGTAATCCCCGCCCGCTCGATCGAAGCCATGGCCCGCGCCACTTCGCCGTAGTTCACCCCGTCGTCGGCCTGCAGTTGCACGCGGACTTCCGGGTCTTTCGCCTTGGCCGACTTGAGGTTGAATTCCAACAGGTCCGGCTGGATTTCATCCTTGTTGATAAACAGTTTGCCGGCACCGTCGATGCTCACCACCAGCGGGTCTTTCTGCTCGACCGGCGCCACGGCTTCGGTCTTCGGCAAATTGATCGGGATCGCATTGGTCAGCAGCGGTGCGGTGACGATAAACACCACCAGCAGCACCAGCATCACATCCACCAGCGGCGTCACGTTGATCTCGCTCAGCACCTCGTCGCTGTCTTGCGTGGAAAAGGCCATATCAGGACGCCTCCTTCACTTTTGTCGCGTTGCCCGGTGCCGACACCTTGTTTGCAGTCGGGTGGATCAACACGCGGAACGCACTCTTCTGCGCCAGGCTGTAGAAGTCGTGGGCGAAGTCATCCAGATCCGCCGCCGTCAGTTTCAGACGCCGCAAAAAGTAGTTGTAAACCAGCACCGCCGGCACCGCGACGGCGATCCCCACACCGGTGGCGACCAGTGCCGCACCGATCGGACCGGCGACTGTTTCCAGGCTCGCCGAGCCTGCCGCGCTGATGCCTTTGAGCGCTTCCATGATTCCCCACACCGTGCCGAACAGACCAATAAACGGCGAGGTGCTGCCAATACTCGCGACCACCGCCAGACCGGTTTCCAGCGAACGCCGTTCGCGCACGATCTGCTGGCGCAAGGCACGTTCGAGGCGATCTTGATGGTTGATCGCCTGGCTCAGATCATTGGCCTGCGGCGCCTCACCCACCTGAATCGCCGCGTAACCGGCTTGTGCCACCCGGGCCGCAGCGCCGGGTTGGGTTTCGCTCAACTCAGCGGCGGAGTCGAGACTCGACGCCGCCCAGAAGCGTTTATGAAACTTGCGATCCTGCGCCTTCAGACGACCGAACTGCACAGCCTTGAGCAGCGCCAGTCCCCAGGTGGCAACGGAAAAAACCACTAGCAGCCAGATCACCGCACTTTCGATGGATTCCAGTGGAGAGGCCAGTAACGTCATGATGTGTTCCCTCGTGTAAACATTTAGCGCGAATAGGTTTCGGTTTAATGAATCTTGAAATCGATGGGCACGCTGACCCAGCCGTCCTGGGCGACATCACCCTGCTTGGCCGGCACGAAGCTCCACTGTTTGACGGCGTTGAGCGCTGCGTCGTCGAGCTGCTGCCGGCCACTGCTTTTCTGAATCTGGATCTCGCCCGGCTTGCCATTGGCCAACACATGCACCCTTAACATCACCGTGCCTTCCCAGCCGCGACGCTGAGCCAGCGACGGGTATTCCGGCGCCGGGTTCTTCAAATACGCGGCGTTGGCCGAGGCCGGCGTTACCGGAGCCGGAGCCGCGGGTGCAGGTGGCGCTGGCGCAGCGACCGGGGCGGCCGGTTGCGGCGGCGCCGGTGGTTGCTCCACGGCTTTGGGTGCTGGCTTCGGCACCGGTTTAACCACCGGTTTCGGCTTGGGTTTGGGGATCGGTTTAGGCGGTGGCGGCTTCACCGCCAACTCGTCTTCAACCGGTGGCGGAGGTTCGACCACCGGCGCGGGCGGCGGCGGTTCAACCACGGGCGGCGCGGGTGGTGCCGGCCGCGAAAACTCGATGGTCATCGGCGGAATTTCCGGCGGCACGATCGGCAACGCCGGTGTCGGATGCTGATTGATCCAGTAGATCACCGCACCATGCACCAGCAGCGCCAGCACGCCGAGCAGGATCGCTTCACGACGGCTCAGAATGCCCTTGGGCGCGCGCTGCAAACGCAACTGCCCCAACGGCACACGATGGGGCCGGCCGAGATCGACCAATTCGCCACTCGGTGCCTGGCGCCACAGCACCTCTTGTGCACTGGCGGCGGTCTGGACATTGCCCATTGATTCACTCCCTGCGGTCTTTTTTGCGTTTTCTACACAACAGTCAATCCGCCGTTTGTTGAATCCCCCACGGCGAGTCGATGTGTGAATCATTGGGTTTGTCGCTTATCTCCGAAAGTAATCTTTAATGTTATGCATAGGCCTTTCTGGAATAAATGAGTTGATCAATTCCGCCAAAGCCGCGCGCCACAAGGGCTGCAGCGTTACGCTGCAAAACGCATGCTTTTCAGGCATTGAAAGTATTCATGCAACGCATCAAATTCGCCTGACCCGGTTTCATGGGACAACTAATACAAAATCGATAGTTGCCAATAAAACTCCGCCAACAAAAAGGCCGGAGCACTTTCGTGCCCCGGCCTGTTTAATTGACCGAACAATTATTGCTTGATGAACTCTCCTGCCAGCCCCACAACATCACCATCAAAGTTAGTACGCGAACCCACCGCACGAACTTTCGAATAGTTGTGGTCCGGCGAGAACAGCGTCCAGGACTGATAGCCAGTGCCATCATTCAGCGCCGCGAACGTGATGATCGTCGGCTGCCCGGTACTGTTCTGGAAATGGTAATGCCCGTAGGCGATGTCGTAGTTCACGCCGTTCTGGCTGAACTTGCCGCTGAAGGTGCCGTTGGAATCGTTACCATCGGTGATCGTCAGTTTGGCGCCAGCGTTAGCGTTTACATAATTGCCATTAATGCTCGACATAACGTGATTTCCTTTATCGTTGGATAAGTGTCTTCCGATGAGAGCAAGTTCCCTCCTGGAAACTCACGACACACAGGATGGTTGTCCATTGACTTATTGTCCACGGCACTTATCAACGATATTGCTATAGGCACTATTCATGTCGTTCATAACTTATTTCGAATCGGAAGAACCTTAATAACTAACGGCTGACTTGGGTTTGTTGCACACCGATGGCCGGCACCAGAACTGCCGTCTCCGAACGCGGCGTTCCCGCCGGCACCCAGTCATAACTCACAGGCAGCGCACGATAGACCCAGTTGCTGATTGCATCACTGCCTGGCGCCTTGCCCAGATACGGGCTGACATATTCCCAGACGTTTTCACCGCTGGCCGTGATCTGGAAAAACCGCCCGTTCATGCCTTCGTCGATCAGCGTATTGCCGTTGGGCAAGCGTCGCGCGCTGCTGATGAATGAACTGTAGAAGGCCCAACCCGGCTGCTTCGAATTCGCTGCGCTGTATTGCCAGACGATTTGATTTTTCTGCGGGTCGATTTCCAGCACCCGCGAACCGGAAATCAGCCCGAGGGGGACGTTTGGATAGCCCGCCGAACCCTGGTTATCGAACACCAGCAGATTGCCCGCACCGGGGAGCCCGGCGGGGATGATGTGCGCGTCGTGCTGACCGACAAACTGATCCACCGGACGCGGTAATTTCTGCGCGGTTTTCGGGCTGATCAGCGGCAGGTTCGGGCCGAGGCGCCACACCACTTTGCCGCTGTGCTTGTCGATGATCGCAATGAAGTTGGCGTTGCGCGAATCGAGCAACAGGTTGTCCGGATTGAAGCGTTTGTCGCCGGCATCGAACCACTTGTTCGGCCCGACCACGCTGAGGTTGTTGATGTGCAAGTAATCCGGATTATCGCTGGCGCGCACCAGTTTCAATTGCTCCGGGGTGAAGCCGAATTCGTTCAGGTGCTCCGAGGCCAGCCACTGCCATTTCACCGCACCGTCAGGACTGACTTCATAGATCGCATCGTCGATCACCTCAGGCACTTTGAAGCCTTTGACCTTATGCACCTTGTTCGCCAGCACCACGGTGTTGCCGTTGCTTAACCGGCGCTGATCATGATGCTGTTGCGCCGCACCGCCGGGCGCCTTGTCACCCCACTGCCAGACCACTTTGCCGTTCCAGTCCAGTTCACCGACGCTCTGATTGCCCAGACCGTTACCGGCGGAGCCGAGCTTGCCCGGATCCTTGTCACTCAGTTGCAACAGCACATGCCCGCGCGCGCCGCCGACCAGTTGCGGGTCGATGATCGCCGACGGGAAACCCGCCTGTGGCCAGGTTTTCACCTCGTTGCCGTTCATGTCGATCAAGTGGGTCTGCTTGTCGGCGCCACTGAAGATCACGTACTGGTTGAACGCTTTGTTCGGGTCATAGCGGGTGACGCCGGTCGGGTACACGCTGGGGGCGGCGAACACCCCGGTGCTTGAGACTGCGCCGGATAACAAAAGGGCTAAAGCGGTTTTGCCTGGCAACATGATGCAGCTCCTTGAATGACGGATCAGAAGTCGTAGCGACCGGTTACGCCGAGGGTGCGCGGCGTACCGAGCAGGCCTTCATAACCGCCGTTGCCGCCGGTCCACAGCGTCGTGTAATAGGTCTTGTCGAAGGCGTTTTTCAGCCACAGCGAAACGTCCCACTGGCCCTGATTGAAATCGCCACGCAGACCGGTGGACAGGTTGACCACGGCGTAGCTCGGGATCTGCCCGTAATCGGAATCCTCGACCGTGCCCACCGCTTTGGAGCGGAACGCGTAACTGCCGGTGACGTAGGGTTGCAGACCGTTGGCCAGATTCCATTCGTATTTGCCGTTGGCGTTGCCGATCCATTTCGACGCGCCGACCACCTGGTGCCCGCTGAGGTCGCAGGACGCCGGTGCGCCCGGTGCCTGGCTGACTTCCGGCGGGCATGGCGCATCTTTGTACGAGAGGTAGCTGACGTCGTTGTACGAGCCGTTGAAGTTCAGCGTCAGGCCGCGCAACGGGATCACGGTGCTTTCGAATTCGACGCCGCGCGAGCGCACAGAACCGGCGTTGGTCAGGTATTGCACGCGGTTGACGTCATCGTAGGCGTTGGTCTGGTAAGCGTTGACCTGAGTCCAGAACACGTTGGCGTTGAGTTGCAGACGCCGATCCCACAGCGTGCTCTTGAAGCCGAGTTCGGCGTTGTTGGCGCGTTCGGTGCCGATCAGCAGCGAGTCGGCGCCGGCGGTTGGCGCCGACCCCACCGCGAGGTTCACCCCGCCGGACTTTTCACCGTGAGACAGCGTGGCGTAGCCGAGCAGGTCATCGGTGATGCGATAGCTGAGGTTGAGCAGTCCGGACGGGCTGGAGCTGTACTGATTCAGATCGCCGGAATCGTAGGCACCCGTGCGTCCGCGTCGTGCGGTGGCCGCTGCGCCGGTGACAGTGGCGCCACCGACCGGCGCATCGCGGGTGACCCAGGCGTTCTTCTCTTCATAGGTACCACGCACCCCGGCGGTGAAGTCCAGACGCTCGGTGAGGTGCCAGGTGCCTTGGGCGAACAGGGCGAAGCTGTCGGTCTTGATGTGGCCGTTGCCGACGCTGCCGACGTTGGCCAGCGCACCGCGTGGCGTGCCGTTCCAGATGTCGGCCTGCGGGCCGTAATAGGCGAAGGATTTGTTGTCCAGATCCGAGCCGAAGTAGTACGCGCCCACCACGTAGTCGAAGAACTCGCCCTTGGGCGAGGCCAGGCGAAATTCCTGCGAGTACTGTTTGTCTTCGACCGAAACTCCGGCGTTGTAAGTCGCCGCAACGTTGAGACCGTCGTCGTTGGCCGGGGTGAAATTCCAGAAGCGATAGGAGCTGATCGAGGTCAGGGTGAAATCGCTCGGCAGCGTCCAGTTGGCCTCCACCGACGTGCCGCCCTGATGCACGGTGACGTGCTGGTCGTTGTCCAGATTGACCTTGCGGTGCGAGCCGTTGACCAGCGTCGCGCCGGCGGCATTGGCCCGCGATTGGTAGAGGTTGACGCCGTTGATGGTCGGTCCGGTGTTGTACAGCACGCGGGTGCCGGCGCTGGAGTCCTCTTCGTTGTAATCGCCGATCCAGCGCAGATTGAAATCTTCGTTGGGCTTGAACAGCAACTGCGCACGGAAGCCATCGCGCGAGCCACCGTTCAGGTCATGGCCGTTGTATTCGTTCTTGATGTCGCCATCGCTACGGGTGCGATAGGCCGAAAAACGTCCGGCCAGTTGATCGTTGATCGGCCCGGAAATGGTGCCCTTGGTCTGGAAATACCCGTCCTCGCCGAACGAGGTTTCGATGCTGCGCTCCGGGGTAAAGGTCGGCGCGCGGGTACTGATGTTGATCACCCCGGCGGTGGTGTTCTTGCCGAATAGTGTGCCCTGTGGCCCGCGCAGGACTTCGAGCTGTTCGATGTCCATCAGGTCGAACACCGCCATCCCCGGACGGCCCAGATAGACGTTGTCGATGTACAGACCGACGCTGCCTTCCAGACCGTCGCTGGCCGGGTTGTTGCCCAGGCCACGAATCGACACGCTGGACTGACGCGCGTGCATGTAGGCGACGTTGACGCTGGGCACCAGTTGCTGCAAATCCTGAATCCGGTAGACCCGCTGCGTCTCCAGCGTCTGACCGCTGACCACGCTCATCGGCGTCGGCACGTCTTGCGAACTTTCTTCGCGACGGCGGGTGGTGACGGTCACGGTTTCCAGCTGCGAGCTGTTGGCCGCGGGCTTGCCGGCGGGAGCCGGCGGCGGTGTTTCGGCGTTCGCGGCGTAACCCTGAGTCCAGCTGGCACTCCCCGCCAGCAACAGGGCCAGAGGCAGGCGTTTGAGCCGTCGTGGTGTTAAGGGTGACGCAAGGTTCAACGGACTCATGGCGCGGCTCCTGGTCAAAAAACACACAGACATCTTCAGTGCTGCATATTCTTTTCAGTTATTTATTTATGGACTTACAAATATTTACTGCATAAGAGATTGCCTTTATAAGGAGTCGACCTAATGCATATCCAATGCATTTCCCGGATATTTTTTATGTGAAAAATGCATATCGACTTGCGCCAACTTCGACACTTCATTGCCCTCGCCGAACAACGCAGCTTCGTCGCCGGCGCGCAGGCGGTGAACCTGTCGCAGTCGGCGTTCAGCCGCAGCATTCAGGCGCTGGAGCACAGCGTCGGCTGTCAGTTGGTTGATCGCGGGCGCAAGGAATTACCGCCGACCAAGCAGGGTCAGGTGTTGCTCGAACATGCGCGGCGACTGGTCAGTGGCGCGCAGCAGATGGCCAACGAGATCAGTCAGTTCAATGGGCTGGAGGCGGGCGAGTTGCGCTTCGGTTGCGGCCCGGCGCCGGCAGCCGGATTGATCCCGCGCGCGATCGGCGCGTTCATCGGGCGCTACCCGAAAGCGCGGGTGCAATTTCAGGTCGATGACTGGCAGAGCCTGAGCAAACGCCTGCTCAGCGAAGAGTTCGAATTCTTCGTCGCCGACACCCGCCACTTCGAAGCCGATCCGGATTACCTGACGTACCGTTTGCGACCGCGCAAATGGCATTTCTGCTGCCGCGCCGAGCATCCAATAGCGGCATTCGAACGGGTCTCGGCCGAGCAACTGATGAGTTATCCACTGGCCGTAAGCATCCGCCCGCCGAACCTGCGCAAGGTCATCGTCGACCTCAGCGGCCGCCCGGATTTCACCCCCAATGTCGAATGCGAAAACAGCTCAAGCCTGCTCGGCGTGGTGCTGCGCTCGGATGCCATCGGCATTGTTGGCGCGTATTCCGACGCACTGCATCAGGCCAAGGGCGAGCTGGTGTGTTTGCGGATCGAGGGTTTGGCCGATGACCTGGAGGAGCTGTACACCCGTTATGGGATTGTCAGTCGGGCGGGGTATCGGTTGTCGCCGCTGGCTGAGGCGATGATTGAGCAGATCAAGGCGATTGATGCGGTAGATGAGGAGGTTTGTTCACTCGAAAATTTAGCTGTCTGAGCTACCGCTATCGCTGGCTTGCCAGCCCCCACAAGTTGCGGGTGTTCACATCATATTGGCTTGGCGCAAATCCTGTGGGAGCTGGCTTGCCAGCGATGGTGCCGAAACAGTCACCGATGCATCCACTGCATAAAACCCATTCCCCAAATGCACTTGCCGAACCCCCCCGCCGAAAGCGACAACCCTCGCCTGTCTTTCTGACCGGTGAATCTCATGTCCAATCCGCAAAACCCTGTGCGCAACGTGCTCTACATCATGTGCGATCAACTGCGCCGCGATTACCTGTCCTGCTACGGCCATCCGCATCTGCACACGCCGAACATCGATCGCCTGGCCGCCGCTGGCGTGCGCTTCAGCCGCGCCTACACCCAGGGCACGATCTGCGGGCCGTCGCGGATGTCGGCCTACACCGGACGCTACGTCAGCAGCCATCAGGTCGCATGGAACGCCGTGCCGTTGCCGCTGGAAGAACTGACCATCGGTGATTATCTGCGCCCGCACGGCATTCGCACTGCGCTGGTCGGCAAAACCCACGCCACGGCCAATGTCGATGCCCTGCAGCGTCTGGCGATCAACCCGGACAGCGCGCAGGCCGAGGTGCTCAACGAGGTCGGTTTCGAGCCGTACTTTCGCCACGACGGGATCTTCCCCGACGACCCGCTGTTCGACGACAAACGCGAATCCGCGCCCTACACCCATTACCTGCGCGAGCACGGTTTCGACGGGCGCAACCCCTGGCACGAGTGGGCCAACGCTGCCGAAGGCGAGAACGGAGAAATCCTCAGCGGCTGGCACATGCGTCATGCGCATTTGCCAGCGCGAATTCCCGAGCAGTTCTCAGAGACTGTCTACACTACAAATCGAGCCATCGACTTCATCACCGAGCAAGGTGAGAAATCCTGGTGTTTACACCTCTCCTACATCAAACCGCACTGGCCCTATATCGTACCGGCGCCATACCACGCCTTGTACAGTACGAAATCGATTCTCGAAGCGGTCCGCGCGACGCCCTCCGAAGCCAGCAAACACCCCGTATACACGGCGTTTCGCCAGCATGAGGAAAGCCTCAACTTCTCCCGTGATTCAGTACGATTGAATGTAATCCCCACCTACATGGGCCTGATCAAGCAAGTGGATGATCAACTCGGTCGGCTGTTTGATTGTCTGCAGAGCAAGGGTCGTTGGGATGACACGTTGATCGTGTTCACCAGCGATCACGGCGACTTTTTGGGTGACCATTGGCTGGGCGAGAAGGAGTTTTTGCTCGAGCAAGCGGTGGGCGTGCCGTTGATCGTGCGCGACCCGCGTGCGGCGGCGGATATCACTCGCGGCACGGTGGATGAGCGGCTGGCGGAGACAATCGATGCATTGCCGACGTTTCTCCAGGCCCTGGGTTTGCCGGGCGCCGAGCATCGGCTGGAGGGCCGCTCGCTGATCCCGCTGTTGCACGGCGAAAATCCCGAGTGGCGCCGCTACGCCATCAGCGAATACGACTACGCCTTCCAGGCCCCGGCACGCGAGCGACTTGGCCAACCGATCGACCGTTGCCGCATGACCATGGTGCGCAGCGAGCGCTGGAAATACCTGGCGTACGACGGCTTCCGGCCGCAGTTGTTTGATCTGCTGAATGATCCGCAGGAGTTGCGCGATTTGGGTGACGACCCGGCCTACGCGGCGGTGCGCGAGGAGCACGCGGTGTACCTGTTTGAGTGGGTGCGCGGATTGAAGCGGCGGACCACGATCAGTCATCAGGAGATCGATTTGCGCGGACAGCGGTTTCGCTATGGCGAGCCGGAGACCGAGAAGGTGGTGCAAATCGGTGTGTGGTAGTTAAAAGCATCGCTGGCAAGCCAGCTCCCACAGGTTTTGCGTTGTTCACATCCTTTGTGTCCGACACCAATCTCTGTGGGAGCTGGCTTGCCAGCGATGGAGCCTTATCAAACGCCGACGATATCCGCGCCTTTAATGGTCTGACTACGTTGCCCCGAAGCCCCAACCGGCACTTCACCCTTGAGCGTCACTCGCCGCACGATGCGATCCTGAGTGCCGTAATCATCAATCGCATAATGCTGCGTCGACCGGTTGTCCCAGATCGCCACATCACCGGCCTTCCAGCGCCAGCGCACGGTGTTTTCCTGACGAATCACATGGCTCTGCAACAAGCCGAACAGGTGCGCCGAATCGGCTTGCGAATAACCCTTGATGCGCTTGACGAAGTGCCCCAGCAGCAAGCTCTTCTCGCCGCTGATCGGATGCACACGCACCACTGGGTGCTCGGTCTCGTAGACGGTCGAGGTGAAGATTTTGCGATAGCGCTCGAGCTTCTCCGCCGACACGTCCGGCTTGGCCCCGGCGTAGTCGTATTCATTGCTGTGCACGGCGACCAGTTTGTCCGCCAGCTCGCGCAGTTCGGTCGGCAGTTCGTTATAGGCGGTCGCGGTGTTGGCCCACAGGGTGTCGCCACCGAAGGCCGGGGCCACCACCGAGCGCAGGATCGAGGCTTTGGGGTAGGCGTCGACGAAGGTCACGTCGGTGTGCCAGGAGTTGGCGCGCTGGCCCTCGGCGCCGTCCAGCTCCAGCAGATAACGGGTGCCCTCACGCACCGGCACGGTCGGATGCGCCACGGGCTCGCCGAGCAGATGGGCGAAGGCTTCCTGGCGCTGATCGTCGAGCTGGGTCTGTTCACGGAAGAACACCACCTTGTACTGGATCAGCGCCTGCTGAATGGCTTCGACCGTGGCGGCGTCCAGTTCTCCGGACAGGTGCACGCCCCGAATCTCGGCGCCGATACGGCCGGCCACCGGATGGATTTCCAGCGCATGGACATCGGGTTTTACAGCGAGTGCGGCATTGCTCATGGGTAGACCCTCATCGACTGCTTGCGGTTAGGCGGCAGCGAAACATCGCTCTATCTATATTCCATTTACATCTAATAGATATTCACATGCTTCGTTGACGGAATAAGAGCTTGCATTTAAAACCTCAAGCAACCCTCGTCGCAAATGCCTTCGAGCTATTTTTAGGATGCCGGAAAAGCATATGGATCTTCGCCAGTTGCGCTACTTCATCGCCCTCAACGAACACCGCAGTTTTGTCCGTGCGGCGGACGCGATGGGCATCACTCAACCGGCGTTCAGCCGCAGCATCCAAGGGCTGGAGCAAGAGTTCGGCTGCGTGCTGGTGGATCGCGGCAACAAGGATCTGCGCCCCACCCCCGAAGGCCAGGTGGTGCTGCAACACGCCCTGACCCTGGTGCAGGGCGCGGCGTTGCTCAGCGCCGAAGTGACGCAAATGACCAAGCTTGATGCCGGAGAGCTGCACTTTGGTTGCGGCCCGGCGCCAGCGGTGAAACTGGTGCCGGATGCGGTGGCGCAATTCATCAACGCGCACCCGAAAGTACGCACCTGTTTTCAGGTGGATAACTGGGAAAAGCTCAGCCGCGCGCTGAGCCGCGAAGAGATCGAATTCTTCATCGCCGACATCCGCCATTTCGAGGCCGATCCAAACTTCCAGACCCAGGCCCTGACGCCCAAGCGCGGGGTGTTTTTCTGCCGGCCCGGGCACCCGCTGCTGGCCAAGGAAAGCCTGTCGACCAACGACATGTTCGACTACCCGCTGGCGACCACGCTGATCCCGCCAGGGATTCGCAAACTGTTGGCGAATCTCAGCGGCCGGATCGATTTTTCGCCGACCATCGAGACCGAGCATTTCCCGGCGCTGGTGAAAGTGGTGCTGCAATCCAATGCGATTGGCGTGGGCACGGAAGAGGCGTTCGTCGAAGACATTGCCCAAGGTTCACTGGCGCTGCTGCACTGGCGCAACCTGCCACAGAATCTGGAGAGCATGAATGCGCGCTGCGGGATTGTCAGTCGTACCGGGTTTCGCCTGTCGCCCGCAGCAAGAGCGATGATCGAGACGTTGGTGGCGGTGGATAAGCAGGAAGTCAGCGTCGCGGTTTGAAGATCAAAAGATCGCAGCCTTCGGCAGCTCCTACATGGGAATGCGTTCTCCTGCAGGCGCTGCCGAAGGCTGCGATCTTTTGCTTTTAAAGCTTGGCCGCCGCCAACTCAGGCGCCACCCAATCGCTGACCTTGAACGGTTTGCGGATCAGTTTCTGCTGCGCCGCCAGATCCACCGAGTCCTGCAATTTGCCGAGGAACACCGGGTCCAGCGTCGATGGGAACACTTCGCTGAGTTTCTGATCCTGCAGGTCCTGGGTCAGGATCACCGATGGATAACTTGCCAGCCCCGACACCAGTTGCACGTAGGCAGCCTTGTTGCTGTCCTGGGTCAGCCAATCCACCGCCTGCTGCTGCGCCTTGAGCAGTTTCGCGACGACTTCCGGGTGCCCGTCGACAAACTTGCCGGTGCCCACCAGCACTGACTGCACACTGCCGGCGCCACCCAGATCCTTGGTGTTCAGCGGCAATTCCGCCAGCCCCTTGGCTTGCAGGGCCGTCAGCCCTGAACTGCCCCACGATGCGTCGATCTGTTTAGCCGCCAATGCCGCGACCGCTGCATTGAAGTCGAGGTTGATTACCTTCAGATCCTTTTCGCTCAGGCCCTGACTGGCCAGCGCCGCATCGAACGACAACTGCGTGGCGGTGCCACGGAAGATCGCCACGCGCTTGCCTTTCAGATCCTGCAGGGTCTTGATCCCCGAACCCGGCACCACGCCCAGATATTGCTTCACCCCGCGCGCGCTGGCGCTGAGCAAACGTGTGTCGAGGCCATTGGACTTGCCGATGATCGCCGCCAGGTCGCCCAGATACGCCAGATCGACTTGACCGTTGGCAAACGCCTCGTTGATCACCGGCCCGGCGCCTTTGAAGAAGCTCCATTGAATCTTGATGCCCTGATCGGCGAAGGCTTTTTCGAAGATCTGCCGATCACGCAGCACATCCACCACACCGCCGCCGCTGTGCTGGGTGCCGGCGCTCAGGTCAGGGACGGCGATCCTGATCTCCTTGAGTTCATCGGCCTGCGCGGTAAAGGCCAGCAGCCCCGCCAGTGCCGTAATGGCAAACAGACTGAAAACTCGTTTGAAGGGAAGGTTCATGGGTGCGGCTCCTTGATCACGACGGGCGTTGAGGAGCCGAAAGTAGGCCGAAGCGTGACCCTCGCTTAAATACTATAAATGCACATTTTTATAGCCATTAACGCTAAGCAAGCAACAACGCGGGCTGCAGCGGCGTATGCATTAACAGCATCGAAAATATTCTTCGAATGCATTGGATGCGCGATGCGCTGGAAGCCTTAAATGGCGCTGCTTATCTCCAAATTCAATATTTTCGATATCGCTTATAACAATTTGTTTATAGCTAATACCACGAGATCGCAGCCTTCGGCAGCTCCTACAGGGGCGAATTCACGGACGCGTCCCCCTGTAGGAGCTGCCGAAGGCTGCGATCTTTTGATCTTGCTCCCGATCCAACCCGACAACGGAGGTCACCCATGGCCCGTGATTCCCTGCTCAGCCTGCCGCTTCCCGCGCCACCTCTGAAAAGTCGACGGGTGTGGCCAAGTCTCAACCAACGCCTTTTGCCATGGTTGCTGCCGATCAGCCTGTTCGCTCTGTGGTGGCTAGCCGCGCGCAATCAATGGATGAGCGAGCAGATCTTGCCGGCGCCATCGCTGGTGTGGAACAGCGCCGTCGAGCTGTCCCAGGGCGAGCTGTGGAGTCATTTGTGGATCAGCCTGCAACGCCTGCTCTGGGGCTTGCTGGCCGGTATCTGTGCGGGTGCGTTGCTGGGTGCCGCACTGGGTTTCAGCCGGCGTCTCGAACGGTTGGTGTTTCCGACCTTCGCCGGTCTGGCACAGGTGCCGACGCTGGCATGGATTCCGTTGTTCATGGTGTTTTTCGGCATCGGCGAAGTGTTGAAACTGGTGGTGCTGATCAAGGCCATCGTGGTGCCGGTGACCCTGCACACCTTGGTCGGCGTTCGTGATGCACAACCGAAACTGCGCGAAGCCGCCGCCGTGTTGCGCCTGCCGTCGTACTTGCTGATCCGGCGTCTGGTGCTGCCCGCCGCACTGCCAGCGTTCATGGCCGGCGTACGCCTGGCCCTGGCCGCTGGCTGGACGTCCTTGCTGGCGGTGGAGCTGTTGGCGTCCAGCGAAGGCATCGGATACCTGATGGTCTGGGCACGGCAACTGTTCATGCTCGACATCGTGTTCGTGTGCATCGTCGTCATCGGTGTGCTCGGCGTGGCGATGGATCGCGGCATCGGCTTTCTCGACCGCAAACTGGTGCACTGGCCGCACCCGGCGACCGCAGAAATCCGCAGTGGCCCGCGCTATGAAGGCTGGCAGCGGCTGCAACCGTGGCTGTTGCCGCTGAGCCTGATCGGTTTGTGGCAAGTGGCGAGCGATCAGCAGTGGGTCGATGCGAACATTCTGGTCAGCCCGTTCGCGGTGCTGGAAACAACAAAAAACGGCTTGCTCGACGGCACGCTGATCAGCGGCATGGCGTTGAGTCTCGGTCGTACCCTTGGCGGCTTGCTACTGGGCGGCGGACTCGGTTTCGCCCTCGGCTTGCTGCTGGGGCTTTCACGCACCAGCGAACGGCTGCTCGGCCCGACTCTCGCCGCCATTCGCCAGATCGCGATTTTTGCCTGGGTGCCGCTGCTTACCGCGTGGTTCGGATTGGGTGAGTTGGCGAAGTGGGTGTTCGTCGCCCTCGCCGCGTTTTTCCCGCTGTTCATCGCCACCCAACGCAGCGTCGCCAACCTCTCGCCACAACTCAACGAAGCCGCGCAGGTGCTGCGCCTGAGCCTCGGTCAGCGCCTGCGCCGTCTAGTGCTGCCGGGGGCGGCGCCAGGGATTTTCGCCGGGCTGCGCCTGAGCCTGATCTACGCCTGGCTCGGCACCATCGGCGCCGAATACTTCATGCCGTCCAACGGCGGCATCGGCAGCCAGATGATCGGCGCCCAACAACTGCTGCGCATGGACCTGATCATGGCCGGAATGCTGCTGGTCGGCCTCACCGGCGCCCTGCTCAACCTCATCGGCCAACGCCTGGAAATTCGCGCCACTCGCTGGAGACACGCATGAACGCACCGATTGTCAGCTTCACCCACGTAGGCAAATCCTTTGACGTCGACGGTTTCGAACTGGAGGCGATTCGCGAATTCAACCTCGACATCGCCGAGGGCGAATTCGTCGCCATCGTCGGGTCCAGCGGTTGCGGCAAATCCACCTTGCTGCGTTTGCTGGTGGGTCTGGATACGCAGTTTCGCGGGCAGATCAGCGTCGATGGCAAAGCCGTCAGCGG
This sequence comes from Pseudomonas sp. W15Feb9B, assembly GCF_000828175.1. Lineage (NCBI taxonomy): Bacteria > Pseudomonadati > Pseudomonadota > Gammaproteobacteria > Pseudomonadales > Pseudomonadaceae > Pseudomonas > Pseudomonas sp. W15Feb9B. The sequence goes on along the minus strand of NZ_JTKF01000029.1, from coordinate 113,356 downwards.
CATTGGTGGCGAGCGCGGCATCGTGTTTCAGGAGCACCGTTTGTTCCCGTGGCTGACGGTGGCCGACAACATCGGTCTCGGTCTGGTCAACGAACCATTGAGCGCCGCCGAAAAGCAGCAGCGCATCAACGATTTCATCGAGCTGGTCGGCCTGCGCGATTTCACCCGGGCCTATCCGCACCAGCTCTCCGGCGGCATGGCCCAGCGCGTGGCGATTGCTCGCGGACTGGTCGCCAGCCCACGGATTCTGCTGCTCGACGAACCGTTCGGTGCCCTTGATGCGTTGACCCGTCAGCAGATGCAGGACGAACTGCTGGCGATCCGCGACCGGGCGAAAATCACCACGATTCTGGTCACCCACGACGTCGAGGAAGCGATCTTCCTCGCCGACCGCGTGGTGGTGATGGAGCCGCGTCCGGGACGGATCAAGCAGGTGGTCGACATCGCCTTGCCGCATCCACGTCAGCGCAGCAGTTTCGACTTCCATCAGTTGCGTGAAGAGCTGCTGCACGAACTGACCAGTGACGACCATTACCAACCGAGCCTGCCGGTGCAGATCCGCGATCTGCCGCTGTCGTTCATTGCCTATTGAGAGGAGCTGTATCGATGCCGCAACGCCCCAACTTTCTGGTGATTCTGGCCGACGATCTCGGCTTTTCCGACATCGGCGCCTTCGGTGGCGAAATCGCCACGCCGAACCTCGACGCGCTGGCCAACAATGGCCTGCGCCTGACCGATTTCCACACCGCGCCAACCTGCTCGCCAACCCGTTCGATGCTGCTGACCGGCACCGACCACCACATCGCTGGCATCGGCACCATGGCCGAAGCGCTGACCCCGGAGTTGATCGGCAAACCGGGTTATGAGGGCTATCTCAACGACCGCGTTGTGGCCCTGCCCGAGCTGCTGCGCGAGGCCGGCTATCAAACCCTGATGAGCGGCAAATGGCACCTCGGCCTGACGGCTGAGCTGGCGCCGCAGGCGCGCGGGTTCGAGCGTTCCTTTTCGCTGCTGCCGGGGGCGGCCAACCATTACGGCTTTGAACCGACCTACGACGAACACACCCCTGGCCTGCTGAAATCGACGCCAGCGCTGTACATCGAAGACGACACCTTTATCGATGAGCTGCCCAAGGATTTCTACTCGTCGGACGCCTTTGGCGACAAGCTGCTGCAGTACCTCAAGGAGCGCGATCAGAGCCGGCCATTCTTCGCTTATCTGCCATTCTCCGCACCACACTGGCCGTTGCAGGCACCGGCTGACATTGTCGAAAAATACCGTGGTCGCTACGACGCCGGTCCCGAAGTCCTGCGTCTGGAACGCCTGGAAAAACTCAAGGCGCTGGGCCTGATCGAGCCGGATGTCGAGCCGCATCCGCTGATTCAATTGAATGCGCAATGGGCTGCGCTGAGCGCTGAGCAACGACAGATTTCCGCGCGGGCCATGGAGGTTTACGCGGCGATGGTCGAGCGCATGGACTGGAACATTGGCCGGGTGGTCGATTACCTGCGCCAGCAGGGCCAACTCGATAACACCTTCATCCTGTTCATGTCCGACAACGGCGCCGAGGGTGCGCTGCTGGAAGCGTTCCCCAAGTTCGGCCCGGAACTGCTGACCTACCTCAACCAGCATTACGACAACAGCCTCGACAACATCGGTCGTGCCAATTCCTACGTCTGGTACGGGCCGAGCTGGGCGCAAGTGGCGACCGCGCCATCGCGGCTGTTCAAGGCGTTCACCACCGAAGGCGGGATTCGCGTACCGGCGCTGTTGCACTATCCGCAATTGCCAATCAAAGGGCAGATCAGCCACGGTTTCGGCACGGTGATGGACATCACCCCGACGATTCTCGATCTGGCCGGCGTGCGCCATCCGGGCAAGCAATGGCACGGCAAACCGGTGGCGCCGCTGCGCGGCAAATCATGGCTGGGCTTTTTGTCCGGCGAGACGGCGCAGGTGCATGACGAGCACACCGTCACCGGCTGGGAATTGTTTGGCCGCCGGGCGATTCGCCAAGGGTCGTGGAAGGCGGTGTGGATCCCCGGGCCGGTGGGGCCGGCGACCTGGCAGCTGTATGACTTGAGCAGCGATCCGGGGGAGATTCATGATCTGGCGTCGAGTCAGCCGGACAAGCTCAACACCTTGATCGGGCATTGGCAGAAATATGTGGAGGAGACTGGGGTGATTTTGAGTGCTTCGCCGTTTCAGCCGGATTGAGGTTGCCTGATCCGGCGCCTTCGCGAGCAAGCTCGCTCCCACAATGGAAATGTGTTCCCCAGTGGGAGCGGGCTTGCCCGCGAAGAGGCCCGCAAACTCTCCTATCAAGCCTGAGCCGTACGCGCCTCCCCCGCTACCACTTCATCCTTGCGAACAAACCGGTTAGCCCGCCCAAACGTGCCGAAATCATTGAACCGCACGCCCATCTCACGCATCACCTTGTGCGCCACCGGCACGGTCAGCTGCCGGATGTAAAACGGTTCCTTCACCACGAAATGATGAATCCCGTGGCTGCTGCCGAAGTTGAAGCAGAACGCCTGCAGTGGCCACAACCACCACGGGTTCAACACCTGGCATTGCTGCAGCACGTTGCCCGCCTCGATGTCGCCGTAGTAATGCATGTTCGAGCTGATGAAATGCAGGCAAAAGGTGCGCAGCACGTTCGGGCCGATGATCACCACTGCCGCGATGTCGATCACCTGCATCACTGACAACGTGGTTGCCGACCATTCAATCGGCGAACCCATGAGGTAAGCCACGCCATTTGCCGCGTGGAAGCCGAGAAACACGTACCACGCGCCCCAATGCACCAGCGCCAGCGGCGCGTAAACCTTCAATGTACGTTTGATGATGTTGATTTTGTGTGCCCAAGTCCTGGCCCGCAGCATGCGGATGAACGCCGACATAACGTTGTCGCCGACCATCAGCAGCCGCGCAAAACCCCATGGTTCGCCGTTGGTGATTGCACGCTCTTCCATATCGGTTTCGGTACCGGAAACCTTGTGGTGATTGAGGTGCAGATGGCGGCGGATCCACGGATTGATCGTGCTCGGCCGCGCCAGCCACACCAGGCCCATCATCAGGTTGTGCGGCACGCGTTGTTTGCGGAAATACATGCTGTGGATCAGGTCGTGTTCCAGTTCATGGGTCAAGGACGCGAAAAACGCGTTCAGCAGCAGGCACACCCACCACGCCATGTGGCCAGTGATGTACAGCGCCGCCGAACCGACCATCCCGGCCAGAGCGAAGGCCAGAATCCCCGCACCGAGAGCGTCCTGATGCTGCAGGATCGGGTAGCGCTCACGCAGTTCGACGCCTTTGGCCAGCACCACTTCGCGAATATGCGCTGATCGCTGGGCAGCATTGTGTCGCTGGGGACTTGCAGAAGTACGGTCCATGCTTCCATCCTCTGTTTATTGATGTTTGCATCCTGCCTTGCGAACGCTTTATTGATGGTAGCCGTGAACGCCAACCTGTTGACCGGAAGCGCCAATCAGCATGAAGGAACCGACCTCGCTCGCCAGCTGGACCCGTGCCTTGCGCAAGCAACTCGATGCGCTGGGGCTGGACAGTCTTGGCCTGTGCCAACAGGCCGGGCTCGATCCGCAGTTGATGGATGACCCGAACGCGCGTTATCCGTTGTCCGGCACCACGCGCCTGTGGCAACTGGCAGTGCAGTTCAGCGGGGATCCGGCGATCGGCCTGCGAGTGTCGCGGTTCGTCAGCCCGACCACGTTCCATGCGCTCGGTTACGCGCTGGTGGCCAGCGGCAGCCTGCGGGAAGTGTTCGAGCGCATCGTGCGTTATCACCCGGTGGTCAGCGATGCGCTGGAACTGGAACTGAGCCGCAGCGATGACCGCTATCTGTTTCGTCTGAAGATTCCGTCAGGCAATCCGGCGCCGGCTTTCGAAGCCATCGACGCGTTTGCCGCGATCTACGTGCGCACCTGCCGCAATCGCCTCGGTCGCGATTACGCGCCGCTGGCGGTCTACCTGCGCCGCCCGGAACCGTCCGATGCACATCAGTGGCACAAAGTGTTCCGCGCCCCGGTGCATTTCTCCTGCGCCGAGGATCGCCTGGAGTTCTCCCTTACCGACTTCGACAGCCACCTCGATGACGCCAACCCGGAACTGGCCGAACACAACGAGGCGGTGCTCAAGCGCACCCTGGCCCAGCTCCAACCGCTGACCTGGGAGCGCAAGGTGCGCGACGCCATCGAAGAGCAACTGCCCGAAGGCGAACCCAGCGCCGAACGCATCGCCCAGGCCTTGCACCTGAGCCTGCGCAGCCTGCAACGGCATCTGGCGGACGAGGGCTGTCGCTTCGACACGCTGCTCAACGAAAGCCGCGAAAACCTCGCGCTGCTGCATCTGCGCGATCCGCAGTGTTCGTTGAGTGAGGTCAGTTACCTGCTGGGATTTGCCGACACCAGCAGCTTCAGCCGCGCGTTCAAGCGCTGGACGGGAATGACGCCGGGGCAGTTTCGCGATCAGTTGCGCTGATTGATCCGGAATGTGTGCTGAACCTACTGGCCTCTTCACGGGCAAGCCCGCTCCCACAGTGTCCGTGTCGTACTCAAAGCTCATGTACGCCCGATAACCTGTGGGAGCGGGCTTGCCCGCGAAGGCGCCCGTCAGACAACCTCAAAACCCAGCTCGAACACCGTACCTGCAGCATCACTGCTCACCCGCACCCGCCCGCCATGCAACTGCATGATCGACTGCACAATCGCCAGCCCCAACCCACCCGAATCTCCAGGCTGCGCCCGAGAAGGATCGACGCGATAGAAGCGGTCGAACAGTTTGCCCAGATGTTCTGGCGCAATCACCGGGCCGTGGTTGTGTACCTGCAACCAACACACACCCGCCTCATCACGGCGGCGCAGGCTGATCAGCGTGCCTTCATCGGCGTGGCGCACCGCGTTGGCCAGCAAATTACCCAGGGCGCGTTGCAGCAGTTGCTGGTCGGCCAACAGTTCGCCGTGCAGCCGGTTTTCCAGGCGCAACTGGCGATCATCGGCCAGGGCTTCGAAGTATTCGCACAGCTCGCTGCCGACGCCGTGCAGATCCAGTGTTTGCAAGTCGAGCGCGCGCTCCGCCTGCTCGGCGCGGGCGAGGAACATCAGGTTCTCGGCCATGCGTTTGAGGCGTTCGAATTCTTCCATGTTCGACGCCAGCAACTCCTGATACTCCGCCGTGCTGCGCGGGTGATTCAGCGCCTGGCCGTTGCTGGCGAGCAAGGTGTGCAACGGCGTGCGGATCTCGTGAGCCAGATCGGCCGAAAACTGAGACAGCCGCTGCACGCTGTCGTCCAGCCGCGCGAGCATGCCGTTGAGCGCCTGTACCGGTTCGAGCAGTTCGGCGGGGGTGCCGCTGGCGGGCAGACGTTGATCGAGGCTGCGCAGATCAATGCCGCGCACCGCCGCGCTTAGCTGGCGCAACGGTTGCAGACCACGGCGCAGCAGCACCAGCCCCAGCGCGAACGCCAGCAACGCACCGAGCCCGACGGCCAGGTACAGGCGCAAGCGATAACTGGCGAGCATCTGTTCCCGTTCAGTGAGCACCTTGCCGGCGATCACCGTCAGTGGCTCGCCGTTCGGGCCTTGGGCTTCACCGGACAACAGCGCCAGCTCGGCGCCGTCCGGCGCCTGCCAGGTCAGCACATCGCGACGCTGCGGTGTTTGCTCGCGCGCGATTGCGTTCAATGGCGGCAACTCACGCTGGCGCGGATTGATCGCGATCACGTTCGAGCCATCGGCACGCCGCACCAGCAACAGGCTGTCGAGGTTACCGAGCATGTTCTGATAGAGACGTGGCCGCGCCTGCAAGGCGCCGAGGCTGTCACTGTCGGCGAGCAAGGCGCGCACCTGCTCCAGACGGCCGAGCAACGCCAAGTCATCCCGATAGGCGATCTCCGAGTCGAGCGAGCGGTAGAGAAACACACCGATCGCACTCAACACCAACGCGCAAACCACGGCGAACGCCAGCGCCAGTCGCCAGGCGATCGACCTAGACCGCATCGTCGGGCACCTCCAGCTGATAGCCGACGCCGCGCACGGTGTGGATCAGTTTCGGCATGAACGGGTCATCGACCTTGGCCCGCAGGCGGCGCACCGCGACTTCGACCATGTTGGTGTCGCTGTCGAAATTGAGGTTCCACACCTGCGAGGCGATCAACGTGCGTGACAACACTTCGCCCTGACGGCTGGCGAGCAGTTGCAGCAGGGCGAATTCCTTGTTGGTCAGGGCAATGCGCTGGCCGCCGCGACTGACTCGACGCCGCAGCACGTCGATTTCCAGATCGGCGATGCTATAGGACTCGGCCTCGCGCAGTGGCCCGCGCCGCAGCAGCGTGCGCACCCGCGCGAGCAATTCGGCGAAGGCGAAAGGCTTGAGCAGATAGTCGTCGGCGCCGAGTTCGAGGCCGCGTACGCGGTCTTCGATGGCATCCTTGGCGGTCAGGAACAGCACCGGGGTGGCGCCGCGCTGGCGGATCAGTTGCAGCAGTTGCCAGCCATTGAGGCCCGGCAGCATCACGTCGAGGATGATCAGGTCGTAGGCCTGCTGCTCGATGAAATAGCGCCCATCGAGGCCATTGAGCGCCACGTCCACGGCAAAACCCGACTCGCCCAGGCCCTTGGCCAGGAAATTCGCGGTTTTGGCTTCATCTTCTACAACCAGCAAACGCATGGCACACCTCGATTGATCAGGCACACAGGCTAGGCGCCTTCGGCCCGATTGCCCATTACAAACTTGTAATCCGACTGACGGGGTTCTGACGAAGAGCGGCGGCTAAGGTGATGTCCTTCGCTTTCGGAGCCTGTTCATGACCGTCAAATACCTTGCAGCCAGCCTCGCCCTCGGCCTCAGCGCCAGCGCTTTCGCCCCCCTGAACTGCCGCGTCACGCTGACCTCGACCTGAAAACCGCACGCCTGCTGGCCGACACCGCGCTGAGTCATTGCACCGCGACGGTATCGGTGCTCGACCGTGGCGGCAACGTGCTGGTGACTCTGCGCGGCGACGGCATCGGCCCGCACAACACCGCGGCCAGCCAGCGCAAGGCTTATACCGCGCTGTCGACGAAAACCCCGACCCGGCTGTTCGCCGAGCGCGCCCGCAGCAACCCGGAAACCGCCAATCTCAACACCCTCGACGAGCTGTTATTGCTCGGCGGCGGGATTCCGTTGTTCGCCGGCAATGAGTTGGTCGGCGCCATGGGCGTGGCCGGTTCCGGCGGCGGCGAGCAGGACGAAAGCTGTGCCATCAAGGCCGCCGAAAAGGCCGGCCTGACCCTTACCCGTTCCCAATAAGGAGACTGACCATGACCACCCTGCGCATGACCTTCGCCGCACTCGGCCTGAGCGCGCTATCCAGCCTTGCGTTGGCCGCCGGCAATCCACTGAGCGTGCACGTGCTCAACCTGGAAAACGGCCTGCCCTCGCCGGGCGTCAATGTGACGCTGGAAAAACACGTCGACGAAAACTGGCAGCCACTGGCTCAGGGCACCACCAACGAACAGGGGCGCATCGCCGAACTGTTCCCGGCCAAACAGCCTTTCGAGGCGGGCGAATACCGAGTGGTATTCAAGACCGGCGAGTATTTCGAGAAGAACAAGCGCGAGACGTTTTTCCCGGAGATCCCGGTGATTTTCCAGGTGAAGCAGACTGACCAGCACTACCACATCCCGCTGCTGCTCAGCCCGTATGGTTTCTCGACCTATCGCGGCTCCTGAATCAACACAGATCAAAAATGTGGGAGCGAGCCTGCTCGCGAAGGCGTCGGTTCAGTCGACATCACCGTTGAATGGCCCACCGCTTTCGCGAGCAAGCTCGCTCCCACAGGGGATCTCAGGTGCCCGTCAAATGGTGGACAGCGCGCGCAATCGCTCGGCATCGAGAATCTCGATCTCGCCATACCCCAACCCGATAATCCCCTGCCCCTGTAAGTCTTTGAGGATCTGGTTGGTGGTCTGCCGTGACAGCGACAGCATCGACGCCAGTTGTTCCTGAGGCAATTGCAGGACCCGGCGTGGCGCATCGATTTCGCCGTAGCCCTCGGCGATCATCAGCAAGCGATGGGCCAGGCGAGCCGGGGCCGGCAGCAGGCTCAACTGTTCGAGATTGATGAAGGTCAGGCGCAGTTTGTGGCTCATCAGCAATGCCAGATGGCGCCAGTACACCGGCTGTTCGTCGAGGATTTTCAGCAGCGTGGCCTGCGGGATATTCAACAGTGTGCACGGCCCGACGGCGTAGGCATCGTGAGTGCGCGGCTGGCCGTCGAACAGGCAGATTTCGCCGAACCAGTGCGGCGCCTCCACCAGGCTCAGCAACGCCTCCTTGCCCTGCTCGCTCACCGCGCCGATGCGGATCGCGCCGTCGAGCACCGCGTACAAGCCGCAGGGCGGATCACCGCGCTGGAACAGGCGCTGCCCCGCCGTCAGCCGCCGCACCCGGCCCGCCGCCAGCAGACTATCCTGAAAGGATGCCGGCAGATGACTGAACCATTGCCCGGTCAGCAGCCGTGAACGCTTATCCATCATGATCACTCCCAACTGTCGCCTGCCTGACAGAGCGAACGCCGAACCCGAGGCATGCTGCACGCACCCTACAGGAGGAACAACAATGAAAAGCCTCGTCGACCATCTCAGTCAATACGCCGCCTACCACCGCGACCCGCGCAACATCGCCAGCCACTTTATCGGCATTCCGCTGATCGTGGTGGCGGTGGCGGTGTTGTTGTCGCGACCAGAATGGTCACTGGGCGGCTTGTGGATCTCTCCGGCGGTCCTGCTGGCGCTGGCGTCGGCGTGGTTCTACCTGCGCCTGGAACTGAAGCTGGGCGTGCTGATGACGGTGCTGATGGGCCTGTCGGTCTGGGCCGGGCATGCGCTGGCGCAGCAGAGCACCATGGTCTGGCTCAGCAGCGGCCTGGCGATGTTTGTGATTGGCTGGGTGATCCAGTTTGTCGGGCACCATTACGAGGGGCGCAAACCGGCGTTTGTCGATGATGTCAGCGGGTTGATTGTCGGGCCGCTGTTTGTCGTGGCCGAAGTGGCGTTCCTGCTCGGCATGCGCCATGAGTTGAAAGCGCAGATCGAGGCGCGGGTGGGGGTGGTGCGGGTCAATCCGAATCGCAAAGCGGCGGCTTAGGCCGCTTGAAAGATTGCAGCCTGCGGCAGCTCCTACATTGGAATGCATGTCCCTGTAGGAGCTGCCGAAGGCTGCGATCTTTTGACTTTAGAGGCTGGCGACTTTCTGCCAGACCTTCGGCTTGAAGAACAGGGTTTCACCCTTGGCCAGACCGATCAGGCTGTCGTGATCCTTCACCACTTCAGCCTCGATCAGATCCGTCTGCCCTTCTACCTTCAACGTCACCCGCGTGGTCGCGCCCAATGGGCGAATATCACGCACTTCAGCGGCGTGATGATCTTCCAGCTCATGCCTGGACAACGACACTTCGTGTGGACGGAACAGCACGTGGTTGTCGTCGCTGAGCAACAAGCGGTTGGAGTCGCCGAGGAAGTGATAAACGAAGTCGCTGGCCGGGTTTTCGTAGACGTCACCCGGTGAGCCGATCTGTTCGATCACGCCTTTGTTCATCACCACGATGCGATCGGCGACTTCCATCGCTTCTTCCTGGTCGTGGGTCACGAATACCGAAGTCAGGTTGATGTCTTCGTGCAGGCGCGCCAGCCAGCGACGCAGCTCTTTGCGCACCTTGGCGTCGAGGGCGCCGAACGGTTCGTCGAGCAGCAGCACTTTCGGCTCCACCGCCAGAGCACGAGCCAGGGCGATACGCTGACGCTGGCCGCCGGAGAGTTGCTCCGGGTAGCGATCCGACAACCAGTCCAGCTGCACCATGTTCAGCAGTTCGTGGACCTTGGTCGCGATCTGGCTTTCACTCGGGCGCTGGTTTTTCGGTTTCATGCGCAGGCCGAACGCGACGTTGTCGAACACCGTCATGTGGCGGAACAAGGCGTAGTGCTGAAACACGAAACCGACGTTGCGATCACGCACGTCGTGGCCGGAGACGTCTTCGCCGTGAAAGACGATGTTGCCCTGATCCGGGGTTTCCAGGCCGGCGATGATCCGCAGCAGCGTGGTCTTGCCGCAGCCGGACGGGCCGAGCAGCGCCACCAGTTCACCGCTCTGAATGTCCAGGCTGATGTTGTCCAGCGCCTTGAACGCATTGAAATTCTTGCTGACGTTACGCACTTCGATCGACATGAATTATTCCTCCGCGGCGCTGGCGCGCAGGCGGTTGATACGGTTTTCGCTCCACTGCTTGAGCAGCAGGATGAAGAGCGCCAGGATCAGCAACAGGCTCGCCACGGCGAACGCGGCTACGTGGTTGTATTCGTTGTAGAGGATCTCGACGTGCAGCGGCAAGGTGTTGGTCACCCCGCGAATGTGCCCGGAAACCACCGACACCGCACCGAACTCACCCATGGCGCGCGCAGTACACAGCACCACGCCATAGATCAGGCCCCATTTGATGTTGGGGACGGTGACGTGCCAGAACATTTGCCAACCATTGGCGCCAAGCAGCCGCGCGGCCTCCTCTTCCTGCGTGCCCTGCTCCTGCATCAGCGGAATCAGCTCACGGGCCACAAACGGCACGGTGACGAAGATCGTCGCCAGCACGATGCCCGGCAGGGCGAAGACGATCTGGATGTCGTGATCCTGCAGCCACGGCCCGAACAGGCCCTGCGCACCGAACATCAGCACGTAGACCAGACCTGCGATCACCGGCGACACCGAGAACGGCAGGTCGATCAGCGTCACCAGCATGCTCTTTCCGCGGAACGAATATTTGCTCACACACCATGCGGCGCTGACGCCGAACACCAGGTTCAGCGGCACCGAAATCAGCACCGCGATCACCGTGAGTTTCAGCGCCGACAAGGCGTCCGGTTCAAAGATCGCGGTGAAGAATGCGCCGAGGCCGTTCTTCAAACCCTGCGACACCACGATGAACAGTGGCAGTACCAGAAACAGGAAAAAGATCAGCCAGCCAAGGCCGATCAGGATTCTGCGCGAAGTGGCACTGCCACGCCGCGCAGCGTTGGCCGAGGACGCGGCCGCAATAGACGATTGGGACATGGTTCGCGCCTCCTTATGGGGTTTCGATGCGCCGCTGCAGCAAGTTGATCAGCAGCAACAGGACGAAGGAAACCACCAGCATCAGCACACCGATGGACGTGGCGCCGGTGTAATCGTACTGGTCAAGTTTGACCATGATCAGCAGCGGCAGGATTTCGGTTTTCATCGGCATGTTGCCGGCGATGAAAATCACCGAACCGTACTCGCCGACACCCCGGGCAAAGGCCAGGGCAAATCCGGTCAGCCACGCTGGCAACAGCGCTGGCAGGAGGATATGGCGGAACACCTGCAACGGTTTCGCACCGAGGCAAGCAGCAGCTTCTTCGACTTCACGCGGGATGTCAGCCAGTACCGGCTGCACCGTGCGCACCACGAACGGCAGCGTCACGAAAGTCAGCGCCAGGGTGATGCCCAACGGAGTGTAAGCGATCTTGAAACCGAGGTCGGCGGCGAACTGGCCGACCAATCCGGTCGGGGTGTACAGCGCGGTCAGGGCGATACCGGCCACCGCCGTCGGCAGGGCGAACGGCAGGTCGATCATCGCGTCGATGACCTTGCGCCCCGGGAAGGTGTAACGCACCAGCACCCAGGCCAGCAGCGTGCCGATGATGCCGTTGATGATCGCGGCACACAGCGCGGTGCCGAAGCTCAGCTTCAAGGCTGCCAGCACGCGTGGCGCGGTGATGATCGTCCAGAACTGATCCCAGGTGAGTTGGGCGGCGTGGACGAACATCGCCGCCAGCGGGATAAGCACAATCAGGCTGAGGTACACCAAGGTGTAGCCCAGCGTCAGCCCGAAGCCGGGTATGACGGGGGAGATACGACGCGACATAAAAGTCCTTGGTTAAAAAGCATTCCGCTGAACGCACCAATGTGGGAGCGAGCTTGCTCGCGAAGAGGGAGTATCAGCCAACTCTACGTCGTCTGACACTCCGCTTTCGCGAGCAAGCTCGCTCCCACATTTTCCGCGCCTGGCTTCAGGCTTGATGTGTGGCTGAAGTCAGATTACTGCGCCTGATAGATCTGGTCGAACACGCCACCGTCGTTGAAGAACTTCGGTTGTGCGGATTTCCAGCCGCCGAAGTCCTTGTCGATGGTCACCAGTTCCAGTTTCGGGAACTGCTGGGCGTACTTCGCCGCCACGTCCTTGTCGCGTGGACGGTAGAAGTTCTTCGCGGCGATCTCCTGACCGGCCGGGCTGTACAGGTGCTTCAAGTAAGCTTCGGCAATCTGTTCGTTGCCCTTTTTCTCGGCGTTCTTGTCGACCACCGCCACCGGTGGCTCGGCCAGAATCGACAGCGACGGCACAACGATGTCGAACTTGTCAGCGCCGCCGTCTTCTTTCAACGCCAGGAACGCTTCGTTTTCCCAGGCCAGCAACACGTCACCCTGACCGTTGTTGACGAAGGTGATGGTCGAGCCACGAGCGCCGGTGTCCAGTACCGGAACGTGCTTGAACAGGGTCTGCACGTACTCTTTGGCTTTTTCTTCGCTGCCGCCGTTGGCTTTCAGGCCATAGGCCCACGCGGCGAGGAAGTTCCAGCGCGCACCGCCGGAGGTTTTCGGGTTCGGGGTGATCACCGAAACGTCGTTCTTGATCAGGTCGCCCCAGTCCTTGATGCCTTTCGGGTTGCCCTTGCGCACCAGGAACACGATGGTCGAGGTATACGGAGTGCTCGCCTCGGGCAGGCGCTTCTGCCAGTCGGCCGGCAGGGTCTTGCCGAGCTTGGCGATTTCGTCGATGTCGCCGGCCAGCGCCAGGGTCACCACGTCGGCGCGCAAACCGTCGATCACCGCACGGCCCTGCTTGCCAGATCCGCCATGAGATTGCTGGATTTTCACGGTGTCGCCGGCGTGATCTTTCTGCCAGAACTTGATGAATTCGGCGTTGTAGTCCTGGTACAGCTCGCGCGTCGGGTCGTACGACACATTGAGCAATTCGTAATCCTTGGCAACTGCAGAACCGGCAAACACGGCGCTGGCCAGGGCGGCCAAAGCGTAACGGCGAATCGACGACATGGTGAAAGCTCCTGGAATTCTTGGTGGTGGCTTTTTCTTATGAGTTGCGAAATCGGGTTGCCGGTAAAGATCACCGCCTGCGGCCACTCCTTTATTGATCCCCGACAAGGAGCGGGCGCAGGCGGTGAACTTCTGTCAGCTCGGTTTGTTACCCGGCTGCTGCAGACGGAATTTCTCTTTGCGCTCGATCTGCACGACCTGGGCGTTGTGCACAGTGATCTCCACCGCGCCGAAACGCAGATCGCGCAGGGCGCTCTGGATTTCCCGCAAGATGGTGCTTTCGTCCTGACCGTCAACGCTGCGAAGGGATGCGCTCATGGTGCTGCTCCTTTGAATGGGATATGCCTGGCAGTGGGCGGCACTGCGTTCGGCGTGGGAGCAATATAAGAGAGGCGCAGATATTCTTAAAAAGACTATTTAAGAATGTTTATATAACTAGAAAACATTATCTGACAGGCCAAGGGTTTGCGCGGTGTTCCCGCAGCGAAAGAACATCGCAACCCCTGTGGCGAGGGAGCTTGCTCCCGCTCGAGTGCCAAGCACTCGCCGTTATTTTGGGCCTGCTATGCAGTCCAGCGGGAGCAAGCTCCCTCGCCACAGGGTCGGTTTCAACCGATAAACGGTGCCAGCTCCCAATCAATCTCCCCCGCCGGCACTGGCCGCCCAAACCAGTAGCCCTGTCCCAAGTCACAGGCCTGCTCCAGCAGAAACGCCGCCTGCTCGGCCTGCTCGATCCCCTCGGCGTGCACCTGCATGCCCATGCTCCGGGCCAGCGCGATGATCACCCGGACGATCGCGGCGTCGTCCTCGTCCCAGGGCAACCCGGCGACAAAACCCTGATCGATCTTGAGCTTCTGCACCGGCAGGCGCTTGAGCCGCAACAGTGATGAGTAGCCGGTACCGAAATCGTCAATGGCCAGGCGAATCCCCAGTTCACGCAGATGATGCATCTGCTCCAGCGCCACTTCCGGATCATCCATCACCGCGCTCTCGGTGACTTCCAGTTCCAGAAAGGCCGGATCCAGACCGGTCTCGTGCAGCACCTGCGCCACCTGCTGGTACAACTCACGCCGGGCGAACAACCGCGACGACACGTTCACCGCGACGAACGACAGCACGACCCCCGCCTGCTGCCATTGGCACATCTGCGAACACGCCTGGCGCATCACCCAGGCGTCGATTTCAGCAATCATCCCGGTGCGCTCGGCAATCGGAATGAATTCCGCCGGCGACACCAGCCCGCGCTGCGGATGCTGCCAGCGCACCAGCGCTTCGACGCCAATCAGGCGACTGCTGCGCAAATCGTGAACCGGCTGGTAGTAGACCCGCAGTTCCTGTTGCTCCAGCGCACGGCGCAGCTCGAAAGCGATCTCGACCCGTTGCTGCGCGTGCGCGGTCAGCTCTTCGGTGTACAACGCGTAACCGTTGCGCCCGCTGCTCTTGGCCTTGAACAGTGCGGCGTCGGCATTGCGCAACAACTGATCGGCACTCAACGCGTCGCTGGGGAACAGGCTGATGCCGATGCTGGCGTTGATGAACAGCTCATGCCGGTCGATGCCGAAAGGCTCCTTGAGCGCATCGAGAATGCGCTGGGCCAGCGCCGCGGCTTGAACCAGTTGCGGACAACTCTCCGCCAGTACCGCGAATTCGTCACCACCTAGCCGCGCCAGCGTAATCCCGGGGCCGAACAGTTCCTGCAGGCGTGCCGCCACGGCTTTGAGCAGGCGATCACCGACGTTATGGCCGAGGCTGTCGTTGATCATCTTGAAGTGGTCCAGATCGATCATCAGCAAGGCGCAGCCGCGCTTGTGGATCTGCGCCGACGCCAGCGCCTGCTCGGCGCGGTCGCTGAACAACAGGCGATTGGGCAGGTCGGTCAGCGGGTCGTGGTGGGCGAGGTGCTTGAGTTCGTGCTCAGAGTCCTTGATCGCACTGATGTCGGAAAACACCGCCACGTAGTGGTTGAGGTGGCCCTGATCATCGTGAATCACGCGAATGGTCTGCCACTGCGGGTAAATCTCGCCGCTCTTGCGCCGGTTCCAGATCTCCCCGCTCCATTCGCCCTCGCTCTCCAGCGTGGCGAACATCGCCTGATAGAAGCCCGGCGGATGGTGACCGGACTTGAACAGGCTCGGCTGATGGCCGAGAACTTCCTCGTACTGATAGCCAGTGATTTCCATGAACGCACGGTTGACGTGCACGATCAGGCCCTCGCGGTTGGTCACCAGCACGCCCTCGCGGGTGCAGTCGAATACCGCAGCGGCCTGGCGCAGTCGTTCACGGTCGGCCTGCCGCTCGCGTAACCGCGCACCGATACCGAGAAATTCGCACAATCTGGCCCGCGCGAGGAAGATCAGGCCAGCGCTGACGGCAGCCCAGACGTAACCGTTGATCAGTTGCCATCGCTGCAGATCGACAGACTCATCAAAGAAACTGTTCAATAAGTAACCAGTGCCCTGCAGCCAGACAACAGCAAACAACAGGTAAAGCAGCGCTGCACGCAGGGCATCGCGGTAAGTGGCAGGCATTCGGCTGTCCATGTCCCTACAAAAAAGGTTGGAATTATAGGTCAAGAAACATCCAGCGACTCTTATCTGAAAGGGCGACTGGTTTTATCTGTGTGCTTGGTGATAATGCAACGGCTGTTTTTATCTTTATCGAGGGCCCTATAGCCTATGTGGTACGAAGGTTTTCTTGGCTTGTCGGCCTGGTCACTGGTCGCGGTCACCCTGCTGATGACCCACGTGACAATTGTCGCCGTCACGGTCTATCTGCACCGTTACTCGGCCCATCGCTCGCTTGAGCTGAATGCCGGCCTGAAACACTTTTTCCGCTTCTGGCTGTGGCTGACCACGGCGCAGAACACCCGCGAGTGGACTGCCATCCACCGCAAACACCACGCCAAGTGCGAAACCGAAGATGACCCGCACAGCCCGGTGATCAAGGGTCTGTCCACCGTGCTGCGCAAAGGCGCCGAGCTGTATCGCGCCGAAGCCGAGAATCCGGAGACCCTGCGCATCTACGGCAAGAACTGCCCGGAAGACTGGATCGAGCGCAATCTCTACAGCCGCTATCCGCTGCTGGGTGTGGCGATCATGGGCGTCCTCGATCTGCTCCTGTTCGGCACCATCGGCATCACCATCTGGGCGATCCAGATGATGTGGATCCCGGTCTGGGCCGCCGGCGTGGTCAACGGCCTGGGCCATGCCATCGGCTACCGCAACTTCGAATGCCGCGACGCGGCGACCAATCTGGTGCCATGGGGCATCCTGATCGGTGGTGAAGAACTGCACAACAACCATCACACCTACCCCAACTCGGCCAAACTGTCGGTGAAGAAGTGGGAATTCGACCTCGGCTGGGCGTGGATCAAAGTCTTCAGCTTCTTCAGACTGGCCAAGGTCCAGCGTGTGGCGCCGATTGCCCACCGCGTCGAAGGCAAGGGCCATCTGGACATGGACACCGCCATGGCGATCCTCAACAACCGCTTCCAGATCATGGCCCAATACCGCAAATTGGTGATCGGCCCACTGGTCAAGCAGGAACTGGACAAGGTCGATCATTCGGTACGCCATCAATTCCATCGGGCCAAACGCCTGCTGTCGCGGGAAACCAGCCTGCTGGAAGACCGTCATCACTTGCGCATCCAGAACATGCTCGAGCACAGCCAGGCGCTGAAGGTCATTTACGAAAAACGCCTGGCCCTGCAGCAGATCTGGGTCAAGACCAGCGCCAATGGCCACGACATGCTCGCCGCCATCAAGGAATGGGTGCACGAGGCCGAAGCCAGCGGTATTCAGTCGCTGCGTGAATTCGCCGACCAGCTGAAAACCTACTCGCTGCGCCCCGCCGCAGCCTGACCGCCCTGAACGAATCCCCTGTGGCGAGGGGATTCATCCCCGATCGGTAGCGCAGCTACCGCAAATATGTCGACGCGTTCTCATTGCTGAAACGCGTCATCTCTACCGCCCGGCGGGAGCAGGCTCCCTCTCTACAAAAGCGCGGAACTTAGCACCGAAAGCCCTATCTCAAAGACACTTCGCCACCCCGGCGGGCTGTACTGTGGCCGTTGTCGAAATTGCGGCACACCTTTTGAGAAATGTGCCGATGGTCAACAACAATCAAAAAGACTCATCCCTTGCGCAGTGGCCCGAGGCCGCGCAAACCCTGATGGCGCTGATGCACGCCCAAGGCGAAGTCGCCCGGCTGAGCGAGCGCGAACAACTGTTCAGTTCATTGCTGGTGAGCGTCAACGCGGTGCTCTGGGCGTTCAATTGGGAAACCCGTCAGGTGCTGTATGTCAGCCCTGCCTACGAGCGGATTTTCGGTCGCTCCGCAGGCCTGTTGCTGGCCGACTACAACCAGTGGCGCGACAGCATCTACCCCGACGACTTGGATTACGCCGAACGCAGTCTTGCCGAAGTGCTGCACAAAGGCGCGGTGGAAGACCGCGAATACCGGATAATCGCCGCCGACGGCCAGGTTCGCTGGCTCAGCGACAAGTGCTTCATCAACCGTCAGGACGAGCCTGGGCAACCGGTGATCATCGTCGGCATCGCCGAAGACATCACCGACAAAAAACGCATGGAAACCGAACTGCACCGGCTGGCCACCACCGACGTACTGACCCAAAGCAGCAACCGTCGCCACTTCTTCGAATGCGCCAACCGCGAGTTCGACGACGCGCGCCTGCACGGTTCGCCACTGGCCTTCCTGCTGCTGGACATTGATGACTTCAAGCAGATCAACGACAGCTACGGCCACCCGGAAGGCGACAACGTGCTGCAACGCATCGCCGAATGCGGGCGCACCTCGTTACGTCGGGGTGATCTGTTCGGACGTATCGGCGGAGAAGAATTCGCGGCCGTGTTCCCCGGTTGTGCACCGGACATGGCGATGCAAGTGGCCGAGCGGCTGCAGCAGGAGATTCAGCGGATGGTCTTCAATGTCGACGGCCAGACCTTCGGCATCACCGTCAGCCAGGGACTGACCAGCCTCAGGGATGATGACGAAAGCCTCGACAGCCTGTTCGCCCGGGCGGACGCAGCGATGTACGAGGCCAAACGGCAGGGCAAGAACCGGATTATCTCAAGCTGAATCCACCATCCGATTTACCTCCCCTGTAGGAGCTGCGGCACGCTGCGATCTTTTGATTTTTGCTTTAAAAGACAAGATCAAAAGATCGCAGCGTGCCGCAGCGCCTACAGGGGGATGCTCGTGAATCCGGTTATTTACGCATCCGCATCAGTTCCGGCAACCCGATCTTCAGCAGCCGCGCCGTGCGACTCTTTGCCAGTTCCTCAACGCCCTCATGTTCGGTCAGGCGTGCCATTTGCGCCGCCATGTTCATCACCAGCGCCTCACGGGAATAAACCCCGCCTCCGAGCTGGTAGACCGACGCAATCAACTCGCGCAGCTCCAGCGGCAGGCGCCAGCGCGTGCGCAACGCCGAACCGTAAGCCGCGCCGAATTCCGCCAGCGCGTCACCGACTTCCTCCCACTCATCAAGCTCGCCGCCGGCCTGCTTCCACTCCTGTAGACAGCGCAACAGCGCCAGATCGCCAAGGCGATGTAGCATGCCGGCGCAATAGCAGCGTTCCTGATCCAGGTCGAGCAGGCGCGCCAGGGTGCGGGCGTATTCGGCAGTGTGCAGCGACAGCCCCCAATAGCGCTCGGCGTAATCCGCCAGGCACGGGTCGCTGAGTCTGGCGCTGCGCTTGAGCGCCAGGCCGAGAATCAGGTTCATGCTCTGCCCGGTGCCGAGCCGATGCAGCGCCTGCCCCAGGGTCTGTACCGCCGCGCCATGATGCTGCGCCGCGCTGTTGGCGGCGGCGATCAGCACGGCGGTGATCTGCGGATCGGTACGGATCTCTTCTTCCAGCAGTTTCAGGTCGAGGCCATTGGGGTTGAGGCTGCGTTTGACCGCCACTTGCACATCGGTCATCAATGGCGCGCCGTCGGCCTGCTCGCGACGCCGCTCGAGGAACACCGACAAGGTCATGCCCGGCGCCAGCGTCGGCACCTCGCAGAACACCTCTTCACCCGCATTCAACAGCAAACCCTGCAGCCGCTCGGTCAGGCTTTCCATGTTCAGCGGTTTGGTCAGGTAGGCCGTCGGGGCCAACGGGATGGCTTCGCGCACGCTGGCGCTGTCGTTGCGACTGCTCATCAGAATGAACGGCAGCGGCGGATTGCGTTTGCGCTGGCGCACGCTGCGCAGCACGCTCAAGCCATCTATACCGGGCAACTCCCAATCGACGATGGCCAGGTCATAAGGCACTTCGCTGAGTAACGACATGGCTTGCTGGCCATCGGCACACAAGTCCAGCCGCGCATCACAGCGCACGTTGAGCAACACTTGTTTAAGCAGGTCACGAGACCACGGATCGGCCTCGGCAATCAGCACTCGGGGTACGGCGGGTAAATCAACGGCGGTCATGCGCGCTCTCCCTTGCAATGCCTGAACCTTAGCCAATGCTGGCCCTTCGATACAGCGCAAAAGGGTTTCCGAGGCATAAAAAAACCCGCCGAAGCGGGTTTTTTCTCGATCCGATCACACAGTGCCCGGAATTACAGCTCCGAGAAGCACTCTTCGATGATCGCCAGGCCTTTGTCCAGTTGCTCGTCCGGCGAGGTCAGCGGTACGAGAACGCGCAGCACGTTGCCGTAGGTGCCGCAAGACAGCAGGATCAGCCCCTTGTCACGTGCCTTGGCCACCACCGATGCCACTGCGGCAGCGTTCGGCTTGTGGCTGTCGCCATTTTCGAACAGCTCGATCGCGATCATCGCGCCCAGCGCACGCACTTCGCCGATCACTGCCGGGTATTTGGCCTGGATGGCCTTCAGGCCGGTGACCAGACGCTCGCCGACAGCCTTGCAGCGGTCCAGCAGTTGCTCTTCTTCGAACACTTCCATCACGGCCAGGGCCGCCGCGCAAGCGATCGGGCTACCGGCGTAGGTGCCGCCCAAGCCGCCTGGAGCGATGGCGTCCATGTATCCGGCCTTGCCGCAAACACCGGCCAGCGGGAAGCCGCCAGCGATGGATTTGGCGAAAGTGGTCAGGTCGGCAGCAACGCCCATCTGTTCCATGGCGAAGAAGGTGCCGGTACGGCCAGCGCCGGTCTGCACTTCGTCAGCGATCAGCAGGATGCCGTGCTGGTCGCACAGGGCACGCAGACGCTTCATGAACTCTTTCGGCGCGACGTAGAAACCACCTTCACCCTGCACCGGCTCGATGATGATCGCGGCGATGTCTTTCGGCTCGGCGTCGTTCTTGAAGATGCGTTCGATGGACGCGATCGAATCGTCGATGCTCACACCGTGCAGCTCGTTCGGGTACAGCGCGCGGAAGATTCCGCCTGGCATCAGGCCCATGCCGGCCGAGTACGGCACGACCTTACCGGTCAGGCCCAGGGTCATCATGGTGCGACCGTGGTAGGCGCCGGTGAAGGCGATCACGCCGGCACGGCCAGTGGCGGCACGGGCGATCTTCACGGCGTTTTCCACGGCTTCGGAACCGGTGGTCACCAGCAGGGTTTTCTTGGCGAAATCACCAGGCACCTTGGCATTGATCTTTTCGCACAGCTCAACGTACGGCTCGTAGGCCAGCACCTGGAAGCAGGTGTGGGTCAGCTTGTTCAGCTGTTCGGTCACGGCGGCGATGATTTTCGGGTGCACGTGGCCGGTGTTCAGCACCGCGATACCGCCGGCGAAGTCGATGAATTCACGACCTTCAACGTCAGTCACGGTAGCGTTCTTCGCCGATTCGGCGAAGATCGGGTGAATCTGGCCAACACCGCGTGGAACAGCTGCGGTACGACGGGCCATCAGTTCAGCGTTAGTCTTGCTCATTACAGTCCTCATTCACCGCTCATCGGGCGGCGTGGTTCAAGGATTAAGCGGGAGGAATCGGCGGTGACAGCATGCGATGATCGACTGCCACGGCGTTCCCGGCCGCAGAGAAAATTCCGGTTTGAAACGACGCAAAGGGACAGCGCTCTCGTGCCCTTTGCGTTTGCAGCGATCCCTTTCCCGGCTTAGATGCCCAGGCAGAGGTATTTGATTTCCAGGTAATCCTCGATGCCGTACTTGGAGCCTTCACGGCCCAGGCCCGACGCCTTGATGCCGCCGAACGGCGCGACTTCGTTGGAGATCAACCCGGTGTTGACGCCGACCATGCCGTATTCCAGCGCTTCCGCCACACGGAACACGCGGCCCAGGTCGCGGGCGTAGAAGTAGGAGGCCAGACCGAACTCGGTGTCGTTCGACATCGCGATCACTTCGGCTTCGTCTTTGAAGCGGAACAGCGGCGCCAGCGGGCCGAAGGTTTCTTCCTTGGCCACAGCCGCGTCTTTCGGCACAT
Source organism: Pseudomonas sp. W15Feb9B (assembly GCF_000828175.1). Taxonomy (NCBI): domain Bacteria; kingdom Pseudomonadati; phylum Pseudomonadota; class Gammaproteobacteria; order Pseudomonadales; family Pseudomonadaceae; genus Pseudomonas; species Pseudomonas sp. W15Feb9B. The sequence goes on along the minus strand of NZ_JTKF01000029.1, from coordinate 91,875 downwards.
TGGTCAGAATGGTCGGCTCGAAGAAGTTGCCTTCCATCGGCTTGCCACCGGCCAGCACGGTGGCGCCTTTGGCCACGGCGTCAGCAATGTGCTCTTGCACTTTGGCCACGGCTTTTTCGTCGATCAGCGGACCCGTGGTGGTGCCTTCTTCCAGACCGTTGCCGATCTTCAGCTTGGCCACCGCGACTTTCAGCTTCTCGGCGAACGCGTCGTAGACCGAATCCTGAATGTACAGGCGGTTGGCGCAGACGCAGGTCTGGCCGTTGTTGCGGTATTTGGAGATGATCGCGCCTTCGACGGCCTTATCCAGGTCCGCGTCGTCGAACACGATGAACGGCGCGTTGCCGCCCAGTTCCAGCGAGACTTTCTTGATGTCCTTGGCGCATTCGGACATCAGCTGACGGCCGATTTCGGTCGAGCCGGTGAAGGACAGCTTGCGCACGATCGGGTTGCTGGTCAACTCGCTGCCGATGTCGCCGGCGCTGCCGGAGACCACACTGAACACGCCTTTAGGGATGCCGGCGCGCTGCGCCAGTTCAGCCAGGGCGAACGCGGAGAATGGGGTTTGCGAAGCCGGCTTGAGCACCATGGTGCAACCGGCGGCCAGCGCTGGGCCGGCTTTACGGGTGATCATCGCCGCCGGGAAGTTCCACGGGGTGATCGCGGCGGTTACGCCGATCGGCTGCTTGATCACGATCAGGCGCTTGTCCGGCTGGTGGCCCGGAATCACATCACCGTAAATGCGCTTGGCTTCTTCGGCGAACCACTCGATGAACGACGCGGCGTAAACGATTTCGCCCTTGGCTTCGGCCAGCGGCTTGCCCTGCTCAAGAGTCATCAGGCGCGCGAGGTCGTCCTGGTTCTCGATCATCAGTTCAAACCAGCGACGCAGCTTGCCGGCACGCTCTTTGGCGGTCAGTGCACGCCAGGCCGGCAGCGCCTTGTCGGCGGCTTCGATGGCACGGCGGGTTTCGGCGGCGCCCATCTTCGGCACGGTGCCGAGAATTTCGCCGGTGGCCGGGTTGTTGACCTTGATCGTCTGACCGTTGTCCGCATCGACCCAAGCGCCATCAATGAAGGCTTGCTGGCGGAACAACTGGGTATCTTTAAGCTGCATGTCGGCTTTCCTTAACAGCACCGCGGCCTGCGCGGAGCAAAATTATGATTGTAGAAAGGCGCCTCGCAAGGCTGCCGTCAGGGAAATCATCTACCGGGTGAGGCGCAGTGATCGTGCGTTATTCGCCGCACCTGCGCTTCCACACCCCGTCAAAGAGCGTTTGAAATCTCAAACGGATCGTAGGAGCAAAGGGGTTAAAGGACAATAGGTCGTTCGAAAAAAAGAACAAAAACCCTGCGTTTGCTGGATTTTTCAGATCAACGCGCAAAAAGCCCCGGCCGCAGCCAAACCATAGATCAGCCGGGAAAAAGCGCCAAGCGAGGGTTTTGCAGGACGTTACAGCTTTAAGTAATGCAGCGTTTCCACCGACACGCGCACTGACAAAACCCGCCAAAACCCGGCATGGACGCCCCGAGCCGACCTAGGTATGATGTCGCCCGCTGCACCAGTAGCTCAGCTGGATAGAGTACTGCCCTCCGAAGGCAGGGGTCGTGGGTTCGAATCCCGCCTGGTGCGCCATGAATTGAAACGAAAAGCCCCGGACTGTGATGGTCCGGGGCTTTTTTGTGGGCGCGGTGTTAGATGCAACGACGGTCACTCCGTCGTCCAGTCAAACTCGTCGTAATCGTCGTCTTCCTCTTCTTCCGCCGCCTCCTCAAAAACCTCGTCTTCTTCCACGACGTCGTCTTCCGACTGGTTCAGCAGGAACTCCTTGCGCGCCTCGGTAATCGCGCGCCGCATCTCCTCGCCCTTCTGCGGGCAGTTGAGGAGTTGGGCGATGCGGTCGATTTTTGCTGCCACTTTGTTCTCCAGCGCTTCAGCCATGGCTCGATAGTGCGCGTTTTTGCCGGGCAATGCCAAATGGCTGGGTGAACAAGCGGTCAGTTCTGGCGGATGCGCTCAAGTCGCAGGTCGAGGTTCACCCCGGGGTAGCGTTTGTGCAGATTGTTGTACAGCGCATCCGCGGCTTGCGACTGGCCGGCCTCGCGCAGGCGCAGGACTTCGCGCAGTTGCTCATCCAGGCCGTTGGCCGGGGCGGCGGCGCGTTTGCTGAGTCTGGCTTCGTCGGCGCTGATCGCGTCGCTTTGCATCGGCTCAGCCATTTCCATCATCGGTGCCGTCGCGGGTATGGCCGCAGCGGGCGGAGAGGCCAGTGCCTGCGCTTCGGGCGCTTGCTGGCGCGCCATTGGCGCAGCCGGTTTGGCCGCCGGGGCGAAGTCGAATTGTGCTTGCGGCTCGGGTGCACGTTGCACCAGCGACAGCATTAGCGCCACACCAACCAGACTGGCGAAGGCGACCTGCCAGCGCGGTTTCTGGCAGACGTGCCACCAGCGTTGCCACAGGCTGGGCTTGGGCGCCGGAGCTGCGCGGCGCGCAGCGGCGAGAATCAGCGCATCGAGCTGTTCTGAAGGCTCGCCGGTGTGTTGCTCGCGATAATGTTTGAGCAGTTGCTCTTCGGGTGTCTGGCGGGCGTCAGTCATGTCAGTACCTCCTCGGCCAGCAGCCGACGCAGTTTTTGCTGGGCGTAGCGCAAGCGGCTCTTGACGGTTTCCAGCGGTGTTTCGGTGAGGCTGGCGATTTGTGCCAGGTCGAGGTCGCCGTGGGCACGCAGCAGGAACACTTCGCGCTGATCGGCAGGCAAGGTTTGCAGAGCGCTTTCCAGGCGCTGGCTGTCGCGGCTGAGGTTCAGCAGTTGCTCGGGATCGTGGGTCTCGTCGCCGACCGCGTGCAGTTGTTCGTCGTAACTGTCGTGCAGCGGCAGATATGCGCCGTGTTTACGCCAGTGATCAATCAGCCGATTGCGCGCAATCTGGAACAACCATGTACGAAACGTCGCCCGCCCTTGTGGCTGACTGGTGCTGCGGATCAGACTCAGCCAAGTGTCCTGAAACACCTCGTCAGCCAGTTCCGGTTTGCCGCTCAACCCGAGCAGAAAGCGATACAGACTTTGCCGATGACGGGCGTACAAAATCTCGAACGCCGCGCCGTCGCCTTCGCGATAACGCGCCAGCAGCGTTTCATCGCTGCTGGCGGCCGCGCTGTCTGGCGCAGCAAACAGCTGACTGATGAAGCCTTTCAATCGGCTCACTATTCAATCCGTCGCTCAGTGGGCATCGCATTCGATGCGGTTGAGGCGCGCAGGCTTTGCGCCAGTTCCACCAGTTGCACGAACTCGTTGCGCAAACCGAAGCGGTCGTCGCCGCGAGCGCCACGGGCCAGCGCTTCGGTGTCTTTCAGGCTGAAGTCGCCGGTGTAGCGAGCATCCTTGAGCTGCTGGGAAAACGCCGCCACCGCCGCTGCGAAACGCAGATCGTCACTGGCCGGTGCGACTTGATCGGTAATCGGCCGCTCGATCAGCAGACTTTTCCCACCTTCTGGCTGTTGATAACGGACACGCAGCATCGCCAATTCCCCGTTTTTCGCCGAAACCGCCGCTTCCGATTTACCGTAGCGCAGCGGTTCCAGCCAGCCCTTCTCACCTGCCGGGACAATTTCATACAGCGCGGTCACCGTGTGTCCTGCGCCGACCTCACCGGCATCAACCTTGTCGTTGCTGAAATCCTCACGCTTAAGCGCACGGTTTTCGTAGCCGAGCAGGCGATATTCACTGACCTGTGCCGGATTGAATTCCACCTGCAATTTGACGTTTTTCGCCACCACCGCCAGGGTCGAACCGAGCTGATCCACCAGCACTTTGCGCGCCTCGCGCAGGTTATCGATATAGGCGTAGTTGCCGTCGCCAGCGTCGGCCAGCTGTTCCATCAAGTGTTCATTGTAGTTATCCACACCGAAACCCAGGGTGGTCAGGGAAATCCCGGTTTTGCGTTTATCCACAGCCATTTGCTTGAGGCTGTCGAAGTCGCTGATGCCGACGTTGAAGTCACCGTCAGTGGCCAGCAGGATGCGGTTGATGCCTTTGGGAATGAACGCCTGTTGTGCCATTTGATAGGCCAGTCCGATGCCCGACGCACCTGCAGTTGAGCCGCCAGCGGTCAATTGCTCGATAGCTGTGCGAATTTTGGCTTTTTCCCGGCCAGACGTTGGCTCCAGCACTACGCGGGATTCGCCGGCATACACCACCAGCGACACCCGGTCCTGCTCGCGCAACTGATCAACCAACAGTTTCAGCGTGCTTTTGACCAGCGGCAGGCCTTCGCGGCGATCCATCGAACCGGACACGTCCACCAGAAACACCAGATTGGCCGGGGCCAGTTCCGCCACGGCCCGGTCGGAGGCCTTGATGCCGATCCGCAGCAGGCGCGTGTGCTGATTCCACGGGGTGGCGGCCAGTTCGGTAGTCACGCCGAAGGGCGAGCCATCGCTGGGCAGCGCATCGTTGTAGGGAAAGTAATTGACCATCTCTTCCAGCCGCACCGCACCTTCCGGAGGCAGGCGTCCCTGATTGAGCAGACGCCGGACGTTAGCGTAGGCGCCGGTATCGACGTCGGCGCTGAAGGTTGAGACCGGAGATTCGGCCACGCTATGGATCGGATTATCGGCCAGCGCCTGATATTGCTCGCGCTGCTCGTCGCGATAGCCTTGTGGATAACTTTCCGGGGCCGGCATCGCCGCGAAACTCGCCATTGGCGCCGGTCGCGCACTGCGCTTGGCCATGGCGCCATCGACGCTGAGCGCTTCATGCTGAATCGACGCCTGTGGCTGGGCCGGCGCCGGGACAACAGCCGATTCGGGATTGGAAGACACGCCGCAACCGGCGACGGTCAACAACATACCGACAGCAACGGGTCGCAGAAAAGGCAGGGAGCGGGACATGGGGGCTGACCTCGGGATGAAAGTGATCCATTCATCCACTGAGACGGGCAGCCCCTTCAGATCGGGTTAAACCCCGCCAAAAAAAATTTTTAGCGGTGATAACGCCGCACCACGCTGCTGTTACGCAGTACGTGGCCTTTGATCTTGTCCATCAGCTCGGCACGGGTCAGGCCGGCGGGCAAGGCATCCGGAGCCAGATCCAGGGCGTAGATCTGAATGATGTAGTGGTGGGCGCTGTCGCCAACCGGTGGGCATGGCCCGATGTAATGGGTGGTGCCTTTGCTGTTGGTGCCGCCTACGCCTTCGAGACTGGATTTGGCGCCGACACCGGCCGGGATCTGCCGGGTGGTGGCTTTGATGCCGTAATGAATCCAGTGATCGACGCCAGCCCCTTTCTGGCCGTCCGGGTCGTGCATGACGATCGCGTAGCTCTGGGTGCCGGCAGGCCCCGCGTTCCAGGCCAGTGCCGGAGACTGGTTCTTGCCACCGCAACCGGCCGCATCGCTCGCGGCGGCGGAGGTGAACAGGCGGTTGTCCGAGACACCGGGGATATCGAGGGTAAAGCGCTCGGCCGCCTGCGCCGGAAACTGCACGCAAAGGGCGACGGCAACGGCCGCCAGCCAAGGGTTGAGAGAGGTCAATCGGGTCATTCCGGGAGCACCTTGTGCAGTTGGGCCTTCGTCGGCCTGCAAACTATAGCCGTACCGTTCGTGCCGTGGCAGTGGCAATTGGCTGAACCTCGCACTGCGGCGCAAACTCGTAAGAGAAATGCCTGTCAGGAGCACGACCATGAGCCTGCACCGTGTCGCCCGTGTCGCCGATGTCCCCGAAGACCGTGGCCTGCAAGTCGAAATCGGCGAGCGAAAGGTTGTCCTGTTGCGCGCTAACGGCCAACTGCGCGCGTTTCAGGGCGAATGCCCACACGCCGGCGCGCCATTGGCTGACGGCGCGTTGTGCAACGGACGCCTGATCTGCCCGTGGCACAAAGCCGCGTTTCGTGTCGAAGACGGTGCGCTGTGCGAGCCGCCGGCCCTCGACAGCCTCAAGCGTTATCCGCTGGAGTTACGTGGCGATGAGGTCTGGGTCGATGATCAACCGCTACCGGATGGGCACACGCCGCCGGCCGATGATTCGCGCACCTTCGTGATAGTCGGCGCAGGTGCAGCGGGCACGGCATGTGCGGCGGCACTGCGGGAGAAAGGTTTCGGTGGCCGGATCATCATGCTCGACCGCGAAGCGGGCGCCGGTTACGACCGCACGGTGCTGAGCAAATTTGTCCTCGCCGGCGAAATGTCGGCGCAGGAAACCCCGCCGCTGCGCGATGAAGATTTTTATCAAGAGCAGCGCATCGAACGCCGACAAGGCGAAATCACCGCCCTCGACGCCTCAGCGAAAACCCTGCATTTGCACGACGGCCAATCCCTACGTTACGACGCCGCGGTGCTCGCCACCGGCGGCGAGCCCAATCCGCTGCAACTGCCCGGCGCTGATCTGCCACAGGTGTTCGTCCTGCGTTCGAAAGCCCAGGCTGAACAGATCATGCGCAACGCCAAACCCGAACAGCGGGCGCTGATCATCGGCGACAGCTTTATCGCCCTGGAATGCGCCTCGGCCCTGCGCCAGCTCGGGCTCGAAGTAACGGTCAGCGCCCGCCACGCCATTCCGTTTGCCGCACAATTCGGCACAGCCGTGGGTGAAGCGATCCGTGCGCTGCATGAACAACACGGGGTGAAATTCATCACCGATCACGAAGTCCGGGAAATCATTGGCGACGGCAAAGTCGAAGCGGTGCTGTTGGACAACGGTTTGCGCGTCTCGGCGGATCTGGTGCTGGCGGGGGTCGGCGTGCATCCAGCCACCGAGGCTTTTGCGTCGCTGCCGAGGGAGAAAGACCAGTCACTGCGAGTCGACGCCGGCCTGCGTGTTTGCGACGGGCTGTGGGCAATTGGCGATATCGCCACGTTCCCCCTGAGCGGCCAGCCGCAACGCATTGAACACTGGCGCCTGGCCCAGCAGCATGCGCGCATTGCTGCCGCCAACATGTTGGGCGCCGATGAGCATTATCTGGATGTGCCGTTTTTCTGGACCTGGCACTTCGGCAGGAACTACGACTACCTGGGCCACGCCAGCCAGTGGGATGAAATCGAGTTCAAGGGCGAACCCGAGCATCCGCCCTTCATCGGCCTGTTTGGTCACAACGGCGTGGTGGTTGCCGCTGTGGCTTGCGAGGAGGAGCGGGCCATGGCGATGTTGGCCGAGCGGATGAAGCAGCCGCTCACCATGGAGGAGGCTTGGCGGCTGATTCGCAGCTGAACGCTCGACGATGTGGAAACTCAGGTGGGCCGATTTATCGGATCACGGTTTGCGTCATCCTCGGCGTGCAGAAAGATCACCCGCGGATGCTCCAGCGGCGCCAGCGGTGGCGGCAATTCCGCCGGTTCCAGCGGCCGAAAGTTCAGCACCACATGGCTGATATCACCTTCCTGATCGTTGTGGATGGTCATCACCCCGGGTGTGCGCAGCTTCTCCAGGCGGTCATCACACAGGCGGAAGCTCTTGCTCAGCCCTTCATCATCGACCACCGGCGCCGGCAATCGACGCTGGGCGAAGCTTCTGCTTTTTCGCTGTTGGTAACGCGCCCAACCAATCAGGATCACTGCGTTGACCAGCGCCACCCACAGGTAGATCTGCAACGTACCCAGCGCCTCGAACGCCGAGTTGTCGATGCGTGGCCCACCCGCGTGGGTTTCGATCAGCGGCCACAGCCCGCGTATTAGCAGGAACAGCAGGCCGACCCAAGCCAGCACGGTGAGAATCACGTCGATCACGACCAGGAACGGTCGCTGGCGGGTCCGGATGATTTTCATTTGATGACCTCCTCTTCGTCGTCGCCGACCGGTTTGATGCCCCGATCAGGACTGACCCAGCGCGCACGCTTCTGATGTTGGCCAAACAAGACCTTGGGGAAGCTGACCAAGGTCGTGAGCAGACTGACCAGCCAGAAAGCGATCGGATACCAGACTACCCAGAACATGGTTCGGCCCAGACCTGGCTCATAGCGCCGGTCGATAATGATGCTGACGGCGAACTGCACCAGACAGACGAAGGCCAGCAACAGGCCGGTGAACGCCGGAGGCATCAGGTGATGCACGGCAATCGATTCCGGCATGACCACGAACTTGCCAACGGCCCAGAAGATTACCGACAGCAGAAAGGTGAAGGCCCAACCGGTCGAAAGGCAATACTCGAACAGCAGCGGCCACAGGTAACGATGGCGGTACTGCCAGATCCCGCGAATGTTCTTGAACAGCACCTCGGCACCGCCCTGGGCCCAGCGCAGGCGCTGCTTCCACAGACCACGCAGGGTTTCCGGCATCAGGATCCAGCACAGCGCGCGCGGCTCGTAAAAGATGCTCCAGTGATCGAGTTGCAGCTTCCAGCTGATGTCGATGTCTTCGGTGATCATGTCCGGGCTCCAGTAGCCGACCCGGTTCAACGCGGTACGGCGGAACGCGACGATCACCCCGGACACGGTGAAGATCCGCCCGAACACCCGTTGCGTGCGCTTGATCAGACCGATGATCGACGAGAACTCGCCGACCTGCACCCGCCCGACCAATGTCGAACGTGTACGGATACGCGGGTTGCCGGTCACTGCGCCGAGGCGCGCGTTGTCGAGCATCGGCGCCACCAGATAGGCCGCCGTGTTCGGTGCCAGCAGCGCGTCACCGTCGATGCAGACCAGATATTCGCTGCGCGCGGCAATGGCGCCCATGCGCAGGGCCACGGCCTTGCCCTGGTTTTCCGCCAGATGCAGCACCCGCAGGCGTGGGTCTTCCTGGGCGAGCCGGTCGAGCACTTCGGCGGTGTTGTCCTTGGAACCGTCGTTGATCGCGATGACTTCGATGTTCGGGTAATGCTGGGCCAGCGCCGCGTGAATGGTATCGGCGGCGTTTTCGCCTTCGTTGTAGCAAGGGATCAGGATCGAGATCAGTGGCTCGCCTTCCAGTGGCGGCGGCAGCGTGTCGTCCTGCCATGGCCAGTGACGCTCCCAGTGCAGCCAGAAATACAGGCCGCCGGAAATCCACAGGCCGGACATGAACAACGGGTAGAAGAACACGAAGTCCATCAGGAACTGCCCGGTGACCAGGAAGATCAACCCCAGCGGCACGCCGAGGACGAGCGCCAGAACAAGCAGGGCTAACAGTCTATCCAGCATGTCATGGGTTCCATTTGTTGGAGAGCGCAGGCCTTACGGTTTTCAGGTCCGGCAGGTTGTCGAGGAAGTTGTCCGGGTAGTAACCAAAACTGGTCGCCCCCTGACGCTTGAGCCGGCCCATCCAGTCCGCCAGTTGCGCACCGTCGATGTCGGCCTGATCCTTTTTCGTCCAGTCGCGGGCCTGCAGTTCGAAGACTGTGCGATCCAGTGCACCAGGGCGCTGTTTGATCTTCGCCACCAGTTCTTCAAGCCACGGGCCGGATTGCGCCTCGGTCTGTTTTTCCATCAACGGCATGGCCATCGGCGCCGTCCAGTCGTAAGTCACGAGGAAGTCGTCGAGGTTCTGCGCAAACCAGGCTTCGCTCTCAGGATTGAGCACTGGCTCGGCGAAGATGTTGCGTGCGGTCAGCACTTGCGGGCCACGGATCGCACGGACCTTGGCGGTCAGCTCATTGGTGAAATCGATCAGGTATTTACTCTTGAAGCGCGTCCAGCGCTGCATCGCCGCCGGATCATCTCGAAGCGCAGCGATTGACCCGGGCAAGCCGTGCGCGGCATAAGCTTTCAGGGCCTCGGGGCTGGCGTCTTCGAAGTCCGAGAGCACCGCGTCGTCGTGGTACAGAATGCCGTCGACCGAGGTCAGACGCGCCACGTCTTCGTAGATTTCACCGATGATCCGCCGTACTTGCGGATCGAACGGCGACAGGCGCTGATATTGGCCCGGATCGACCGAGGTGGTGCCGGTCTTCGGATCCCAGCGCGTGACACGCGGCAGCTTCGAGTCGAGGCCAAAACTCAGCACTGGCATCCAGGCGAAGACTTTCACGTGCGCCCGAGTGCGCAGTTGCCAGGCAACGCGGTCGAAGATGTCGGCGCGCACCGGCAGGTGACGGTTGGGGAAGTACAGCGAGTGCACCAGTCCGTCGCCCTTCGGATCGGCGAAAGCCTGCAGGAACACGGTGTTGGCACCCATGTCGGCCATGCGCTGGATCAGCTTGCCGAGGTTGATTTCCTGTTGCGCCGGGTCTGGGTCGTAAACGTTGTCCAGATCAACGTGCACCACACGCATGGCGAAATCCGATTGCACGCCGACGATGCTGTTGGCGAAATGCTCGCCGTCAGGATCCGAGGCCACCAGGAAGCGCGGACTGCTCATCAGGTTGTCGAGGGCGTCGAGACCGTCGTCCAGGGTCAGGGCCATTTCGTAGCCCTGCTCGCCGATCACGGCCAGCGATGTGCCGTCCGCCGTGCCGTACGGCCAGACCCAGATGCGCGGTTTCTTGCCGGTGACCTTGCGGATTTTTTCCGAGATGGTCGCCACGTCATTGCTGATTCGAGCACGGAACTGCTCTTCGGACTCATAGCGCTTGGTGAGCGGATCGTAGCGTCGGGTGGCCGCCGCCGGCTGCATGTTGCCTTGCGGGTTGGCGAGGATGCCTTTGTGGCTGGCGTCGGTGTGCGCGGCGATTTCCACCAGCCCTGACTGCGAGATTTCCCGCACCTGATCCCAGGTCAGGAAGTCGGAGCGTGCGCGGGGTGCACCGGCAAAATCCACCGGTTGATTAAGCGGCGTGTCGATCCACACGCCGACCGGCGCCAGCAGAGCGTGCCAGTTGTAGGCGCGCAGCACCGGCAGCACGCGGGTGTAGAAGCTTGAATAACCATCGTCGAAGCTGAGCAGGATCGCTTTGGCCGGCAGTTCCGGGCCGCCCTTGCGCGCCGCCATGATCTGATCGACGGTGACCGGTTGGTAGCCGTTCTCCCGCAGCCACGCGAGCTGCTCGATCATGCGTTCGGTGCGCACCGCCACCACCGCCTGATCGGGGTCGCGGTCTTCGATATCGTGATAGGCGATGCCCAGCACGTGGTTTTTCGGCCAGGGTTTTTCATTGGCCGCCACCGGACGTTGCGACGGCGGCGCGAAGGCCGGGGCTTGCTGGGCGCAGGCGCTGATCAGCAGCACTCCCAGCAGAAGGATGAAACGCGTCATCAAAGGCATCTTCAAACTCTTCTAGAAGCGGAAAGTGAGGTCGACGAGCAGACGCAGATCGGTCTCCCGATCACCGTCGTAGGGCCGGTTGATCACACTGAACAAACCGCCCACCTCGAACACGTCGTTCCAGGCATAACGCTGGCCGTAGCCGAGCATCGCCATGCCGCCGGTGCCGTGGTCACGCTGGCTGTACGTACCCGCTCCGGCCTGGAACTGCTGGCTCCACGAGGTTTCGTAACGGTGGTAGAGCACATGGTTGACGTTGACCGTCGGCATCACGCTGAAGTCCGACTTCGGGTTGAAGTACGGCACATCCTCGGACTTGGAGTTGTGACTGGTACCGACTTCCAGACCGGCATCGACTTGCACGTTCGGCGCGCTGTAGACACCCTCGCGCCCGGTGAGCAAGGCCTCGACGCGGTTGTTGCCATCACTGAAGTGCGACGGGCTGACCGACAGCCGCCACTCGCGACTTTCGTTGGCGCGCCAGCGAATGAACGCGTTGCCGCCGTTGGCCTTGATGTCGCTGTTGAGCGCCCGCAACGGCGTCTCGGCCGACAGATAGGCGAAGCTGCCGCCGTACTGCCAGTGATCGTTGATGTCGCGGGCAATCGCGATGCGCGCGCCCTGTTTGGCGCCGTAACCGTAATCGTGGTTGGAGACCTCGGCTTCCAGGCTCATGTCGCGGGTACGGCGCTCCAGACCGACACGCTGGAAGCGGTCGGTGCCCGTGCCTTCGGCGAAGTCGCCGGTGGCATAACCGGCGCCGACGAACACCCGCCAGTCTTCATCGATCGGCGGGCTGTACAGCGTGCTCTGGATGCCGAAATCGCGGCTGCCACTGACCGCGCCCGCACCACTGCCGCCTCCGTTGGCCTTGCCGCCATAGGCTTCGACGCGCAGTTCGGACATGTCGTGCACTTCGCGCTCGCGGGCCGCGCGCTGCACCTGACGGTTGTCGGGGAAACGCGCGACCACGTCATCGGTCAGCGCATCCATTTGCCGCCATTCCTGCAGGGTCATCGCGGTGCGCGCCTGAGCCAGTTCCAGGCCCATGTCGCGCGGGGCCATGCTCTCGGTTTCCTTGAGCTGATTTTCCGCGCGGCGTGGCCATTGCCGAGCCAGGTACAGATCGGCCTGGGCCAGACGCAAACCGAGGTTGCCCGGGGCCTGATCGACCAGTGTCTGCAGGCGCTCTTCGCCGTGCGGCAGGTCGGAGCCGTAGGTGCCGGCCTGCGCCGCGAGTTGCTGGGCGTCCATCCACTCATCATTCGGGTTGCCGATCGGCAAGCCCTTGAGTTCGACGCGCGGTTTCTGGGTCTTGGCCAGATCCTCGGCGAGTTTGCGCGCTTCATCGGCGCGGTCGCTTTCCAGCAGCGAGTAGTACAACGCGGTGGTGTCTTCGAGGCGATCACCGACATCGGCGTCCGGGGCCGACAACACCTGGCGATACAGGTCGGTAGAGACTTCTGGCTGGCGCTGATCCAGATACGACGCGGCGACCCAGCGCAAGGCGTAAGTCGGAATCTTCACGCCTTCGCTTTGCAGCTTCTGGTATTCATTGATCACGTCGGCGGTGCGCGCCCGGGCCTTGAGCGCGCCCATGCGGTCGATACGCCAGCGAATCACGTCATCATGGGCGCTGGCATCCGGGGTCCAGGTGGCGAGCAGTTTGTCGTAATCGGCCAGCGCGCGGTCGGCGATCACGTAGCGTTCTTTTTCACTGCGGGTGGCGAGTTCGGCCAGACGCACGCGTTCGGCGGCCAGATCACCTTCGAGTCGACGCAAGGTGACCGGGTCGATCAGCCCCGGACGTTGATTGGCCAGACGCAGCGCCGGTTCCGGCAGCCGCGCCTTTTGCAGGGCGACCACGTATTCGCGGGCGACTTCCGGCTTGCTGCCGGCACGGATAAACGCTTGATCGTATTCAAACAACGCGTCGTACTGCTTGCCGGCGCGGGTCAGGGCATAGCCCAGGGCGAGGCGGCGCGAAGGATCGTCGGGTTTGGCGGCGACCAGCGCCTTGGCGCGGGTCACGGCTTCGTCGGGTTTGCCCGCGTCAGCCTGAGTCAGGGCCAGCCCCAATTGCAGGTCAGCGTTGTCCGGCTCCAGCGCCAGCGCCTTGTTGTAGACCTGAGTCGCCTGATCCCAACGCTTGAGGTTGCGATAGGCCCGAGCGGTGGCGGTCAGTGCCTGCACCGGCAGCACCCGGTCACGGCCCTGGGTTTCATAGACCTGCACCACTTCGGCATCGAGGCCGGCCCAACTGGCGATCTGCAGGTGATCGCTGATCTGGCCAGTGGTCGACTGCCCCGGTGGCACCTGGCGCAGCACGTTCAGCGCAGGCGTGGTCTGGCCGGCACGGGCATCACGCACCATCTGATCGTAGGGCGTATCGGCAAACGCCAGTGCCGGCCAGAGCAACTGGCTGCACAGCGCAACACGAAACAACGGGCGTAAACCACGATGTAGAACAGGCACATCAATACGCGGCATTCGTCAGCATCCTTACATGGCCAGCCGGGTCGCAATGCCCCCCTTGCCCATTCGTAACGGAGGCTGAGCCAATAAAGACCCAGCCAAGCTTAGTCAGGCAGTCTTGCATGCAAGCGTAGTCGAATATTCAGAACACAATAATTGTTCAGAATCGTGGCGCCGGCTCAGTGGAAAACCCGAACGCCAGACAGCAAAACGCCCGGCGTCCGCGAATCCAGAGGCCGGGCGTTGCTATTTAGAGCGCAGGATTACTGCACTTGCGTGACGCCAGCGAACTTGCTCATCAGGAAGCCGACGAACTGCTCGACGGTCATTTTCTGGCCGTTGAATTCCACCTGGTTGGCGGCGTAATGCAGCTTGGTCACGACATTGGTGCCGTCGACGGTCGCCAATTGCGAACCGACTGCCATGCCGGAGAACATGTCGGCGCCGGCGCTGGCCTGATCGACGATGGCTTTGGCGTCAGTCTGGCCGTCGAGCTGTGCCTGCACGCTGAGCAGATCGATCAGCATCGGCTTGGACACCTGAATATTCAGGTCCAGCAGCGCGACCAACTGTTTACCCAGTTGATCCGGCGGCAGGTCCATCGACTGCGGCTTGGTCAGATCAATCACCAGGCTGGCGCGGCTTTCACCGTTGGCGGTTTTCAGCGACAGGTTTTCCAGCGCGATCTGTGGGCTGGCGGCCAGCAGTTTTTGCAGGTCAGCCTTGACCTGTGCCGACTCGGCTTCGGTCAGGTTCAATTCCGGTGCCGGCAGACCGGCCTCGGCAGCGGCCGCCGCTTCCTTCTCGTACGGCTGCAATTTGGTCTGGTAGATCTGCATCAGCGACATCGTCGACGGGATGTCGAGGTTCTTCAGGCTCATGGCCATGTTGGCCGAACCGATTTTCTTGTCGTTGAGGGTGACTTCACCGACCTTGTAGTCAGCGCGGCCCGAGGCATTGCTGCCGCTCTCTTCGGTGAGGTTCTTCATTTCGAAGTTCTTCACGCCGAGTACTGACTGCTTGGGACCGAAGGTGGTTTTGCTGTTGGTCAGCTCCAGGGTGTTTTCCCCGGTGTAGTAGCCGTAGCTGCTCTTGGTGAGGTTGCTGGCCAGGGTCAGACCGTTGAGTTCGACCTGCACCGGTGCCTGATCCTGCGCCACGGTGACCAGTTTCAGGCTGTCCATGTAGCCGTCAGCCTTGACCTTCTGCGCCTGGGCACTGGCGGAGATGTTCATGGTCAGGCCGGAAAACTTCAGGCTCGACTGTTCGTCCAGCGCGGTTTCCAGCGGCAGCAGTTCCAGGCTGCTGGTGGTGGATTCGTCGTAGCCGATGTTGGTCACACCTTTGAGCGGCGCGGCGCCTTTGGTGGCGGCAAACCATTTTTCGGTGGCCGGGCTCTTTTCCAGCTCGTAATTGCTGGTGGCCATGACCGGCAGCCACTTCAGCGAAACCAGGCGCGAGAACGGCAGCGGGCCGTGTTCGATGTGATCGACGAACAGCAGCTCGACCGGCTGGTCACCGAACATCTCGCCTTCGCCCTTGAGGCGGTAGTGCGCGGTGCTGGTGAAGGTGTGGCGCTCCAGCGACACCAGCTCCAGCGACGCGCTGCCATTGGAGCCGGCCATCGCGGTCTGCAGCTCTTTGTTGGCGTTGCTGACGGCGTTGTTCAGCACGCCTTCGATCTTGGTCCCGGTATACCAGGCCCCGCCGGCACTGATCGCACCGATGGCAACAACAATCCCGAGAAGCACGCCTGCTGATTTATTCATGAATGACCTGATCAATGTCCGTGGCTGTAAGTGTGGTCGTCTTCCCTGAACCCGTGACCGGGTCGCGGCTCGACTCCGCTGAAATTAGCGGTGGAGATTAGCACTGGCAGCGCGAGGCGGCCCAATGTTTAAAGGTTAAAGAGTGTCTATGGGGAGTGTGGACAGCTGACAGGCGGGGAGAGTTGCAGTGTTTTTGAGGACGCTATCGCTAGCAAGCCAGCTCCCACAGGACTGGTTGTGTTCACAAAATCCGAGAACACCACAAAAACTGTGGGAGCTGGCTTGCCAGCGATGGGGCCAGAGGACTCCCAGAAGATCAGGAATACTGAACCTCGATCTCATCGAGCTGATGATCAAAGCTCTTCAACCGCGCCGTCCAGGTATACACCAGCACTTCAAAGTCGCGATCAATCACCGCCCCGCCCGGCCCATCGGCCCGGGGATCGCAGAAATCCAGCTGATAGCGCTCACGGGCCATGGCCGTGGCGACATCCGACAGTTCGCGGGCATTGTTGAGCCAGTGCCAGCCTTCATCGGCAATCTGCTTGTCGAGTTCCAGGCACTGTTTTTTCAGGGCTTCGAGGCTTTTTTCCAGCGGGGTGCCGGTGAGTTCGCCCATGACTTCGGCGAAGGTGCGTCCCGGTTGCCAGTAGCTGCCCCAGAAGTAGCGATCGAACACGGTTTCGACCCGGCGCAGGGCGACTTTGGTGTCCCAGATCAGCACCAGGGTCTTGCCTTGTTCAAGTTGTCTTTTCTTGACTCGCTGCACCTGGATCGACGCCCAGGCCACCACCACGATTGCCATCACCGCGATCAACGCCGTGGCGCTGTCGAGGAAGACCATGGCCTTGTCGATCTGATGGGCCAGCATGATGCCGTAGAAATAGGTGGCCGACAGCAGCACCAGCGCTACCAGGGCGCACCAGAAGCCGAGAGCGTAAGGGTTTTTCATTATTGGTTTCCCCTAGACCAGCGCTAGCGATGTGTGCTGAAAGGGTGCGTTGCACGGGGCACCCTTTCAACACTTCAAAGCATAGCAACGGCTTCAGGGTTTGCTGGTGCTTGAGGCTTGCGTTCGTCCGCTTTCCCAACCACCACCGAGGGCGAGGAACAAATCGATCTGGCTCATGGCAACCTGGGTGTTGGCGGCGGCCAGTTGCGCAGTGACGTCGGTGTAGGTGCGGGTCGCCTGCAGGTCGGCGAGGAACGACTCGCGCCCGGCCTGGAAGAAGCGATGGGTCTGGTCTGCCGCCAGTTTCGCCGATTGCTCGGCGTCGGCCAGTGCATCGCGACGCTGCAGCAGTGCGCTGTACTGGGCCAGACCGGTCTGGGTTTCGCGGATGGCGTTGAGCACCACACCGTCGAAATGCGCCAGCGCGCCCTGAGTGTTGGCTTCGGCCTCACGGATCCGTGCGCGGGCGCCGTTGGTCGGCACTTTCCAGCTCAGCGACGGGCCAAAGCCCCAGCGGTTGGTCGATGGATCGCCAAGATCGGAAACGATGCCGACGGTGCCGATGGTCGCGCCGATGCTGATGTCCGGGTACAGCTCACCGGTTGCAATGCCGATACCGGCGGTCGCGGCGGCCAGACGACGCTCGGCCTGCCGCACATCGGGGCGACGCTTGAGCAGCGCCGCACCGTCGCCCACCGGCAACTGTTGGGCGATTTTCGGCAGTTCGGCGCAGGTGGCGGTGCCGGCCGGCAATTGATCGACCGGTTTGGCCAGCAGCATCGACAGGCGGAACAATCCGGCCTGACGCGCCGCTTCGTAGCGCGGCAGGTCAGCCCGCAAGGATTTGAATTGGGTTTGCGAACGGGTGACCTGGGTCTCGTCACCACGCCCGGCATCGCGCAAGCGCTGGATCAGCGTGGTGCTCTGCGATTGCAGGTCGAGGGAATGCTGAGCGATTTCCCGTTCTTCGTTGGCGGCGCACACTTGGGTGTAGGCACGGACCACGTCCGCCACCAGGGTGATGCGCGCGGTGTCGGCCGCCGCTTGAGTGGCATCGGCGTTGGCTTTCGCCGCTTCGATCCCGCGTTGCAGCGTGCCCCACAGATCGAACTGGTAAGACGCGCTGATACCGATGTCAGCGACGTTGGCCACCGGGACTTTTTCCGGCAGCAGGAATGCTTGTCCGGATTCCTGCAAGCGCTGCGCGCCCATCTTCACGCCGCCGCTCCAGCCGCCGGCCGCTTCGGCTTCATCGACCTGGGCACGCGCCCGCGACAGGTTGGCCGCCGCCACGCGCAAATCCGTATTGGAAGCCATGGCCTGCTGCACCAGTTGATCCAGACGCGGGTCTTGATACAGCCGCCACCAGTCCGCCGGCACCGGCGCCGACACCACTGGTTTGCCGTCCACCGCCAGCTCGCCCTGAAAATCCTTGCGCTGCACCGCCGCGTCAGCGGGCAGGTGATAGTCCGGCCCGACCATCTGACAGGCCGAGAGCATCAGGCCCAACCCGGCGATCATCAGGGCCCTGTTCATTGCGCGGGCTCCTGCGTTTTGTCGTCGATGATCGATACGGTCGCAGTCCGCCCGGCGATCATGCGGAAGTCTTCCGGCACCTCGTCAAAGGCGATGCGCACCGGAATCCGTTGTGCCAGGCGCACCCAGCTGAACGCCGGGTTGACGTTCGGCAGCAGGTTGTTGCCGCTGGTGCGGTCGCGGTCTTCGATACCGGCGACGATGCTTTCGACATGCCCGCGCAGCCTGGCCTTGTCGCCGATCACACGGATATCCACCGACTGCCCGACATGAATGCCATCGAGTTTGGTTTCTTCGAAATAGCCGTCGATGTGGAACGAGTTGCTGTCGACCACCGACAACACCGGACGCCCGGCGGTGACGAATTCCTGCACACGCGGCGCGCGGTCGTTGACGTAGCCGTCCACCGGGCTGCGGATCACCGAACGATCCAGATTGAGCTGCGCGCTGTCCACCGTCACCAGCGCTTCGGCCAGCGCCGATTGCGCCCGGGCGACTTTCGACTGGCTTTCTTCCAGTTGTTCGGCCGGCACCAGATTGCCCAGACCACGGTTACGCTTGGCTTCACGCTGCGCCTGGGCCAGGGTTTCTTCGCGATCGGCGACCGCCGCTTTAGCCTGACGCAGGGCCAGTTTGAAGCGGTCCTGGTCGATGCTGAACAGCACCTGGCCGCGTTTGATCAACTGGTTGTCCTTGACCTCGACCTGCTGGATCAGCCCGGACACGTCCGGGGCGATCTGAATAATGTCAGCGCGAATGTGGCCGTCACGGGTCCACGGCGCAAACATGTAATACATCACCATGCGCCAGACGAGGACGACGGCAAAAGTCACGATCAGCAGGGTCAGGACCACGCGACCGATAGTCAGAAACGGTTTTTTCATGTCATCAGGTATCGACTGAGTGAGTCCACGCCGTACAGCATCACGGCGTAGAGCGCCACGTTGAACAATGCCCGGTGCCAGACCAGACGGTAAAAGTGCACACGCGTGAGCACGCCGTGCACCAGCACAAACAACACATAGGTGATGCCCATCAGCACCAGCAGGGTCGGCAGGAAAATGCCGCTGATATCCAGATCACCGATCATAGGGGCGCTCCATCGGGCAGCGGTTCTTCGGCATCGCCCGTGCTGACGAATTCCACACCGGGCAGCAGCGCCAAGCGCAAACCGCTCAAGGCATGCAACAGGTTTAGCCGGGTTTCTTCATCGCCGTGGCCTTTGAGCGCACGGCGGGCGCGATCCATGGTCATCAATAAAGGACTCGGTGCCGGCAAGCGTTCGCCGGCCTTCAGACACGCGCGAAAATACTCGCCGACCTCAGCCACCACTTGCTGCAGCAGGGCCTTCGGCGCGCCGCTGACCCGTGGCGTGTAAGCCAGCAGATCGAGCAGGTTCAAGCCCACGCGCACTTCACGCATGGCAATCCCGGTGTCTTGGCCGGTCATGGCCAGACGCGGCAAGTGCTGCATCAAACGGTCGAGCAACTGCACGCCCAGATGCCGATGTTCGGCCAGATTGGCCGGCTCGGTCATGCGCACGATGTCTTTCCAGCTGAAGCGGGTCAGACGTTTGGCGGCCAGTTCGACGCCGAACGGGCGGGCGATCAGGGTCCAGATGAACGCGAACAACAGGCCCAGAGGGCCGGCCAGGTTGGAGTTCACAAAGGCGAAGAAGTCCGCGTCGTACGCGCCCTGAATGCTGATGAACGACGAGGTGTTGACCAGCGTCAGGAGCATGCCGAGGAAGAAGCGCGGCTGCACCGTCAGGGTGCCGACACAGATGAACGGAACCGCAAACGCCAGTACCAGCATCGGGAAATCGTGCAGGTTCGGCAGAATCAGAAACAGGTAAAGGCTGGCGAACAGCACCGACATCCCGGTCCAGAAAAAAAATCGATATATCTGTGGCGCCGGGTCGTCCATCGAGGCGAAGAAACTGCACGCTACCGCCGCCAGAATCACCGCACTGCCACCGTCCGGCCAGCCGAGCAGAATCCACAGCACCGAAGCGACGATGATCGCCAGAACGGTCGAGGCCACCGAATACAGCATCATCCCGCGGTCGAGAAACGGCGTCAGCCGCCCGAGGCGCCAGTGCCGGTACACCGCACGCCAGCTGTCCTGGCGCTCGCAGAGAATCGCGTCCTGCAGACTGCGGCAGTCCTGCCACAGATCGATGAATTCGCCGAGGCGATAAATCGCGTTGGAGAACAGCAATTGCTTGCGATCTTCCAGCGCCTCGCAGCTTGGCTGCAGGGCCTGAAGTTGATCCTTGAGCGCCTGCCAACGCACCAGATCGGCGTCGTTATGGCCGAGCCACTCCTGGGTCGCGGTCAGCAGCGGTGCGAATTTCTCCACCAGCTCCGGGGTGCGCCGTTCGAGGGCGTAAAGCGAGTCTTCCAGCGCGTCGATCACCGGCAACAGGTGGATCATCCGCCCGCGCAGCTCCTTGGTGTTGCGCACTGTTTGCGGCCGGGCGCCTTCGTGGGGCAACTGGCCGATCATCAATTCGAGGCTGTTGAAGTTAGCGACCATGGCCATGCGCAGCGCGGCGATCTGTTCAGGCTGCACGTCACGGCTGAGGAACTTCAAGCTGTAGGTGGTAGCGTCGGCGAACCATTTGCCCACCGCGTCGTTGAACACCGGCGCCAGACGCCGCGGCCAGAACATCGCGCCGACCACCGCCGCCACGGCGATGCCAAGAAAGATCTCTTCGGTGCGCGCCTCCGCCACGTCCCACACCGCCAGCGGATTATCCACGGTCGGCAAGGCAATCAGCGGCAATGTGTAACCGGCCAGCATCAGCGCGTAGTTATTGGCGGTGCGCAGGTGCAGCGACAGGAACAGCAAAATCCCCGTCCACAAGGCAATCACCACCACCAGCACATATGGGCTCTGCACGAACATCGGCACGAACAGCACCGCCGCCGCCGCCCCGAGAAAGGTGCCGATGGCGCGGTACAGCGCCTTGGAACTGGTCGGGCCGAGAAACGGGCTGGAGACGATGTACACCGTGGCCATCGCCCAATACGGACGCGGCATTTGCATGAGCAAGGCGATGTATAGCGCAATCATCGACGCTGCAAAGGTACGAACCCCGTAGAACCAGTCACGGGCAGGCGGAATGCCGGAGAAAAAACCGTTCAAGAATTGATCACCACAGACGGATTGGCCGCCTCAAAAGCTCGCAGTACTCGAAGCGTAGCCTCCAGATCACTCTGGTCGATGCCTTCGAGCACTTCATGACGCAGACGCACCAGTTCGCTTTCCACCGCTTGCACCAGCTCACGGCCGGTGTCGGTCAGGCTCAGGCACTTGGCCCGACGATCCTGCGCATCTTCGGTGCGACAGACGTAGCCGGCGTGGCACAACTGGTCGAGCAGGCGTACCAGCGACGGACTTTCCATCCCGGCTGCCTGCGCCACTTGCACCTGACGCACGCCCTCGCCCAACCGCCCGATCATCAACAACGGCACGGCGCAGGCTTCGGAGATTCCATAGTTGACCAGCGTGGTCTGGCAGATCTTCCGCCAATGCCTGGCGGCCACCACCATGGCACTGCTGATGTTCATCTGGAGAGCGTCGAGGGAGTTCGGCACGGGAAAATGCACACTGTTAGTTTGCTAACTATCAATATCGCATTGGCGGGGAATTTCAGTCAAGTTTTGAAACAAATCTTCTCGGCAGAGAATTTCTATAGTTCATCCAGCTCAATGGCTACCCCTACTTCGTTCCTGCGCGAATATGTGATTGACACCAAATCGAAATCATCCAGCTTATTCAGGATCGCTTCATAAATTTCTGGCGAAATCAGCACAGCCACTGTTGTGTCGTGCTTCCGAAACTCGACAGGCCCGTTGGAGATGCTTTCGATCACTGCCTCAATACAGTCCCCAAGCGCGTCAACATCAATTGTTCTGACTGGCAAAAATGATTGCATCGACGGCTCCGGATTGTTGAATTGGCAAGCTACTCCAACATCGATAGGGATCCTGCGGACATTCTGTAATAAGGTTTTACTTCAGTCCTACAAAACCCGCCCCTTGCGCAACAACACATTCAACTGATCCACCACCTCCGCCCAATCCGCATCATCAAGAATCTCATCCCGCAAAAAATCCGCCTGGCTCTTGCTCCAGAAAAACGCGTCTGCGAGGTGCAACTCGGGTTTGAGTGGTGAATGGGTGGCGATGAATTGGTCGATGCCGGTCGGGTCGCTGTCCAGGCCCAGTTGCTTGAACAGGGACGGCAGGCTGTGGGTGGGCTGTTCCATGGAGGGCTCCTTCAAGAATGCGGTGGGTGGGAGATTATTCGCGAGCAGGCTCGCTCCCACAGGAGAACGCGTTCAACCTGTGGGAGCGAGCTTGCTCGCGAAGGCGTCCGCGAAAGCGCTACAGAACCTACTGACTCAACTCCCGCACCTCGGCATGCGGCACCATTTTCAGAAACTCGGGCATGCTCATGTGCAGCAGGTAGTTGTGGTTGCCGGCTTCCAGGTAGATGTCTTTCTGCCGGGTCAGCAGCGGGTCGATGACCATGTCCAGGCCGTAGGAATCACCCAGCGGCGGCACCGCGCCGCGTTCGCAGTCATCGAAGATGTGCGCCAGGTTGCTTTCCCGGGTGATCTGCCATTCGCCGCGGCTGCGCACTTTGCTCAAATCCAGGTGCCGGCTGGCCGGCAGCACGGCCATCAGGTAATGCCCGTGGTGGTCGTCGAGAATCACCGACTTGGCCACGCGCTCGGCGGGCACCCCGGAAACCCGTGCGGTTTCCAGACTGCTGGCGGAGTGGCGGTGGGCCACGATGTCATATTCGCAATGCGCCCGGTTCAGGCTGCTTTGCACTTTTTTTGCCATACGCATGCTGCACCTCGGTGTCACGCGGAACGTTGTGCCTGTTCTGCTGAGTCTAGTTCGGCGAGGCTCAGGCGAAGGGAAATCCGCTCACTGGACACATTTGCTCATTGAGCAGAATTCATTCAGCGCCAGGCTCAACTAGACTTAAGGAAACACCCCCATGACTCTCCCGGAGGGTCACGTGAACAGCCGATGTTGTCTGTTTTTTCTGATACTGCTGACCAGCGGCCCGGCCCTCGCGGCTGACGTCCCGCTGACGGCGGTCAATCCGGTCGGCCTGTGGCTGATCTCTCTTGGCATTGCCTTTCTGATCGCCGAAGCCGCGCTGCCCAACTACGGGGTCATCGGCCTTGGCGGGATCATCATGTTCGTCATCGGCGCGCTGATCCTGAGCAACGCCGAGGTGCCGGTACCGATGATCATCGGCCTCGGCCTGCTCAGCGCTCTGCTGCTGATCGCGTTGATCATCCGCGCCTTGAAAACCCGCCCGCGCCACGCCGTCAGCGGCGATGCCGGGCTGGTCGGCAGCGTGACGGCGGTGACCACCGTGCAAGCGGAAAACGCCCACAACGGCTGGGTGCATTTGCAGGGTGAACACTGGCAAGTGCACAGCGCCACACCCTTGCACACCGGGCAATCGGTGCGCGTGGTAGGGCGCAAGGGCTTATTGCTGAAAGTCGCCGCGACTGACGCGGTGCGACACGGAGAGTGATCATGGGTCTGCAAATCGGTTTTGTTGCACTGCTGCTGTTGGTGATCGCCCTCGCCGGCTCGACCTTCCGCATCCTGCGTGAGTACGAGCGCGGCGTGGTGTTCCAGCTCGGACGCTTCTGGCAGGTCAAGGGCCCGGGGCTGATCCTGCTGATTCCGGTGGTGCAGCAAATGGTCCGGGTCGACCTGCGCACCGTGGTCCTCGACGTGCCGCCGCAGGATGTGATCACCCGCGACAACGTCTCGGTGAAGGTCAATGCGGTGCTGTACTTCCGCGTGCTTGACCCGCAGAAGGCGATCATTCAGGTCGAAGACTTTCTTTCGGCCACCAGCCAACTGGCGCAGACCACCCTGCGCGCGGTGCTCGGCAAACATGAGCTGGATGAACTGCTGGCCGAACGCGAGCAACTGAATATCGATATCCAGCAAGTGCTCGACGCCCAGACCGACGCCTGGGGCATCAAGGTCGCCAACGTCGAGATCAAGCACGTAGACCTCAACGAATCGATGGTCCGTGCCATCGCCAAACAGGCCGAAGCCGAACGTGAACGCCGGGCCAAGGTGATCCACGCCGAAGGCGAGCTGCAAGCCTCGGAAAAACTCATGCAGGCCGCCGAAATGCTCGGCCGCCAACCCGGCGCCATGCAGTTACGCTACATGCAGACCTTGAGTTCGATTGCGGGTGACAAGAGTTCGACGATTGTCTTTCCCCTACCCATCGAGCTGCTCAAGGGGATGGCGGATCTGTCGGGAAAAACCTGACAGCAAAAGATCGCAGCCTGCGGCAGCTCCTGCAACGGTTATGCGTACACCCTGTAGGAGCTGCCGAAGGCTGCGATCTTTCATGCGTTGCGCAGCAATTCAAGATTCAGAAAGGCATCCTGGGCACATTGCCGAACCCGTTCGCGCAACCACGGCGAAGCCTCGCGACGCTTGTCTTCGCCATCGGCAACAAAGCGCTGGGACGGCTGCTTGGCATGCTGCATCGTCGCCGCCAACACCTGCTGCCGCTGCTCGACATTCAAACGAAAAAACTTCGCCAATCGTCCGGCCATGGCGTCGGGCAACTCGCTGTAGTTCACCAGCAGTCCGTCACCCTCACGGCAGTGCAGATACGCCGACGCCAGTAAGTGTCCAAGCCGTCGTGCAATGAAGTCTTCACTGCCGGTAAACGGCAAACCATCGTCGAGCACACAATCACCAAGCATCCCCGGCACCATGTGCATCCCCGGACGACGCACGTGCGATACGGCGATTTCCAGCGGATCGCGATACACGAACAGCCACGGCGTGTCGGGAAAGCATGCCTGCAACAGAGGCCATTCGCCGATGTTCCAGGCATCGAGCTTGATCACCAGTCGCTGCTCGATACCGCGTCGACGTTGACCGTAGGCCGAGAGCAGTCCACTGATCGCTGCCCGCCGCTCGGTTTCGGGTAGCTCACCTCGCAAAAGCGCATCAAGCGGCGGTGGCTCCGAGACTACGATGTGGTCATCGAGCCGCGCGAGCATCTGGCTGATCAATGTCGAACCGCAACGCGAGGCGTGCAGGATAAAGGCACTCGGCGCCAGTCCCGGGCTTTGCCTGTGCCACTGCGTCAGCGCCGACAGCGGCGTCTGGCGCCGAAAGACCTGATTGAACGGCAAACGCAACGCGTCCTCGACCGCATCGCGAAAAAACGGCTGCTGCAAAGGTCTATCACCGAACCAGCACCAATCGACCTGCCAAAGCCCCGCAACCGGCCATACCCGGATCGGCAGCCAGCCGTCGAAATTCAGCCGCTCCATTGCGCGTTCCATTGCCGACGTCCTTGGCGCATCGCCGCACGCAACTCTTCCCGGGAGAACGGCAAGCCGTGTTCGGCGGCCAGCTCAAGAGTACGCTCGATGAATAATTCGGTGTCCGTCATGTCCTGCAACGTCGCCGCCAACGTGGCATCGCCCGCCACCCATCGCTGGAATTGCTGCAACGCCGAGTCTGGCCGTTGCGTTGCGGGGGTGTCGTTCACACCTTCGACGATTTTCTGCGCAAGCCAGGCGCCGGGGCGGCAATCGAGCACCAGATGAATCCGTGCCGACGTATCGAAGTTATCCACCCGATGCGCACGAGCAAGATCGAGAAACCAGCACTCCCCCGCCGTCATCGGCACACGCTGCCCCTCGAGCCAGAAGTCTGCGGCGGGCGGGCTGAGCAACGGAATGTGCAGGCGCAGATCGGCGTCCGGCCCCTCCAGATCGTAATCACGGTGCTCATGAATTCGCCCGCCGGGCCCCAGTCGCAGCAAGCGTGCGCTGACGATATCCAGCGCCAGCTCGCGCAGCCCCCGCTGCCAGCGTTCATCACGCAACCACGGCGTGCGCTGCAGCGGCAAACCGCGTCCTGGGGATAACTCACTCAGTGCATCTGCAGCCGAAATCAGCGCCACGCCGCTCCAGTCGCCCGTGAAGTAGTCCGTGTTGAAGTGGCCGCGCCATGCCTCTTCGGCAATCGCCTGCAGCGCCTGCAGCAGCAGCGGCAAGTCCACCGCCACTGGCAGACGAGAACATATCGGGCGACTCATGCCTTGGGTAAAGCACCGCGATGGCCGTTGCGGGCCTCGCGTTGCCTGCGGCTGATGCTGGCGACGGGCGCCTGCAGATTATTTGGCGCCGGCATGGGCCACCACCGGCACCGAGATATCCCCCGACGCCCAGGCCGATTCGCGGTTGGCCAGGGCCGTGGCGATCGACTGCACCGCGGTGGATTGCACTTGATCCGGAAGCGGATCGAGGCCGGCGCTGGCGAAAATCTGCCCATAGGCATTGCGCAGATCGGCATACGACAGGTCACGGCGCAGATCCGCTTGCAGGTTGTTCAGTTCACCCTGAATCAACTCCAGCTCGCCGATGCCGGCGGCCTGGTGCCGATTGCGCAACTGACCGACGATCTGCCCGTCGATGTCCGACAGTTGCTGGTTGGTTTTGAACTGACGCAGCGCCTCTTGATAGTTGGCATTGGCCACATACAGCTGCGCCAGCACCGCGATCGACATCGCCTGACGACGAGCGGTGGCGACTTCTTCGCCGGCCTTGGCCACATCGATGGCTGCCGGGGCGGAGATCACATTGAACAGGTTCCAGGTGACTTTCACCCCATAGTCGGCCCAGCGATCGTTCACCAGGAACGAGTTGCTGTCGTAGTGTCCGCCGGCAGAAAACTCCAGGCCCGGCAACATGCGCAACATCGCCTTGCGGGTTTCAGCAGCACTGATCCGGGTCTGGTAATCCTGCTCGCGCAGTTCCGGACGGCTGGTCAGGGCTTCCTGTTCCAGCCTGGAAATATCGACCTTGAGTTCCGGGATCTGATAACCGTCGTCAGTGGCCAGCGTCAGGTTGGTGCCCAGCGGCAGGTTGATCAGGGTCGCCAGTTCGGTTTTCGCCAGCGACAACGCCCGGCGTTGCTCTTCCAGTTGCCGGGTCGCTTCGATCAGCGAACGCTGGTAACCGAGGGACTGCACCGGATCACCGATGCGCTGCTCGCTCATGCTTTCGCTGTTGCGCCGGGCGGTATCGACCCGCGCCATCAGGCTGTCGATCTGTTTGAGCAGGCGTTCGGCCGCCATCGCCCGCCAATAGGCCGAGCGCACGTCCTGAACGATGGTGTTGATCACTTTGCGTCGGCGTTCCTGAACGATCAGGCGCTGGTCGCCCTGTTGCTTGGCGTTGATGTAGCTGACGCCGAAGTCGAGGACGTTCCAGACCATGGTCAGGTCGGCGACGTTGCGGTCGCGGTCCTGGGAGGTCGACGGTTCCAGGGACTGGGTGCCGGTGCGTACGCTCTGGCTGCTGGAGGCGCTGACATTGTTGCGTCCGACGTAACCGGCATCCAGCGCCATGCGCGGCAGCATGTCGAAGCTGGCGAGGTCGAGCTGCCGCTTGGCCAGCGCTTCCTCCATGATTTTCAAGCGGCCTTCGAGGTTGTATTTCACCGCGCGGGCCATCGCCTGGTGCAGGGTCAGCGGACCGCTCAGCGGTTCCTGGCCCTTGTACATGCTTTGCAGGTCGGCTTTGGCCCG
Source organism: Pseudomonas sp. W15Feb9B (assembly GCF_000828175.1). NCBI lineage: Bacteria > Pseudomonadati > Pseudomonadota > Gammaproteobacteria > Pseudomonadales > Pseudomonadaceae > Pseudomonas > Pseudomonas sp. W15Feb9B. Next base: position 64,410 of record NZ_JTKF01000029.1, on the reverse strand, counting down.
TTGTTCGCTGACACTGCGTTCGATCGGTTCACTGGTGACTGCACATCCGCTGATTGCCAGCGCCAGCAGGCTGGCGCCGAACAATTTTTGACTTTTCTTCATCCCTGCATCGCCCCTGGGTGCTGCGCATATTGAGTTGTTGTGTGTGTGTGTTATCAGGCCTGCATTTCGCTGATACCGACCTGTTGCAGAGCCGCCGCCAGGTTGTCGACCCGGTGCTGCTCGCTGTCCTTGATCTGTTGCAGTTGCTGGCCCAGGGTCGGCACGCCGAACACACCGCGCAGGCCCTGGGAAATATCGCCGCCCGTGATCGAATGACGGTCAAAAGCATTCAGCGAATCGCGCTCTGCGGCGCTGTCCTGATGGAACAGGCTCGACAGCGTGCTGCTGCCGAACACCCCGCCATCGCCACCGCCAAACCCGAGGAAGCCATGGCCGGAACCATCGCCGCCGCTGTCGCTGCTGGTGAAAACCTGGGCGATGAAGCTCGGGCTCAGGGCGCCGTGGTTGATGAAAATGTCACCCAGCGGACGGATGCCGTTGCCGATCACCCGTTGTTCGAACAACGGCGCGAAGGTCAGCGGTGAGCCGAGGTCGCCGGTGGGCGGTGTGAAGATGAGCGGTTGCAGCGGAACGTTCGGTGCCGGTGGTGGCACGACGGGGTCACCGCTGCGGAACTCCGGATCCGGCGGCACCACCACCAACGGCGAGGTCGGTGTCACCGGCGGTACGACCACCGGCACCGTATTGATCACGTAGTTCCCGGACTGACTGATCCCGCTGCCGCTGTTGCCCGACAGGTCACTGACCCCGGCCGTGTTGATGCTGATCGCATTACTGGCGCTGTTGACGTTGGCGGTCGGCGTCAGGGTCGCGGTCCAGGTCTTGCCACCGTCGCTGCTGCTCAGGTTGGACAAGGTGCCATTGGCCACGCTGAGGTCCGCCAGCTCGAAACCGCTGACCGCTTCGTTGAAGGTGATGATCACCTGCGAAGTCTGGCCGACACCCAGATTCGGGTTGGCCACCACGACCGTGGCGGTCGGGCGCTCACTGTCGAGGGCGTAGTTGTTCGACACCGCCACCGTGCTGCCGGCATTGCCTGCCAAGTCGGTGACGTTGCCGGTGTCCAGCGCGATGAAGTTGCTCGGGTCGGTCACGTTCGCGGTCGGGGTGAAGGTCGCGGTCCAGGTCTTGCCGCCATCGCTGCTGCTCAGGTTGCTCAGGTCGCCGTTGGTCACGCTCAGGTCGGACAGGTCGAAATTGTTCACCGCCTCGCTGAAGGTGAAGGTCACCGTGGTGGTCTGGCCGATGCCCAGATGCGGATTGGCAACCACGATGTTCACCGTCGGCCGGGTCGCATCGAGGATGTAGTTGTTGGAGATGGCGATGCTCGCCCCAGCATTGCCGGCCAGATCCTGGACGCCGGCGGTGTCGATCAGGATCAGGTTGGTCGCGTCGTTGACGCCGGCTGTCGGGGTGAAAGTCGCCGTCCAGGTGATGCCGCCGTCGCTGCTGGCCAGGTTCGACAGCGCACCATTGGCGACGCTGATGTCCGACAGATCGAAACCGCTCACCGCCTCGCTGAAGGTGATGGTCACGGTGGTGGTTTCGCCGATGCCCAGGCGGTTGTCGGCGACCACGATGGTGGCGGTCGGCAGCGCGGTGTCGATGGCGAAGTTGTTGGAATCGGTGGTGCCAATACCGCTGTTGCCTGAGACGTTGGTCACTCCGGCATTGTTCAGGCTGATCAGGTTGGTCGCGTCAGTGACATTGGCGGTCGGGGTGAAGGTCGCCGTCCAGGTGACACCGCCGTCGCTGCTGCTGACATTGCTCAACGTGCCATTGGCGATGGTCAGGTCGCTGTTGTCGAAACCGCTCACCGCTTCGCTGAAGGTGATGGTCACCAGCGAGGTTTCCCCGGCCTTGAGTGAAGTGTCGGCAACCACGATGGTGGAAGTCGGCACCTGAGTCTGCACCTGATAGTTGGCGGAGTTGGTGGTGCCGGTGCCGGTGTTGCCGGCCAGGTCGGTAATACCGGTGTTGTTCAGGACAATCAGGTTGGTGAGATCGGTGACACCAATGTTCGGCGTGAACGTGGCCGTCCAGGTGATGCCGCCGTCGCTCGACGCGACATTGCTCAAGGTGCCGTTGGCGACGCTCAGGTCGGCATTGTCGAATCCGGTCACGGCCTCGCTGAAGGTGATGGTCACCAACGCGGTTTCACCGGGACGCAGGTCGCTGTCGGCCATGACAATGGTCGCCGTCGGACGCTGACTGTCGACCGCATAGTTGTTGGAATCGGTGGAGCCGCTGCCGGCGTTGCCCGCGAGGTCGGCGATGCCGGTGTTGTCCAGGGTGATCAGGTTGGTAGTGTCGGTGATGCCCGCCGCCGGCGTGAACGTCGCTGTCCAGGTGATGCCGCCATCACTGCTGCTCACTGCGCTCAACGTGCCGTTGGCGATGGTCAGGTCGGCGTTGGTGAAACCGGTCACCGCTTCGCTGAAAGTGATGGTCACCAGGCTGGTCTGGCCGACGCCGAGTGCGGTGTCAGCCACCACGACAGTGGCGGTCGGGCGCTGGGTGTCGATCGAGTAATTGTTGGAATCGGTGGTGCCGCTGCCGGCATTGCCCGACAGGTTCTGTACGCCGGTGTTGTCCAGGGTGATCAGGTTGGTGGCGTCGGTGATGTTGCTGGTCGGCGTGAACGTGGCCGTCCAGGTGATGCCGCCGTCGCTGCTGCTGACTGCCGACAACGTGCCGTTGGCAATCGTCAGGTCGGCGTTGGTGAAACCGCTCACCGCTTCGCTGAAGGTGATAGTCACCAGCGAGGTATCACCGATTTTCAGCGCGTTGTCGGCAATGATGATGGTCGCAGTCGGCAGCACGGTGTCGATGGTGTAGTTCGGCGAGCTGGTGGTGCCGGTCCCGTTGTTGCCGGCCAGGTCGGCGATGCCGGTGTTGTTCAGGACAATCAGGTTGGTCGCATCGTTGACGCCCACGTTCGGCGTGAACGTCGCCGTCCAGGTGATGCCGCCATCGCTCGACGCGACATTGCTCAAGGTGCCGTTGGCGACGCTCAGGTCGGCATTGTCAAAACCGGTCACGGCTTCGCTGAAGGTAATGGTGACCAGCGAGGTTTCTCCGGCACTCAGGCTGCTGTCGGAGAGCACGATGGTGGCGGTCGGGCGCTGGCTGTCGACGGCATAGTTGTTGGAGTCGGTGGTGCCGCTGCCGGCGTTGCCCGCGAGGTCGGCGATGCCGGTGTTGTCCAGGGTGATCACATTGCTGGTGTCGGTAATCCCTGCCGCCGGAGTGAAGGTCGCTGTCCAGGTGATGCCGCCGTCACTGCTGCTCACTGCGCTCAGCGTGCCGTTGGCGATGGTCAGGTCGGCGTTGGTGAAACCGGTCACCGCTTCGCTGAACGTGATGGTCACCAGGCTGGTCTGGCCGACGCCGAGTGCGGTGTCAGCCACCACGATAGTGGCGGTCGGGCGCTGGGTGTCGATCGAGTAATTGTTGGAATCGGTGGTGCCGCTGCCGGCATTGCCCGACAGGTTCTGTACGCCGGTGTTGTCCAGGGTGATCAGGTTGGTGGCGTCGGTGATGTTGGTAGTCGGCGTGAACGTGGCCGTCCAGGTGATGCCGCCGTCGCTGCTGCTGACCGCGCTCAACGTACCGTTGGCGATGGTCAGGTCGGCATTGGTGAAACCGGTCACTGCTTCGCTGAAGGTGATGGTCACCAGCGAGGACTCGCCGACTTTCAGGCTGGGGTCGGACACGATGATGGTCGCGGTCGGCACCACGGTGTCGATGGTGTAATTGTTGGAGTTGGTGGTGCCGCTACCGGCGTTACCCGCGAGGTCCGCGATGCCGGTGTTGGCCAGCGTGATCAGGTTGGTCGCGTCGTTGACGCCCACGTTCGGCGTGAACGTCGCCGTCCAGGTGATGCCGCCATCGCTGCTGCTCACCGCCGTCAGGGTGCCGTTGGCAATCACAATGTCGGCGTTGCTGAAACCGGTCACCGCTTCACTGAAGGTGAAAGTCACCAGCGTCGTTTCGCCGGCCGTGAGGGTGCTGTCGGCAACCACGATGGTGGCGGTCGGGCGCTGGGTGTCGATGGCGTAGTTGTTGGAGTCGGTGGTGCCGCTGCCGGCATTGCCCGCCAGGTCGGCGATACCCGTGTTGTCCAGGGTAATCAGGTTGGTGGTGTCGGTGACGCTGGCACTCGGCGTGAACGTCGCGGTCCAGGTGATGCCGCCGTCGCTGCTGCTCACCGCACTCAGCGTACCGTTGGCGATGGTCAGGTCGGCGTTGGTGAAACCGGTCACCGCTTCGCTGAAGGTGATGGTCACCAGCGAGGTTTCACCGATCCGCAGGTTGTTGTCGGCCACCACGATGGTCGCGGTCGGGCGCACGGTATCGATGGCGTAGTTGTTGGAGTCGGTGGTCCCGCTGCCGGCGTTGCCGTTCAGATCCGCGATGCCGGTGTTGTTCAGGGTGATCAGGTTGGTCGCGTCGGTGATGCTGGCGGTCGGCGTGAAGGTCGCCGTCCAGGTAATGCCGCCGTCGCTGCTGCTGACCGCCGTCAAGGTGCCGTTGGCAATCGTCAGGTCGGCGTTGGTGAAGCCGGTCACGGCTTCGCTGAAGGTAATGGTCACCAGCGAGGTTTCGCCGATTTTCAGCGCGGTGTCTGCGACCACGATGGTCGCGGTGGGACGCGCGGTGTCGATGGCGTAGTTATTGGAATTGGTGGTGCCAGTGCCGGCATTGCCGGCCAGATCGACGACCCCGGTGTTATCCAGGGTGATCAGGTTGGTGGTGTCGGTGATGTTGCTGGTCGGGGTGAGCGTGGCGGTCCAGGTGATGCCGCCGTCACTGCTGCTCAGGCCGCTCAGGCTGCCGTTGGCCACGGTGAGGTCGGCGGTGGTGAAGCCGCTGACCGCTTCGCTGAAGGTGATGGTCACCAGCGAGGTTTCACCGACCGCCAAGTTGGTGTCGGCCACCACAATGGTCGCCGTCGGCCGCACGGTATCGATCACGTAGTTGGCCGAATCCGTCGTGCCGCTGCCGGCGTTGCCAGCGAGGTCGGCGATACCGGTGTTGTCCAGGGTGATCAGGTTGGTGGGGTCGGTGATGCTGGCGGTCGGAGTGAAGGTCCCGGTCCAGGTGATACCGCCGTCACTGCTGCTCACCGCGCTCAGCGTGCCGTTGGCGATGGTCAGGTCGGCGTTGGTGAAACCGGTCACGGCTTCACTGAACGTGAAAGTCACCAGCGAGGTATCGCCGATCTTCAACGCCGTATCGGACATCACGATGGTCACGGTCGGGCGCGCGGTATCGATCGCGTAATTGACGGAGCTGGTGGTGCCGACGCCCGCCACGCCGTCGCTGATCGCGGTCACCCCGGTGTTGTCGAGGGTGATCAGGTTGGTCGCGTCGGTGATGTTGTTGGTCGGAGTGAACGTCGCGGTCCAGGTCAGGCCGCCGTCGCTGCTGCTGACCGCTGTCAGCGTGCCGTTGGCAATGGTCAGGTCGGCGTTGGTGAAACCGCTCACCGCCCGGCTGAAGGTAATGGTCACCAGCGAGGTTTCGCCGATTTTCAACGCCGTGTCGGCCATCACGATGGTCGCGGTCGGTGGCTCAACATAAGCAGTGTTGAGCGTACCGCCGTTGTTGTAGATCGCCGCGAAGGCCAACGGTACAGAGCCCGTCACGCCGCCGCCCAGCTCTGTACCACCGGAGCCGCTGCCAGCCGCGTTACCGCTGATGGCGCTGAAGTTGGCGGCGGTGATCAGGACCGTGCCGCCCTGGTTCCAGATCGCACCGACACCCCGTCCGCCGTCGCCGCCGTTCAGGTTGTTGCTGCCCTGGCCGCTACCGCCGCCGCCACCGCCGCCCGCGCCGATGTTATTGCTGATGACCGAGGTGCCGACGATTTTCAACGTACCGGTCGAGGCGTTGTAAATCCCGCCGGCCGCATTGCCGCCGACGCCGCCAACCTTGTCCCAACCGGAGCCGCCACCGCCGCCGCCGATGGAAATCGTGCCGTTGTTGGCCGTGCCGCCATTGCCGCCGTTGCTGTAATAGGACACACCCACGCCACCGGCACCGCCGACGGTGGAGCCGCCGCGTCCGCCCATGTGCGTGGCGTCGTAGCCTCCGCCATAGCCACCCACGCCACCGCTGCCGGCCTGGCCGCCCAACGTTCCGGTACCCGGTCCGGCCGTACCGCCATGGCCGCCGCCCTGACCACCAAGGCCGCCGCCACCGCCACCACCGCCGCCGTAGTTGGCGGCCGTGACACCACCGCCACCGCCACCACCGGCCGCCGCGTTACCGGTGACCGAAACGTTGTTCAGCGTGAGGATACCGGCGTTGAAAATCCCGCCGCCCATGGCGCCGGTTGCCCCGTAGCCGCCATTGCCGCCGTTGCCAGAGACCAGACCCCGGGTAATCACCAGACCATCGAGGGTCACGGTGCTGCCGGAGGTGATTTCTACCACTCGGGTCTTGTACTGGCCATCGAGGGTGACGTCCGCGACGCCGTCGTTGTTCAGGTCGCCATCGACGGTGATGCTCTTGTTGATCAGCAGCTCAGAGGTGAGCTGTACCGTCATGCTGGTGCCGAAGGTCACGATGTCGCCGTTCTGCGCCGACGCCAGCGCTGCGCGCAGCGATCCGACCCCGGTGTTCGCGTTGTTGGTGGCGGTCCACGTGGCGAGGCCCCACTGATACTCGCTCATCGACAGGGTCGACAGCACGTTGGCGCTCTCGATCTTGCCCGTGGCGATTTCCAGATCCCAGTCGCCGCCCACGCCGGTGCGGTTGTTCGAGGCGGCTACATCGCGGCCGGTCAATTGTGCCAGCGAGTCAACGAAGCTCAGGCCTCGGTCGCCCTCGGCGGTGTAGCAGCCGTAAATGAGGATGTCGCCGCCAACGTTCATGTCCTTGCCGATGTCCGCCAGCAGCGCACTGCGTTGCGCGACGTTGTCCGCCGACAGGTAACTGTTGCCGAGCCACAGGTCACCGGCGTTGCCGTGAGCGATGATCTGCACCGAGCTGACACCCGAATGCTGGTCGAGGTAATCAGCGATCTGCTGCAAGCCGTCCTTGCTGGCATCGAGCTTGACCACCTGCGCGCCGGGAGCAACGCCTTTGAGCAGGCTGTCGGCATCCTTGACCCGGGCATCGACGAACACCACGCTCTGGCCCGGTACGGCGACAGGGCTGGCAGCCGGCGTGGCATCGGCCTGGCCGTGGGTGTCCTTGCTGACCGACGGATGATCGACCGTGGGCGCCTTCGCTGCATCGGCAGTGGGGTGGCTGTCGGGCTGGGCCGCAGCGGTATCGGCCACGGTGGCCGCGACAGCGCCGTCGAACAGCATGCGCGGTTCCAGCGACATGATCAGCGGCGCAGCCAGCGTCCGTTGGCCTTCGGTTACCCGCGACTTTTGCTTGCTCCACCACATGTTGCTCACCCGGACTCGAACAGTTGTAAACGCATCAATGAAAAACGCCGCGATCAACTGATCGCGGCGTCGGACTTCATACGAATCACATTGGCAGCGCTGGCTGAGCCATCGAGCCAAAAGGACAGATCGGCGTATTGCTTGAACAGGTCCGGCGGCAGAATCGTGCGTCGGGACTGCAGGGCGACCTTGGGTTTGACCTTGTGCAGGCCGGCCACACCCAGGGCCTGGTCGAACTCCGGCGCGTCATAGGCCAGGTGTTCGAAATCGTGCTCGAACCAGGGTTCGCCAATGAAGTCGTAGACCAGCCGCAGCACCCGCTCCGGGGCCTGGGTCAACAAGTCGTAATCGACGATCAGCAGCGAATCGGCGTGCTCGCCGTAATAGGCTTCCTTGAGTGCCGCCCAGGCAAAACCGACCAGACGATTGCGCTGGGCCAGGGTTTCGCAGCGGCTGTAGACGGTGTTGCGCTCGACAGCATCGCCGAACAACTTGGTGTTTTCATAAGGATTGGCGCGGTACAACCGTTCCAGGCTGTCCATCACCCAGGCGACGTTGCGCACGCAGGCAATGACTTTGGCTTTGGGGAACAGATCGCTGATGGCCGGCAGGCGCGAACTCCACTGCCGGTTGGTGTCGAACACCACCGGTTTGTCAGCCTTGTCGGCGTAGTAGGCATCGAACAGTCCGCGCAGCAGGCGGCGGCGCATGTCGGTGTCGATCACCGCGCCGAATTCGCTGCCGGCGCTGCATTGTTCAAGGACACCGGAGAACAGCGCGCCGACCGGGCTGGTCATGCCGGCATGAAAGCGCGGGTTCTGCAGAAGAATCGCAGAAAGCAGGGTGGAACCTGAGCGCGGCAAGCCGGAGATAAAGTGGAACTGCTGCAATCCCTTCACCTTACTTTGTAAGTCCTTTTGTCCGACGAGCGTAGTCCAACAATACCCTTTCGACTAGTAGTGTTTTGATATCAAAATAGAGCAAAACGGACTATGAAAGCCCGTTTTAATCGCGAAAAAAATGGTGAAGCGTTTAAGTCATTTCTCCGTCGTTCCGTTATCAGTGGTCAACGAAAAAAGTCGCGCATTTGCGCCACCGGCATGGGTCTGATCACGCAGCTGCCAGGTCGTCGGCAAGGGTCGGAATGGATCAGGCACGTCCACGTCCAGATCGCCGATCAACCAGACGCGAGCACTGCCCTTGGGCAGGTCACCGAGTCGATCCAGATAGACTTCCTCGGACACCAGGGTGCCAAAACCGTAGTGATTCGGGCGCGTCGAACGACCATCGGCGGCGGGTGGGGTATACAGACGCACCTGAGCGTCAGTGCGGTTGTAGTAGACGTAACTGAGGTACCAGAGCATGTCGCTGGTGACGATCCGGTCACCGCTGACGAAATGCCGGTTGATGTAATCGACCATGACGTTGAACTGATCGTGCGGGTCGACCGTGGCGTTGGTGTTCACCCCCACCAACTCAACCCCGACCCATGACACCAGGATCGCCACCGCCAGCACACGAGCGCGGCGGTACAACCGGTCAATGGCCAGCGCCGCCAGCATCGGCAACCCCAGCGCATAGGCTGTCAGGTAACGCTCGATGAACACCGGGCTGATGAAGGACACCGCGAACACCAGCAACAACGGCATACCGGTGTAAAGCGCCAGCAAGACGCTGCCATGGTTCACGCTGCGGTCGCGGGCCACAGCCACGCCCGCCAGCGCCAGCAAGGCCAGCGGTACCCCGCAGAACAGCAACATCGGCAGATGCTCGCCGTCGTCCTGGATCAACCAGAGCCAGATCATCGACGGCAGTGAGGACAGGGTCACCGGATCTTCCCAGCCCACATCGCCACCGACCTTGAGTTCTTCCATGTGTTGCGTCAGATCAAGCAGGTTCGGCAACCACGGCAGGTAGAGCACGACGATGGCCAGATTGGCAAGCCACCAGTCCTTGCGCTGGATATGCCGCAGGCGATAACCCGGCAGCAGGCGAATAAGCCCCAGATACAGCCAATGGCTCAGCGCGGCCAGCACTGCAAAGTAGTGGGTGTACAACGCCGCGCTCATCAGCAATGCATAGATCAGCAGATACCGCCGGCGCTGCGAGCGCCTGACCCAGCAGATCAGCGCCAGTGTGGAACCGATCAAGAGCAAGCCGAGCAGCGAGTACATGCGCACTTCCTGGCTGTAGCGCACCGCCGTCGGCAGCAACGCCAACAGCACCCCGGCAATGATCGCGGCGCGGCGGGTGGCCAGGCGATCGACCAGGCAGACACCCAGCCCGACCGTGGCGATGCCAGCCACGGCGCTGAGGCTGCGAATCGACAGGATGCCTTCACCGAACAACCCGATCCAGCCATGCAGCAGCATGAAATACAACGGCGGATGCACGTCGAACGCCGCGTGCTGCCAAATACCGGTCAGCGAATAGCGCGCCAGCAGCAGGCTTGAGCCTTCGTCGCCCCAGATCGCGGCAGCGGTCAGGTCATAAAAACGCACCACCGTCGCCAACAACAGAATCGGTATCAGCCACTGCTGGCGAGCCCAGCGCCATAGACGCCGGACACCGGCATTCGGTGCGGCAAACGGGTCCTGGGTATCCCCCAGCGGAGTCTCGCGACGCGCTTCCATCAACCTTCCCTTACAGATTTACCGAGTCACAACCAGCATCACTCATTGCGCACACTGTAGGCCAGAGGCGAAGTCGACGCGCGGCCATGACGACGTCCGGCAAGTCCGCTGATCCGGGTCTACGCTACGGCTTGGCGTGACCTGCCCGCGCAAATGCAAGGCGTCAGCACAGCCTGTGTACCTGCCCTGCAACTAGGCTACCGCGCGGCGCGCCGACCACATAACAGAAGGATGAGGAACCATGGAAGTCTTTATGGGTACGATTCAACCGTTCGCCTTCAACTTCGCCCCCAGTGGCTGGGCCTTGTGCAACGGACAAATCCTGAGCATCTCGCAATACCAGGCATTGTTCGCCTTGCTGGGCACCTACTACGGCGGCAACGGCACGACCAATTTTCAGTTGCCCAACCTGCAAGGTCGGGTGCCGGTGGCACAGGGTAACGGACAGGGGCTGACGCCGCGTGTCATCGGTCAGGTGTATGGCACAGAAAACGTAACGGCCACGATCGCCAACATGCCCAACCACACCCACGCGATGACCGGCCTTTCCGCCAACACCGCCCTGCAACTGGCGGTGCCTGCAAGCAATCCGGCGACCGTACCCACCGCCACCAACTCGTACATCGGCGCGTCCGGCGGCGGCCCTGGCTCGGCGAACATCTATTCCGATGCCCAAGGTGCCACACCGGTTCCCATCAAAGGCCTGACCACCACGGTCACCGGGGACATTTCCTCCACGGGCGGCAGTCAGCCGTTATCCATCGTCAACCCCTCTCTGGTCGTCAACTTCAGCGTTGCCCTGAACGGGCTGTTCCCTTCGCGCAACTGAACAAACGTCGGGGGCCTCACGGCCCCCAGCCGTTCTTTTTTCAACGGAGTCAGATCATGCTGCAAGCGGTTCAGATCCAACACGTCCAGCCGTTGCTCGGACAGCAAAGCACGCTGCACCTGCCAGATGGCACGGCATTGCCGATCCACATCGAGTACCTCAACGAAGTCCACGCCGCGAAAACCCGCTACAGCGAGCGCATGCCGTTCTGCCTCGAATTCAACAGCCTGGTGCCGACCGGGTTCGTCGACGGCCTGTGCGCACTGGAGCTGCCGGAACTCGGGCGAGTGGAAGACATTTTCGTGTCACGAGTGCCGGCGATGGGGCGGGATCCGCAACTGGGTTACTTCTGCATGTCCTTCAACTGAAGTCCCGCCTCACTGCGGATACCACACCAGCCGCTCCGCCGCCGGGTTGTGCTCCTCTACCGCAAAGCCCAACGCCAGATAGTGTTGCCGCGCGTGAGGGTTGTTGGCCCAGACCACCGTTGCCACCGGGCAGCGGACCTGCTGCGCGGCCTTTTGCACGCCTTGCAACACCGCGCGGCCGTAACCCTTGCCCCGCGCCTGAGGGATGAAGGCGATGTACAACACGCGGATTTCATTGGGGCCGAAGTCGGTGCTCAGCGCCCCGATGGCCGTGCCAAGTTTTTCCACAACGTAGTGCATGGCGTTGGGATGGTTTTCACCCACGCCCTGTTCCTGCACCTGAAATTGCTGGGCGACCACTTGCTGCACCACTTCCTGCTCGCCGTCGATCCATTGCAGATCCGGGCGCGCCGACTGATAGAGGCGGTGCAAAAACGGCTCGTCGGTGGCCCGCGAAGGTCGCACCACCAATCCGTCTGCCGCCACATCTGCGTTGCTCGCCATGTTCACGCTCCCTAGAAACCGCTTTCCCTGACCCCCAGCGCCGCCAGCCGGCGCCAGGCCACGCCGAGTACCGACTCGCCGCTGCCCTGCAGCACCACCACACCGCGCAATGGTTGAACCGGGGTGGGTGGCTGATCCAGCGTAGTCAATCGCGCGCCATATTGCGCTTGTACAGGCTCGGCTCGTTGCAGTTGATCGCGGCGCACGGCAATCGGCCCGTGATGATCGGAGGTCAGCGCCTCCTGATCGACATAGGCCACGCCATTGGTATCGATTTCATCCAGCTTTACGGCGAGCGCCGGATGCATCGGATCATCGGCGATGAAGCGCCCGGTCGCACCCGGCTGGACTCGCCACAACTCGGCTTCGGCGATATAGCCGCGCAGGCGCGAACCGTCCTCGACCACCCGCGCCAGCGCATCCTTGCTCGACAGCCAGCGCCCCGGCGTCAGGTTTGGCAGCACATCACGCACAGTGCCGGCATGGGGCGCGCGCAGCAGCAGGCGTTCGCGCCGAGCGCTCAGGCCACGGTATTGCGCCACGGCTTCGGCGAGGCGTTGCTCGATGATACTGGCGTCGGCCGCGGTTTCACTGCGACCGGCCTGTCGGCGCATCAGCAATTGCTGGATCTGGATTTCCCGGCGGACGATGGCCTGCTGAGAATCGAGGTCCGGCGATTCCAGTTCGATCAACACATCACCCTGAGCGACCGTCTGCCCGTCCGTGACCTTGACTGTTTTGACCCGTGCCGCCACCGGCGCATGCAACGCACTGGCCCGACCGCCCTCAAGCATCGTTGGCAGTTCCACCGCGCTGCGCCACGGCACGATCAGCACCAGCAGCAGACCAAGCACAGCGAGACTGCTCAGCAGCACACGCGCACCGTGGGCCTGTTCGCGGCGGCTCCACCACTGACGCCACTCATTCATGATCGGCAGAAAGATGAACCACACCAGTTCCACCAGCATGAGGAAGATCCCCAACACTTTGAAAAACAGGTGATAGACCGCCAGCGCGATCCCGAAAAACAACGCCGCACGCCATAACCACGAGCCATACCCCCAGATCAGCAAACGCCGTTGCATCTTCGGCGACCAAGGCTCCGGCGCCGGAGCACCATAGCCGAACAAAAATTCGCGCAACCGCCAGCGACACAGGGCAAAGGCCCGGCCCTGCAGGTTGTCGACCTCCCACAAGTCGCTGAGCAAAAAGTAACCATCGAAACGCATGAACGGGTTGAGATTGACCACCAGCGTGGTGATCCAGGTCGCACTGGCGAGCATGAACGCCGCTGTTCGAGCCGGGCCGTCGGGCAATAGCGACCAGACCAGCAACGCGATGCACGCCAGCAACAACTCCGCCAGCACCCCGCCGGCACCGATCAGCAGCCGCGCACGCCGATCATTGACCCGCCAGGCATCGCTGACATCGGTGTAGAACATCGGCAGGAGCACCATGAACGCCACGCCCATGCTCTGCACCCGACAGCCGGCGCGCTTGGCCATGAATGCGTGGCCAAACTCGTGACAGAGCTTGGCGAAGAACAGCGCCACACCAAACGAGAGCGCCCCACCGAGGCTGAACAGGTGCGGAAAGGTGCCGACAAAGCGCTGCCAGTCCCGCGAAACCAGAAACACCCCGAGCGCCAGCGTTACCGGCAGACCGACGCGCAACAGTCGAGGTCCGAAGCGCTCCAGCCACGGCCACGCGCGATTGAGAAAAGCGTCCGGGCGCCACAATGGAATGCGAAAAAACAGATATTGGTGAAGCAGGATTTTCCACAGGCTCTGCCGTTGCGCGAGGGCCTTGAGCGAGTAACTGGCACGCTGCTGATCGTCGAGGGCGCTGATCAGGTCATGCCCGCGCAGAAATGTCAGCAGTTGCTCCAACTCGACACCGTCCAGCGGCAAGCCCGGTTCGCGGTTGGCGGCGCGCAGCACTTGCTCGGGATCGCCCAGCGACCAGTGGCGCAACAGACGCATCGCCGCCGCACCGAGTTTGAAATACCGACCGCGCACCGGATCGGCCAGGGTCCAGCGCGGTGAACCGTCCAGTGCCGGCGCCGCGGGCGACAGTTGCAGGTCGGCACGCAGGCTCGGCAGATTCATTTACAGGCCCACGCTCTGGCGCAGACCGGCGAGCGGGCGGCGCAGCAGGTACAAGGCCAGCGGCGCGCGGTCGCCGAATATCTTGGCCGTACCGCGCAGGCCGATGCGCGGCGGTGCCTCGGTAAAATTCGCATCCAGTCGATACGCCAGTTGGCCGCCGGCCGTGGGCTGCGCTTCATAGGCCGAACGCTCAAGTCTGGCGGTGTGGCGTTGCAGCGGATCGCTGTCGAGGAACAACGCAATATCGGCGCCCGGTTCCAGCGCAATCGCGTCGCCCACCGCCAGTTCGATGCGCAGTTCGGCCTGATTCGGGTCGGCGATTTCCATCAAGCGCTCGCCGGTCTGCACCGGTCTGCCGGTCAGGCGTTCGGCATCGGCGAACACTGCAATGCCGTCACGCTCGGCGCGCACTTCGCTGCGCGCCAGCAACTCGCGGGCGTAATCGCGCTCGGCGCGTTTTTGCTCGGCGCGGGCGGCGAGCAAATCGACCCTGGCACTGGACTCGGCATCGGCAAATGAACGTTGCGAGTTGGATTTCAGCTCTGCTTCCGCCACGCCCAAGGCACGCTCGGCCACATCGGCCTGGGCCTTGAGGGTGGTGCTTTCAAACCGCAGCAGCAGGTCGCCGGTTTTCACCGGTTGATTGGGCTTGACCAGAAACTCGGCGATCACCCCGTCCAGCGGCGCCGCCACCACGCGCCCGCCCTGCGGCACCACCTCGGCCGGGGCCAGCACTGACTGGCGCACCGGGATCAACAACCCGAGCAACAGCACCGCCACCAGCGCCACCTGACGCTTGCGCGTCCAGCGCAACCGCCACGGTTTGCGCGGCTGCAGCGCCAGCCACGCATGGCTGTAGGTGTCGCCCAGTTGTGACAACAGAACTTGTTCGGAAGGATTCCACGGCACGTCGCGGGCCAGCCACAAACCGCCGAACACCTCTCCCTCGCGGTCGATCAGTGGCAGCCAGAACACCTGAGCGGCAGACAGACTGCGCCAGTCAGCCTGAATCGCTTCGCCCACCCGCTCAGGCGTGATGACCCGCGCAATCTTCAATCCATCCTGCTTGAACAACTGCGCCACCGCCTGCTCGACGAATGCCACAAACGGTGCATTCGGCTCGACCGTACTGACGCCAGTCACCGCCTGTACCTTGCCAGCGATCAGTAATGCCGTATGGCGATACCCGAACAGCGCCTGGCCGTCGTTGACCAGGCTATAGGCCAGTTGCGAGGCATCGCGAGCAGCGCGTGTCTGTCGTTCGAGATCCAGAAACCGCGCAAACACCTGTTCGGCGCCGCCGGCCACCGGGGCGTTCATTTAAGCTCCGCAAAATGCGCCGTGCCGCTCATGCCGGCGAGCAAGCCCTTGGCTTCGGGAAGTGTGGCGACCAGCAACAGGGTCTGACTGCCTTCGTCAATCCGCGCACCGAGTCGTTTGACCGTGGCGTCGATGGGCTGGCCAGTCTCATCGGGAACGAAACTGAAGGTCTGGCCTGGCTTGAGTCTGGCCATCCAGCGTGAGGGCACCAGCAGGTGAATTTCCAGGGTACGGTTGTCGACGACATCGAGCAGTGGCGCGCCGGCCGGCACACTTTCGTAGCGTTGTACCTTGCGCTCGACCACTTGCCCGTCGAACGGTGCAACCACGCTGCAGCGTTTGACCTGAACCTGATAAACCTGAGATTGCGCCTGGGTCTCGCTGACCTTGGCCTCGGCCCGCGCCACTTCGAAACGCCCGACGGAATTGAGCGCCGCCAGTTGCCGATTGTGCGCCAGCTCCTCACCGGCACCGCGACTGGCGGCCTGGGCGGCATTGAGCTGCGCCTGATACGCCGAGCAATCGAACTTCGCCAGCACATCGCCCTTCTTGAACGACTCGCCCTCGCTGAACGGCAACTCGACAATCCGCCCGGACAACTCACTGGCCAGCGTCGCCTGATCCCGAGCGCGCAACACACCCCGCGCCTCACTGCTCGCCGTGGCTGTCACAGGCGCTGCGTTATCCAGCAGCGGATCGTCTGGCCCGGGCGTTTGCGCCTGAACTGCACACGTAACAAAGGTCAATCCGATAACCCAACCGCGCAAACGCTGCATAACCGCTACTCCCTGACGGATGAGCGGAGTCTACGACAGCGGGGAATAGCGTCAAGCGAAAGGCCATCATTCGGGTGTGAGAATCAACGCTGCGCCATCTCCCCCACCGGATACACCGACTCCCATCCCCCACCCAACGCCTTGTATAACCCGACCATCGCCAACGACACACCCGTCGAACTCTCCACCCACTGCTCCTGAGTGGCCAGCAACGCGCCTTGCACGGTAAGGACGTTGACGAAATCGACCACGCCTTCGACGTATTGCTGTTGCGCGGTGCGCAGGGCGATCTGGTTCTGCCGCACGGCTTCGGCGAGGCTGTCGCGGCGGCGTTGGCTGGCGTTGTAGGCGGTCAGTTGATCGTCGATTTCATGCCAGGCGCGCAGCACGGTCTGCTGATAGGCGATGGCCGCTTCCTGTTGCTGGGCTTCGCGCAGTTGCAGCATGCCGCGCAGGCGGCCGCCGTCGAACAGCGGCAGGCTGAATTGCGGGCCGATACCAAAAGCTCGCGAGCCCCAGGAACCGAAATCGCTCAGTTGCATTGCCTGCGAGCCGAGATTGCCGGACAGGGTGATGCGCGGATAGAAGTCGCCTTTGGCCACGCCGATGTTGGCAGTGGCGGCGTGCAGGCGCGCCTCGGCCTGGCGGATGTCCGGTCGGCGTTCGGCCAGTTGCGACGGCAGGCCGATGGCGACTTGCAGCGGTGACTGCGGCACGGCAGCGTCTGTGGATAACTCTTTGGCCAGCGCTTGCGGTGGCTCGCCCATCAACAGACTGATCGCGTTGATCAGTTGCGACTGGCGTTGTTCAAGCGCTGGCAGACGCGATTCGATGGCCGCGACCTGAGCGGCGGCTTCGGCGACGTCCAGATCGGTCGCCACACCGTCGTTCAGGCGCAGTTGCGACAGCTTGAGGCTGTGCCGGGCGACATCGAGGTTCTGCTCGGTGACCGCGCGGGTGTTCTGCACGCCGCGCAGCTGGATGTAGTTCTGTGCGGTGTCGGCGAGGACCGCGAGCAGCACGCCGCGCCGATCGTTTTCGGCGACGTCGAGGGTGGCATCGGCAGCCTCGGTCTCGCGGCGCACGCGGCCCCAGACATCCAGTTCCCACGAGGCGGAGAAACCGGCGTCCCACAGGTTGAAGGCGGAATCGCCGTTGTGCCCGGACGGGTCATTCAGGCCTTCGCCGCTGTTGCGTTTGCGCGCGTAGCTGCCGGTAGCGGCGGTGTTCGGGTAGCGATCCGCGGTGATCACCTGGCGCGCGGCACGGCTTTGTTGCAAGCGGCTGCCGGCCAGTTGCAGATCAAGGTTGCTGTTCATCGCCCGCTGGGTCAGGGCTGAGAGTTGCGGGTCGTGGAAAACCTCCCACCAGCGTTCGTTCAGCGGTTCGCTGACCGCCTGGCTGGGGGCGGACTTGGCGGGTTTGGCCCAGTCGGTGATCTGTGTGGCTTCGGGCTTGTGGAAGTCCGGGCCGACGGTGCAGGCGCTGAGGCCAAGGGTAAGCAAGGCACTTAAGGTGAGTTGCTGCCACGGGCCTCTTCGCTGGCAAGCCAGCTCCCACAGAGAACTCTGTTTGGAGTGAGAATCCCGGCCAGTCTGCACACCCTCTGTGGGAGCTGGCTTGCCAGCGATGGCGCCAGCCGATTCAACAAAAATCATCGCTGAGTCACCTCGCGCTTCGCCGACGCCGAACGGCGAGTGTCGATACTCGCCTCCACCGACATGCCCACCCGCAAACGCTCGGCCATTGGCTGACCCGGCTCAAGCACGATCTTCACCGGAATCCGCTGCACGACTTTGGTGAAGTTGCCCGTGGCGTTATCCGGTTTCACCGCGGCGAATGTCACGCCGGTCGCCGGGGCGATGCTTTCGACGCGACCGTTCAAGGCCTCGCCGCCGAGGCTGTCGACGCGTACCTGTACGTGCTGCCCCGGCTGCACGTCGGTAAGTTGGGTTTCCTGGAAGTTGGCAACCACATACGCCTGCTGCAACGGCACCACCGCCAGCAGCTTGCTGCCCGGCGTGACATAGGCTCCGACGCGCACCGCACGCTCGCCGACCATGCCGTCCTGCGGCGCAGTGATGCGCGTATACGACAGCTCGAAACTGGCAATTTCCAGTGCCGCTTGCGCATGCTTCAGATTCCCTTCGGCGGCATCGCGTTGCGCCGTGAGAATCTCCACCTGCTTGCGTTCAGCCGCGAGCTTCGCGCTGGCCGTATCGAGCCGTGCGCTCGCCTGATCGATGCGCGTACGCGCCTGTTGCGCGTTCTGCACCGTGCCGGCGCCGACGCCAGCGAGGTGGTTGTAGCGATTGAGCTCTTGCTGGGCGAAGGCCATTTCTGCCTTGGCCGAGACCACCGAGGCCTGCGCCTGAGCAATCACCGAGGTCTGCCGCTCCAGCGTCGCCTTGGCGTTTTGCAGCTGAGCCCGGGCGACCAGGGTTTGCGCATCGGCCGCTTCAGCGGCGGCGCGCAAATCGCGATCATCGATCAACGCCAGCAATTGCCCGGCCTTGACCTGCTGGTTGTCTTCCACCAGCACTTCCTTGATGAACCCGGCCACGCGCGGCACCACTAACGTGTAGTCGGCGGAAACGAACGCGTCGTTGGTGTTTTGCTGGGTGCGCTTGCCGAACAGTCCCGGCACCGCCAGGGACAGCAACACGCCGACCGCCAGTGCGGCGGCCACGGCCACCGCGAGTTTTTGCTTTGCTTGAGTCGTCATAAAAACCTTCGGTATCTGTGAAGCAATCAGGTCGGCGCGCGCGGCGGAAAAATCCGCGTCGGCAGCCAGAAAATCAGCAGGATCAGCGCCACCGCGACGCCGGCCATGCACACATAGAGATCAGAGGACGTCAGCACCACGGCCTGTTCGTGCAGGCGATGGGCAAGGCCCGGATCGCTGCGATCGGCCAACGGTGAATTACCGAGGTTGTCGATCAACATGGTCGAGTGAAAATGCAGGCGCGCGGTGGTCAGCGCCTCGATGACGCCGGTGGCGATCACCGCCGCGAGGCCTTTCACCGTGTTGAACCACGCCGAAGCGAACGGGCCGTCCTGCGGCTGGATGCTGCCGGTGGAGAGCATCAACAGCGGCAGCACCGACATCGGCTGACCGAAAATCTGCAACCATTGCAGGACGTAGAAATTGTCGCGGATCCACTCCGAAGTCAGCAGCGACCCGCCCAGACAGGACAGCGTGAGCATGCTCAAACCGATGCCCAGCACCCAGCGACAGTCGACCCAGCGCAGGTTGCACAAAGCCGCCACCAGCGGCAGCGCAATCAACTGCGGCAACGCCGCGATCAACATGATCGGCGCGGTCTGCACCGGGCGATAACCCTGCACCTGCGCGAGATAGCTCGACGGAATCAGCACCACCGCCTGCAATACCACCAGCACCCCGGCCAGGGTCATCAGTGCGAACGCCAGGTTGCGAATTCCGAGCATCTGCAGCTTGAAAAACGGAATCGGCTGCGACCATTCATGGATCAGAAACGCCAGCAGCAACAGCGCGCCGGCGCCGAGCAATGCGCAGATCAGGCTCGACTCGAACCAGTCCAGCCGATTGCCCTGGAGCAAGCCAATCACCAGCATGCAGATCGCCGGAAAACCCAGCAGCAGGCCTTTCCAGTTGAACGTCTTGAGGCGCTCCAGGCGCAGCGGATCCTGCGGAATGCCCCAGGCCACCATCGCCATGGCAATCAGACACGGCACGATGATTTGCCAGAACGTCCATTGCCAGCCGACGTACTCGCTCCACAACCCGGCCAGCGGCGTGCCAAGACCCGGGCCGAACGTCGCCGTCAGCGCATAGCCGGCCAGGCCATAAAGTTTGAAATTGGCCGGCAGAAAGCGCAGGGCGACGGTCATCAGCATCGGCGGCAACGCGCCGCCCGCCAGGCCTTGCAAGGTGCGCATCAGCAGCAGGCTTTCGTAGTTCGGGGCAAACGGGCACAGCACGCCGAGCAGCGTGAACAGGCTGATCGCGCAGAGGGTGAAGCGGCGCAGGGAAAACGTCACCGAGCACCACGGCGCAAACGCCATCGCCGCCACCGAAGTCGCGGCGTAGCAGGACACCAGCCAGGTGCCTTCGTCGTAACCGATGTTCAGCGCACCACGGATGTCGGCCAAAGCGACTTTGGTCACCATCTCGTTGAGGCCCGAGACCAGCACCGCCAGCAGCACGCCGACCAGACCAGTGATGATCCGCGCGCCGAAGACCGGTGGCGTGGCCGCCGTCGCCGGACTGGCCGCAGCGACGGGCGCCGGGACGGTCAGGGATGTCATGAATACACACTCCGGAGGGAAAAATACCGGAGCATTTTAGTAAGGCTTATTGCTGACGAAAATTGACTTATCGGCAGGTTATAAGTGCGTCAGACACAATTGTTTAAAGCAAAAGATCGCAGCCTTCGGCAGCTCCTACGGACTGCGCTTCCCTGTAGGAGCTGCCGAAGGCTGCGATCTTTTGGCCCTTCAGGGCTGCGCGGCCAGCCAGGTTTCGTCGCAACACGCCTTGAGCGTTTCGCGCAGCCAGCGGTGTGCCGGGTCCTTGTCGAAGCGCGGGTGCCAGGCCTGGGTCAGCATCAGCGTCGGCAACGGGATCGGCAGATTGAACGAGCGCAGCTTCAGGCCCAGTCGGCGCACGCTGAGCAACGCTTCCTTGGGCACCGGCAGGATCAGGTCGGAATCGGGCAAGGCAAACATCGCCGCGTGGAAGCTTGGTGCAATCACCGCCACCCGTCGCTCCAGGCCCAAGGCGTTCAACGCAGTGTCGATGGGGCCGCGAGCAATGCCACGGCGCGACATGCTGATATGCGAATAACCGGCATAGCGCTCGGCGGTGATTTCGCCGTCGAGCAGTGGATGATCCTCACGTACCAGACCGACGAAATGCGTGGAAAACAGGTTCTGCACTTTGACTTCCGGGGTCACCGGACGGGTGTTGCTGACACTCAGATCAATCCGTCCTTCACGCAGCGCTTCGTCGTCGCCATCGCCTTCGGGAACGAAGCGCAATTCGCAGTGCGGCGCCTGCTGGTCGAGAGTGTCGAACAGCTTGCCGCCATATACGCCGATGAAAAAGTCGTTGGCGCGGATGCTGAAACGCCGCCGCAAGGTACCCAAATCCACGCTGTCGGCGGAGCGAAACAGCAGCGCCGCCTGCTCGACCACATCGCGCACCTGCTCGCGCAATTCGAGGGCTTTGGGGGTGGGTACCAGGCCACGGCCGGCGCGCACCAGGATCGGATCGCCAATGGCTTCGCGAATACGCGTCAGGGTGCGGCTCATGGCGGCAGGGCTGAGGTTCATCCGCCGCGCGGCGCCAACCACACTGCCCTCGTCGAGCAGAGCGTCGAGGGCGACCAGGAGGTTCATGTCCGGGAGTTGCATGCAGAGCACTCATGGCTGATCTGAATTGATCCAGGTGCAATGCTAGCAAACATCCCTCAAGTTGGCGGCTATAAGCACGCCATCGCTGGCAAGCCGGGTCCCACAGGATTTTCGGCGGTCACAGAATGAGTGAACGCCACAATCCCTGAGGGAGCTGGCTTGCCAGCGATGGGGCCAGCTCAGTCAATACACATCAGCGCTGCATGCCCCAGCGTTTTACAGTGACCCGCTCCAGCGTGTCGAACACCAGATTCTCCACCAGCAACCCGATCAGGATCACCACCGCCAATCCGGCAAACACCTTGTCGGTGTACAGCTCATTGCGGTTCTGGAAGATGTACCAGCCTAACCCGCCCTTGCCGCTGGTGGCGCCGAACACCAGCTCGGCGGCGATCAGCGTGCGCCAGGCAAACGCCCAGCCGATTTTCAACCCGGCGAGGATCGACGGCAGCGCTGCCGGGATCAGGATGAACAGCACAAAACGCATGCCCTTCAGCCCGTAGTTACGCCCGGCCATGCGCAGGGTTTCCGAGACGCCGAGAAAGCCTGCGTAGGTGTTCAACGCCAGCGCCCACAGCACCGAATGCACCAACACGAAAATCAGGCTGTTCTGCCCCAGACCGAACCAGAGCAACGCCAGCGGCAGCAAGGCAATCGCCGGCAGCGGGTTAAACATCGAGGTCAGGGTGCTCAGCAGGTCGCGACCGAACTGGGTCGACACCGCCAGCGTGGTCAGGGCGAATGCCAGGACGATGCCGATCAGGTAACCCTTGATCAGCACCACCAGCGATATCCACACCTTGCCCAGCAGCTCGCCGCTGAGCAGGCCGTCGTACAGCGCATGGCCGGTCTGCAGAAAGCTCGGCAGCAACAGGTCGTTGTTCTGCACCCGGGCGATTACTTCCCAGAGGATCGCCAGCAGAATCAGGATCAGGCTTTTACGCAGCCAGCCCTGTTGCCACAGGCGTTGCGCCAACGGCAATTCGCGCTCAAGCGGCACGCTGGTCAATGGTTCAAGGACGGTTTCAAACTCTTGTCGTACAGACGATGGTTGGCTCATCGGGCAATCCTCCAGAACGCTCAATAAGCGATACGAATGTCGTTGAAGTCATGGTCACGCTCGGTCTCCGGCGACTGGCCTTCATCGAACAGCAAGCGGTGAATGCGCCGTGCCGATTCCTGAAACGCCACGCCGCCGAGGCTTTGCAGATCGTATTGATGGCTGTGCACTTCAGCGCGTACCCGCCCCGGATGTGGCGACAGCAGCAAGATGCGATTGCCGACCACCAGCGCCTCTTCAATCGAGTGGGTGACGAACAGCAAGGTGAAGCGCACTTCTTCCCAGAGCAGCAGCAATTCTTCCTGCATCTTGCGCCGGGTCAGCGCATCCAGCGCGGCGAATGGCTCGTCCATCAGAAGGATTTTCGGCTGCATCGCCAGCGCGCGGGCAATCGCCACCCGCGCCTTCATGCCGCCGGACAAGGTGTGAGGGTAGGCGTCGGCAAACGCCGCCAGTCCGACTTTTTCCAGATAGTGCAGTGCACGTTGTTCGGCGTCTTTTTTGTTCAAGGTTCGTGAGGCCAGCAGCGGAAACATCACGTTCTGTTTCACGGTTTTCCACGGCGGCAGTTGATCGAACTCCTGGAACACCACGATCCGGTCCGGACCGGGTCCCTCGACCCGCTGACCTTGCAGGCGAATCTCGCCTTCGCTCGGTGCGATGAACCCGGCAGCGGCCTTGAGCAAAGTCGACTTGCCGCAGCCGGACGGGCCGAGCAGCACAAAGCGGTCCGCCGGATCGATTTCGAAACTGACCTGATGCGTGGCCCGCACCACCCGTTGCGGGGTGCGGTATTCGAGGCTGACGTTATCCACCGCCAGCAGCGCTTGCGTACTGGCGACCGGGTTGCTGGCCGCGTGGCCTTGCAAAGGGGCATTCATCTCGATCAGCTCCCCTGCAGCGGTTTGGCGTCCTGGAAGAAGTAGTCCTTCCACGATTCCGGTTTGTTCTTGATCGCACCGACGCGGTAGAGGAATTCGGCCAGTGGATAGGTATTTTTCGGCGTGACGCTGAATTCGAATTGCGGGTTGTCGATGATTTTCAGCAGCTCGGCGCGGTCGATCTTGGCCTTGGTCACGCGGATGTAGGTGTCCGCTGCCGCGCCCTTATCGTTCTGCGCAAATTGCGCGGCTTCGCTCAGCGCTTCGACGAAGGCCTTGTAGGTTTTCGGGTTCTCGTTGCGGAATTTCTCGGTGGCAAACAGCACCGTCGGCGAGTTCGGGCCGAGGATGTCGTAGGAGTTGAGCACCACGTGCACGTTCGGGTTCTGCAGCGCCTGATCCTGGAACGGCGGATTGGAGAAATGCCCGGTCAGTTCCGTGCCGCCGGCAATCAGCGCAGCGGTCGCATCCGGGTGCGGCACGGCGATGGTGTACTTGTCGAGGCGATTGAATTCCTTGTCTCCCCATTGTTTGGCCGCCGCGTATTGCAGGAAGCGCGACTGCACCGACACGCCCACCGCCGGCACCGCAATGCGGTCCTTCTCGGTGAAGTCGGCAATGGTTTTGACCTTGGGATTGTTGCTGACCAGGTAGTACGGGAAGTTGCCGAGCGAGGCGACTGCCTTGACGTTCTGCTTGCCGTGGGTGCGATCCCAGATGGTCAGCAGCGGGCCGACGCCGGCGCCGGCAATGTCGATAGAACCCGACAACAGCGCATCGTTGACCGCCGCGCCGCCCGAGAGCTGCGTCCAGTCGACCTTGATGTCGAGGCCTTGCTGCTTGCCGTACTTCTCGATCAGGCCCTGATCGCGCACCACGTTGAGCAATAAATAGACAATCCCGAACTGTTCGGCGATGCGGATTTCACCTTCGGCGTGGGCCACGGTTGGCGCCACCAGGCTACCGGCAAGCAGGCTGAAACCCAGGCCGATGGCCGCCGCCAGCGGTGCAAAGGGAAGACGTTTGGACATGATCGAATCTCCGGCAAATCAGAAAGGCGCGTCGCCCTGGATGGTCGTGCGATACAGCTTGCGGCGCAGGTGCGCGGGGCAGCCCGCGGCGAGGTGGATCAGCGAACGGTTGTCCCAGAACACCATGTCGTGGGGCTGCCACTGGTGGCGGTAGATGTTCTGCGGCAGCACGCTGTGGGCGTAGAGCTCGGCCAGCAGTTGTTTGCTCTCGTCCTCCGGCAGACCAACGATACGGGTGGTGAAGCCTTCGCTGACGAACAACGCCTTGCGGCCGTTTTCCGGGTGGGTACGGACGATCGGATGCACCACTTCGGCGACCTGCGCCAGTTGCTCCGGGGTCAGGGTCGGACGCCAGTTGCCTTCGAATTTGGTTTCGCTGTAGCGCGCGGTGTAGGAATGCGCGGCAGAGCGGCCTTCCACCGCTTTGCGCAGGGCCTCGGGCAGGTTGTCCCAGGCTTTGTGCATGTCGGCGAACAAGGTGTCGCCGCCCTCGGACGGTAATTCCTGCGCATGCAGCATCGAGCCGAGACTCGGCAGCTCTTTATAGGAAAGGTCGGAGTGCCAGAACTTGCCAGCGTCACCGAGACCGATGTTCTGGCCGTTCTCGACGATGTTGGAAACGATGAGGATTTCCGGGTGATTGGCCAGCAGGAACTGCTTGAGCACGTGGATCTGCAGCACGCCGAAACGACGGCTGAAATCGATCTGCTGTTGCGGGGTGATGCGCTGGTCGCGGAACACCACGACATGGTGATCCAGATGCGCGCGATGAATGCGGGCGAAGTCCTGGTCGTTGACCGGTCGGGTCAGGTCCAGACCGATGATTTCGGCACCGACGGCACCGCTGAACGGACGGATTTCAAAGCTTTGCGGCGCGGCAGTCGCGGCGCTTGGGGTGGCAGTAGCTGCGGACATCTTTCAATCTCCCACGCACGGCGCGCTCACAGGCGCGCACGTCGATCAGACACTCACGCTGGATTGCGTGTCGGTTCAGGTCGTGCGGCGCGCCGATTGGTCGGCAGGTACGCAGGTGGGTGACTTTAAAGCTATAAGAATTGGAAATTAAATACCGTTAATGAATAACGATATGGCGGTTGGTGAGGAATGGACGGGATGGTGAGTGACGATTTGCGTCACTTACTGACAGGAGTGTGTTATTCCCGCTGACCTTCGCGAGCAGGCTCGCTCCCACAGGGGTTCGTTGGTGAACACAAAATGAGTGCTTAACAAAGATCCAATGTGGGAGCGAGCCTGCTCGCGAAGAGGCCATCAGCCGCGCTGCAAATCTAACGCTCGTGCAACGCCTCGGCCCGCGCCCGAATGATCGGCTTGAGCAGATAGCTCAGCACCGACTTCTTGCCGGTGATGATATCCACCGACGCGACCATCCCCGGAATGATCAGCAGCGGCTTGTCATCGGTGCCCAAGTGGCTGCGCTCGGTGCGCACCTTGATCATGTAGTAGGTGGTTTTCTTGTCTTCGTCGGTAATGGTGTCGGCGCCAATCTGCTCCAGTTTGGCTTTCAGTCCGCCGTAAATGGTGTAGTCGTACGCGGTGAATTTGACGATCGCTTCCTGCCCCGGATGCAGGAAGGCAATGTCCTGCGGGCGGATCTTGGCTTCGACCAGCAAGGTGTCGTCCAGCGGCACGATTTCCACCATGTCGCTGCCCGGCTGGATCACGCCGCCAATGGTGTTGACCAGCAACTTGTTGACGATGCCGCGCACCGGCGAGGTGACCAGCGTCCGGCTGACCCGGTCTTCCAGCGCTTTGCCGGTGGCCTGGGCCTTATTCAGGTCGGTGCGGGCTTCGTTGAGCTGAGTCAGCGCTTCGCTGCGGAATTTGCCGCGCGTCTCGTCGATCTTGCGTTGTACTTCCTTGATCGCCGATTCGGCGCGCGGGATGGCCAGCGTGGTGGCGTCGAGCTGACCACGGGTTTCGACTTCGGCACGCTTGAGGCGCAGCACTTCCACCGGCGATACGGCACCCTGTGCCACCAGTGGTTCGGACATGTTGATTTCCTGGCGCTGCAGGCCCAGTTGCTGACGATATTGCGCTTGCTTGGAACTGAATTCGCGCAGTTCTTGCTGACGCTGAATCAGTTGTTCCTGCAGGCCACCGATTTCGTCATGCAATTGCTGACGACGGCTGATGTACAACGACTCTTCGCTTTTCGCCTGACCCGGTACGGCTTTGAGCACGTCTTCCGGGAAGTTCAGCGGACGGTCATCGACCTCGGCGCTCAGGCGTTCGACACGCAACAGCATCGACAGGCGATCAGCTTCGGTTTCGCCGACGTTGGAAGCAAATCGCGTATCGTCCAGGCGAATCAGCGGTGCGCCGGCCTCAACGATCTGGCCTTCCTTGACGAACATTTCCGAAACGATCCCGCCCTCCAGGTTCTGGATTTTCTGGATCTTCGACGACGGAATCGCCTTGCCGTCGCCCTTGGTCACTTCGTCGATCACGGCGAAGTTGGCCCACAGCAGCAGGAACAGGAAGAAGCCGATGATTGCCCAGATGGTCAGGCGCACGACGCGCGGGGCGTCCTCGATCAGCGCTTTGTTGACCTCCGGCAGCGGCTGGCCCTGCAGCGAGGCAGAACCCTTGAAGTAGCGACGGATCGACTCTTTGACACCCGACTTAAGCAACACTGATCTGCCCCTTCTTCAACGCTTCCATCACGGCGGCTTTCGGGCCATCGGCGAGAATCTGTCCACGGTCGACCACCAGCAGGCGGTCGACCAGCGACAGCAGCGAGGCCCGGTGCGTCACCAGCACCACGGTCTTGTTTTCAACGACGGCGGCCAGGCGTTGCTTGAGGCGTTCTTCGCCGGTGTTGTCCATGGCGCTGGTCGGTTCGTCGAGCAGCAGGATCGGCGGGTTGAGCAGCAGCGCCCGCGCCAGTGCGACGTTCTGCCGTTGGCCGCCGGACAGGTTCTGCCCGCGTTCACCGACTTGCAGTTCATAACCCTGCGGATGCAGGCGGGCGAATTCGTGCACGCCCGCGAGCTCTGCGGCTTGCAGCACCAGTTCGTCTTCGACATAACGCGCGCCAGAAACCAGATTGTCGCGCAGGGTGCCGGCCAGCAGTTGGATGTCCTGCGGCACGTAGCCGATGTTGTAGCGCAGCTCGCTGACGTCGATCTGGCGGATATCCACACCGTCCACCAGCAACGCGCCGTCGTCCGGTTGGTACAGGCCGACCAGCAGTTTCGCCAGCGAACTCTTGCCCGAGCCGCTGCGGCCGATGATGCCGATCTTCTCGCCGGGACGGATCACCAGGTTGATGTTCTTCAGCGCCGGGTTCTGCTGTTCCGGGTAGGTGAAGTTCAACTGACGGCACTCGATCGCGCCTTGCAGCACCTTGCGGCTCAGCGGACGCTCTTCGAAATTGCGCTCCTGCGGCAGCTCCATCATCTGGTCAACCGAGGTCATGGTCACCCGCGCCTGCTGGTAGCGGGTCAACAGACCGGACAACGACGCCAGTGGGCTGAGCGCACGGCCGCTGAGCATGTAGCAAGCAATCAGACCGCCCATGCTCAGGTTGCCGGCGATGATCTGGTACACGCCGAAGACGATCATGATCACCCCGGCCAGTTGCTGGATCAGCAGGGTGATGTTCATCGCCAGACCGGAGAGCATTTTCACCCGCAGTTCGAGGCGGCTGAGGGTGCCGATGGTCTGCTCCCACTGATACTGGCGTTCGCTTTCGGCGTTGTTGACCTTGACCGCGTCGAGGCCGGCGAGGGTTTCGATCAGGCTCGACTGACGCTCGGCGCCCAGCGCCATAGTGCGTTCCATGGTCGCGACCAGCGGCTTCTGCAACGCATAGCCGATCAACAGCGCAATCGGGAACGCCAGCACCGGAATCCACACCAGATGCCCGCCGAGAATCGCGATGACGATGAAGATCAGGATGGTGAACGGCAGGTCGATCAGGCTGGTCAGGGTCAGCGAGGCGAGGAAGTCGCGCAGGCTCTGAAACTCATGGATGTTCTGCGCGAAGCTGCCGACCCGCGCCGGGCGGTACTTCATGGCCATGCCGACGATGCGCTCGAACAGCGTCGCGGAGATGATCAGGTCGGTTTTCTTGCCGGCCAGATCCAGGCACAGGCTGCGCAGGCTTTTGAGGATCAGGTCGAAGATGTAGGCACCGGTGATGCCCAGCGCCAGCACCCACAGGGTCGCTTCGGCCTGGTTCGGCACCACGCGGTCGTAGACGTTCATCACGAACAGCGGCGCGGCCATGGCGATGATGTTGATCAGAAAACTCGCGGCGATCGCATCGGCGTACAGCCAGCGCGAACGCTTGAGGGTGTCGCGGAACCACGAGCGCGCACGCGGGATCAGCGTGCCGTGGTTGACGTCGAATTTGTGCTGCGGCTGGGCGAAGAACACTTTGCCGGTGTAGTCGTCGGCCAGCAGTTCGCGGCTGACCACCGATTCGCCGCCGTCGCTTTCGCTGAGCAGCACCCGGGCTTCGTTGTCACCTTGCCAGCCGAGCAGGACGGCGCTGCGGCCATCCTTGAGCAGCAACAGCGCCGGCATGGCAATCGCCGGAATCTCTTCCAGCTTGCGTTGCAGCACCCGACCCTGCAGCCCGGCGCGAGCCGCTGCGCGGGGCAGCAACTCGACGCTCAGGCGCTGCTTGGGCAGAGGCAGACCGGTGGTGAGCATCGCCGCACTGGCGGGTTTCTGGTGCAGCATGCACAGAGCGAGCAGACCATCCAGCAACGGATCGTCGTGCATCGCGCGCGGATCATGAATGAGTTGAACTCGACTGACTTCTGATTCCACGCTCGGCACTCTTGGCTAACAATTGAACAATGAAGGTTCTGCTCAATTCATACCCGGCAGTTGGACCTTCGGCTTCACATCGTTCTGCACGACGGATGCCAACGGTGCGACCACTCCCTGGCTCTTGAGCAACTCGCCCATGGTCGCCTTGATTCGATACTGAGTAAATAACTGAATGTTCTTGATCTCAGCCAGACGGCGCGAAGCGGTGAACAACTCGTTTTCGCTGTCGAGCAAATCCAGCAAGGTCCGCTCGCCGAGGCTGAACTGACGCTGGTAGGCGGTACGCACGGCGGTGCTGTGATCAACGTACTGCTGAGCGATCGGCACCTGCGCATTGGCGTTGTTCAGAGCGTTCCAGGCCAGACCCAGTTCTTCGTTCAATTGACGCAGGGCGTTGTTGCGGATGTCCAGCGCCTGGTTTGACAGGTACGACTTGGATTCCAGATCGGCCTTGTTGCTGCCGCCCGAATACAGGTTGAAGCGCATGCGCAGCATGGCCTGCCACTCGTTGTTGTGGCCGTTCTGACCGTCGAGATCGTTGTCGGCAGTGCGACCCAGCTCGGCGTCGAAACGTGGGTAGAACGTCGACTTGGCGGTTTCGTACTGCTTCTCGGCAGCAGCGATATCGGACTCGGCCGAGCGCAGGATCGGGCTGTTTTCCAGCATCTGCTGCCGCGCTTCATTGAGGTTGGCCGGCATCATTGCCATGAACGGCGCCGGACGCTCCAGCTGGTCAGGCATCTGGCCGACGGCACTGAGGAAGTTGGTCTCGGAGTCGGCGAGGTTGGTCTGCTCGGTGATCAGGTTATTGCGCGCCTGGGCCATCCGCGCTTCGGCCTGATCGAGGTCGGCACCACTGCCGACGCCGCGCTGGGTGCGCAGCTGAATCTGGTCGTAGATGCGCTGATGGCTCTTGAGGTTTTCTTCGGCCAGACGCACGAATTCGCGGCGGGTCAACACGTCCAGGTACACCTGGGCGACGGTCAGCGCGGTGCGCTCGGAAGTCCCCAGCAGGGAGTAGGCGCGCGAGTTGACGGTGGCTTGTTGACGCCCGACTTCGCTCGACGTCGCAAAACCGTCAAAGACCATTTGCGAGAGACGTAAACTTGACTCACTGCGGTTCAGCGTCTCCCAGTGGTTACCGCCACCGTTGGCGCGCGTGGTCACGCTGTCGGTGCCCTCACGGCCATAACCACCCAGCAGGTCGACCTTGGGCAGGTATCCACCTTTCGCAGCCTTTAACTGATAATCCGCAGCCAGACGACTGTTGACCCCTGCCTGGATTTCCGGATGGACATCCAGTGCCTGTTGCATGGCTTCCGGTAAGGATTGTGCATGGGCGAAAGAGGCGGCCAGAGCGAAGGGTAGAGCCTTGAACAAGTGCAAACGCATGGTAAAGATTTCCCAGGACTTCTTGTCTTGAATCACAGCAAAACGTGCTGCTGCGTCGGATGATTGGCAACCGGAATGACCGTATGTCGGAAAGTTCAAAATAGGAACTGGATCACACGCTGAGGGACAGGTCGCCGCGGAAATATCAATGTGACATTAGTGGGGCGATTGTTTAGGATGGCACCCAGAAGGTCAATAGTTTGGCATAAAGTTAATAGCGAAAGAATCTAGCCAAAATATTGACGAAAAGAAGCGTCAAACTTGATTCGCAAATTTTAAAAGTACGTCCAGACTGAATCGGCGCCGAAGCCATCAGGCAATGGAAGTCAACTGAACGTAACACCCGGAGAGTCTTCAATGAGCAGTGTTGTTGCCATCGTCAAAAGCATTGTCGGTCAGGTATTCGTGGTATCCCCCGAGGGTGTACGCCGCGTGCTCGTTGAAGGCGATCGCCTGTTCGTCGGCGACCAGATCGATACTGGCCTCTCCGGCGCTGTATCGCTGGAACTGGCGGATGGCCGCACCCTGGACCTGGGTCGCGAAACGCAGTGGAGCGCCAACGCGCCCGACTCCAGCACGGACCTGGCCGAAGCCACCGCGCAGGCCGCACCTTCTGTAGCCGAGTTGCAGCAGGCCATCGCCGCCGGTGCCGACCCGACCACTGCTCTTGAAGCCACCGCTGCCGGCGCGACCGCCGCGGGGACTGGCGGCGCGGCAGGCGGCGGCCACAGCTTCGTGATGCTCGACGCCACTGCTGGCCGCGTCGACCCGACCATCGGCTTCCCGACCGCGGGCATCAACGCCGGTGCGCAAGCGGCGCAGAACATCACCGGTGGCCAGACCACCGACACCACCACCAACGCTCTGCGTGAGTCGACCCTGAGCCTCAGCGCCACGCCGACCATCACCGAAGCCGGCGGCGTGTTGGTGTACACCGCGACCCTGACCCAGGCGCCGCTGACCGACCTGACCATCACCCTGTCCAACGGCTCGGTGATCGTGATTCCAGCCGGCTCCACCACCGGCACCGTCAACGTGCCGTTGGCGCCGAACGACACCGTTTATAACGACCCGACCCAGATCGACGTGACCGTCACCGGCACCACCGGCGGCAACGGCATTACCGTGACCCCGCCGACCACTCCGGCCACGACCCAGGTCACCGACACCATCGACACCACCACCGTCACCCTGACCGCTGGCAGCAGCGTCACTGAAGGCGGCCAGATCACCTACACCGCGACCCTGACCAACCCGGCACAGACGCCTGTCACCGTCATCCTGTCCAACGGCTCGACCATCACCATCGAAGCCGGCCAGACCACGGGCACTGTCAACGTGCCAACCGCGCCGAATGACGTCTATAACAACGGCAGCACCGTCACTACCACCATTACCGGTGCCAGTGGCGGAAACTTCGAGAATCTGGTGCCGAACACGACGCCAGCCGTGACGAACATCGTCGATTCGCGTGACACCACCGGCCTGACCCTGACCGCTACCGGCAGCGTGGTTGAAGGTGGCCAGATCACTTACACCGCGACCCTGACCAACCCGGCGCAGACGCCGGTCACCGTCACCCTGTCCAATGGCTCGACCATCACCATCGAAGCCGGACAGACTACGGGCACCATCAACGTGCCGACTGCGCCAAACGACGTCTATAACAACGGCGGCACCGTCAGCACCACGATTACCGGTGCTACCGGCGGCAACTTCGAGAACCTGGTGCCAAACACGACACCAGCGACCACCACCGTCACTGACTCCATCGACACCACCAACCTGTCGCTGAGTGCCACTGGCACCGTGGCCGAAGGCGGTTCGATCGTTTACACCGCAACCCTGACCAATCCGGCCGGTACCCCGGTGACCGTGACGTTGAGCAACGGCTCCGTCATCACCATCGAAGCTGGCAAGACCACCGGTACCGTGACCGTTCCCGCGCCTGCGGATGACGTCTACAAAGACGCCGGCAAAGTCGAAGTCAGCATTACCGGCACCAGCGGTGGCAATTTCGAGAACCTGGTACCAAGTACCGTTCCAGCCGTCACCGAAGTCACCGACACCATCGACACTTCGACGGTCAAACTGACCGCCGATACCTCGGTCGCTGAGGGCGGCACAGTCACTTACACCGCCACCGTAGGCGCGCCGGTCACCGGTTCGCCAGTGACCGTGACCCTGACCAACGGTCAGACCATCACCATCGAAGTCGGCAAAACCACCGGCACCGTGACCACCACCGCGCCGAACGATGCGTTGACCGGCAACCCACCGCTGACCAACGCCATCACCAACGTCAGTGGCGGTAACTACGAGAACCTCGTCGCCGACAAAACCCCGGTTTCGACCACCGTTACCGACACCGTCGACACCACTAACCTGACGTTGAGCGCGACCGGTACCGTGGCTGAGGGCGGTTCGATCGTTTACACCGCGACCTTGACCAATCCGGCCGGCACCCCGGTGACCGTGACCCTGAGCAATGGCTCCGTCATCACCATCGAAGCCGGTAAAACCACCGGTACCGTGACTGTTCCGGCACCTGCCGATGACGTCTATAAAGATGCCGGCAAAGTCGAAGTCAGCATCAACGGTGCAACCGGCGGCAACTTCGAAAATCTGGTGCCAAGCACTGTCCCTGCGGTCACCGAAGTGACCGACACCATCGATACTTCGACCGTCAAACTGTCCGCTGACACCTCGGTCGCCGAGGGTGGCACGGTGACTTACACCGCTACGGTTGGTGCACCCGTGACCGGTTCGCCGGTTGTCGTGACTCTGGCCAACGGTCAGTCCATCACCATCGAAGTGGGTAAAACCACCGGCACCGTGACCACCACCGCGCCGAACGATGCGTTGAACGGCCAAGCGCCGCTGACCAACTCGATCACTGGCGTGAGCGGTGGCAACTACGAAAACCTCGTGGCCGACAAGACGCCGGTCAGCACCACCGTGACCGACACCGTCGACACCACCAACCTGACGTTGAGCGCCACTGGCTCCGTCGCTGAAGGCGGTTCGATTGTCTACACCGCGACCCTGACCAACCCGGCCGGCACCCCGGTGACCGTGACCCTGAGCAATGGCTCCGTCATCACCATCGAAGCCGGTAAAACCACCGGTACCGTGACCGTTCCAGCGCCTGCTGATGACGTTTACAAAGATGCCGGCAAGGTTGAAGTCAGCATTACCGGAACCAGCGGTGGCAATTTCGAGAACCTCGTTCCGAGCAACGTGCCGGCTGTCACCGAAGTGACCGACACCATCGACACCTCGACCGTCAAACTGACCGCCGATACCTCGGTGGCTGAAGGTGGCACCGTCACTTACACCGCCACCGTCGGCGCACCGGTCACCAGTTCGCCGGTTGTCGTGACTCTGGCCAACGGTCAGACCATCACCATCGAAGTGGGCAAAACCACTGGCACCGTGACCACCACCGCGCCGAACGACGCGCTGACGGGTCACGAACCGCTGACCAACTCGATCACCGGCGTCTCCGGCGGCAACTACGAAAACCTCGTCGCCGACAAAACGCCGGTTTCGACCAACGTCACCGACACCGTCGACACCACCAACCTGTCGCTCACCGCCACCGGTACCGTGGCTGAAGGTGGCTCGATCGTCTACACCGCGACCCTGACCAATCCGGCCGGCACTCCGGTAACCGTGACCTTGAGCAACGGCTCGGTCATCACCATCGAGGCCGGCAAAACCACTGGCACCGTAACGGTTCCAGCACCTGCCGATGACGTCTACAAAGACGCCGGCAAGGTTGAAGTCAGCATTACCGGAACAACAGGTGGCAACTTCGAGAACCTGGTGCCGAGCACCGTCCCTGCGG
This sequence comes from Pseudomonas sp. W15Feb9B, assembly GCF_000828175.1. Taxonomy (NCBI): domain Bacteria; kingdom Pseudomonadati; phylum Pseudomonadota; class Gammaproteobacteria; order Pseudomonadales; family Pseudomonadaceae; genus Pseudomonas; species Pseudomonas sp. W15Feb9B. The sequence continues at coordinate 29,989 of NZ_JTKF01000029.1, read as the reverse complement.
TCACTGAAGTGACTGACACCATCGACACCTCGACCGTGAAACTCTCGGCCGATACTTCGGTGGCTGAAGGCGGCACTGTCACTTACACCGCTACCGTCGGCGCACCGGTCACCGGCTCGCCTGTTGTCGTGACTCTGGCGAACGGCCAGACCATCACCATCGAAGTGGGTAAAACCACCGGTACTGTGACTACCACTGCGCCGAACGATGCATTGAACGGTCACGAGCCACTGACCAACTCGATCACTGACGTGAGCGGTGGCAACTACGAAAATCTGGTGGCGGACAAAACCCCGGTTTCGACCAACGTCACCGACACCGTCGACACCACCAACCTGTCGCTGACTGCGACCGGCACCGTGGCGGAAGGCGGTTCGATCGTCTACACCGCAACCCTGACCAATCCGGCCGGTACTCCGGTGACCGTGACCTTGAGCAATGGCTCGGTCATCACCATCGAGGCCGGTAAAACCACTGGCACCGTGACTGTTCCAGCACCTGCCGATGACGTCTACAAAGACGCTGGCAAAGTGGAAGTCAGCATTACCGGAACCACCGGCGGCAATTTCGAGAACCTGGTGCCGAGCACTGTCCCTGCGGTCACTGAAGTGACTGACACCATCGACACCTCGACCGTCAAACTGACCGCCGATACCTCGGTGGCTGAAGGTGGCACCGTCACCTATACCGCGACCGTTGGCGCACCAGTGACCGGTTCGCCAGTCGTGGTGACCCTGGCCAATGGTCAGAACATCACCATCGAAGTCGGCAAAACCACTGGCACCGTAACCACCACCGCGCCAAATGATGCGTTGAATGGTCATGAGCCGCTGAGCAACTCGATTACCGCCGTAACGGGCGGCAACTACGAAAACCTCGTGGCCGACAAAACCCCTGTCAGCACCACCATCACCGACACCGTCGACACCACCAACCTGACGTTGAGCGCCACCGGTTCCGTCGCTGAAGGTGGTTCGATCGTCTACACCGCGACCTTGACCAATCCAGCGGGCACACCAGTCACCGTGACCCTGAGCAACGGCTCGGTGATCACTATCGAAGCCGGTAAAACTACCGGCACCGTGACCGTTCCAGCACCAGCCGATGACGTTTACAAAGACGCTGGCAAGGTTGAAGTCACGATCAAAGACGCCGCAGGCGGCAATTTCGAGAACCTGGTGCCGAGCACCGTTCCGGCTGTTACCGAAGTTACCGATACCATCGATACGTCGACGGTCAAACTTACCGCCGACACTTCGGTCGCTGAAGGCGGGACTGTCACTTACACCGCCACCGTCGGCGCACCGGTAACCGGCTCGCCGGTTGTTGTCACCTTGGCCAATGGTCAGAACATCACCATCGAAGTGGGCAAAACCACCGGCACCGTGACCACCACCGCGCCAAACGATGCGCTGAACGGTCACGAACCGCTGACCAACTCTATTACCGGCGTCACCGGTGGCAACTACGAAAATCTGGTCGCTGACAAAACTCCGGTTTCGACCACCGTTACCGACACCGTCGACACCACCAACCTGTCGCTGACCGCTACCGGCACCGTGGCTGAAGGTGGCTCGATCGTCTACACCGCGACCTTGACCAATCCGGCCGGTACGCCGGTGACCGTGACCCTGTCGAACGGCTCGGTGATCACCATTGAAGCAGGTAAAACTACCGGCACCGTGACTGTTCCCGCCCCAGCCGATGACGTTTACAAAGACGCGGGCAAGGTTGAAGTCACGATCAAAGACGCAGCAGGCGGCAATTTCGAGAACCTGGTGCCGAGCACGGTTCCGGCTGTCACCGAAGTCACTGACACCATCGATACTTCGACCGTCAAACTGACCGCCGATACTTCGGTCGCTGAAGGCGGCACTGTCACCTACACCGCGACTGTCGGTGCTCCGGTAACCGGCTCGCCGGTTGTTGTGACCCTGGCCAACGGTCAGAACATCACCATCGAAGTCGGCAAAACCACCGGCACCGTGACCACCACCGCGCCAAACGACGCGCTGACGGGTCACGAACCGCTGACCAACTCGATCACCGGCGTCAGCGGCGGCAACTACGAGAATCTGGTCGCTGACAAAACCCCGGTCAGCACCACCGTCACTGACACCGTGGACACGACGAATCTGTCGCTCAGCGCCACCAACTCGGTCGCCGAGGGTGGTTCAATCACCTACACCGCGACCCTGACCAACGCTGCTGGCTCGCCAGTCACCGTGACCCTGAGCAACGGCTCGGTGATCACTATCGAAGCCGGTAAAACTACCGGCACCGTGACCGTTCCAGCACCAGCCGATGACGTCTACAAAGATGCCGGCAAAGTCGAAGTCACCATCAACGGTGCAACCGGCGGCAACTTCGAGAACCTCGTTCCGAGCACTGTTCCGGCAGTGACTGAAGTCACTGACACCATCGACACCACGTCGGTGAAACTGACCGCAACCGAGTCTGCTGCTGAAGGTGGCGCCGTCACCTACACCGCCACTGTCGGTGCACCAGTGACCGGCTCGCCTGTGGTCGTGACCCTGGCCAATGGTCAGAACATCACCATCGAAGTCGGCAAGACCACTGGCACCGTGACCACCACCGCACCGAACGATGCGTTGAACGGCCATGCGCCGCTGACCAACGCCATCACCGACGTGAGCGGCGGCAATTACGAGAATCTGGTTGCCGACAAGACTCCAGTCAGCACCACCGTGACTGACACTGTCGACACCACCAACCTGTCGCTGAGCGCCACTGGCACTGTGGCCGAGGGCGGTTCGATCACCTACACCGCGACACTCACCAACGCTGCTGGCTCGCCAGTCACCGTGACTTTGTCCAACGGTTCGGTGATCACCATCGAAGCGGGCAAGACCACTGGCACGGTGACCGTTCCGGCCCCTGCCGATGACGTCTACAAAGACGCCGGCAAAGTCGAAGTCACGATCAAGGACACAGCGGGCGGCAACTTCGAGAACCTGGTGCCAAGCACCGTTCCAGCCGTTACCGAAGTCACCGACACCATCGACACCTCGACGGTCAAACTCACCGCCGATACTTCGGTGGCTGAAGGCGGCACTGTCACTTACACCGCTACTGTCGGCGCTCCAGTGACTGGCGCGCCTGTTGTTGTGACCCTGGCCAACGGTCAAACCATCACCATCGACATCGGCAAGACCACCGGCACCGTGACCACCACCGCACCGAACGATGCGCTGAACGGTCACGAGCCGCTGAACAACTCGATCACCAATGTCAGCGGCGGCAACTACGAAAACCTCGTCGCCGACAAAACGCCAGTCAGCACCACCGTGACCGACACCGTCGACACCACCAACCTGTCGCTGAGCGCGACGCCGGCGGTGAACGAAGGCGGGCAGATCACCTACACCGCCACCCTGACCAACGCCGCCGGCACTCCGGTGACCGTGACCTTGAGCAATGGCGCGGTGATCACCATCGACGCCGGCAAAACTTCCGGCACCGTGACCGTCGATGCGCCGAAGGATGACGTCTACAAGGACGCCGGCACCGTTGAAGCGACCATCAAAGGCGCGACCGGTGGCGACTTCGAAAACCTGGTGACCAGCAACACCCCGGCGGTGACCACCGTCAACGACACCATCGACACCTCCACCGTGTCGCTGACCGCTACCGCCAACGTCGCCGAAGGCGAAACCGTGGTTTACACCGCGAGCGTGACCGCACCGGTAACCGGCTCGCCAGTCGTCGTGACCCTGTCCAACGGCCAGACCATCACCATCGCCGTCGGTGAGACCACCGGCAGCGTGAACTTCGTCGCGCCGAACAGCCCATTGGCGGGCGGCAGCTCGTTGAGCGTGGCCATCGACAAGGTTGCCGGCGGCAACTATGAAAACCTGGTGGCCGACAAGACACCGGCGAACACCTCGGTGTCGGACACTGTCGACACTACCAACCTGAACCTGACCGCCAGCGACTCGGTGGCGGAAGGTGGTTCGATCGTTTACACCGCGACCCTGACCAATCCGGCCGGGACGCCGGTGACCGTGACCCTGTCCAACGGCGCGGTGATCACCATCGAAGCCGGTAAAACCTCGGGCACCGTGACCGTTCCAGCTCCGGCGGATGACGTTTACAAAGACGCGGGTAAAGTCGAAGCAACCATTTCCAGCGCTACCGGTGGCAACTTCGAGAACCTGGTGCCGAGCACCGTTCCGGCCGTCACCAACGTGACCGACACCATCGATGCCACCACGGTCAAACTGACCGCGACCGAATCGGCTGCGGAAGGTGGCACCGTCACTTACACCGCGACTGTTGGCGCGCCAGTGACTGGCTCGCCGGTCGTGGTGACCTTGGCCAATGGTCAGAACATCACCATCGAAGTGGGTAAAACCACTGGCACCGTGACTACCACTGCGCCGAACGATGCGCTGACCGGCCACGCGCCGCTGACCAACGCCATCACCGACGTGAGCGGCGGTAACTACGAAAACCTCGTGGCTGACAAAACCCCGGTCAGCACTAACGTCACCGACACCGTGGACACCACCAACCTGTCGCTCAGCGCGACCGGCACCGTGGCCGAGGGTGGCTCGATCGTTTACACCGCAACCCTGACCAACGCGGCTGGTTCGCCAGTCACCGTGACCCTGTCCAACGGCGCGGTGATCACTATTGAAGCGGGTAAAACCACTGGCACCGTGACCGTTCCGGCGCCGGCCGATGACGTGTACAAAGATGCCGGCAAAGTCGAAGCGACCATCTCCAGCGCTACCGGTGGCAACTTTGAAAATCTGGTACCGAGCACTGTGCCGGCCGTCACCAATGTCACCGATACCATCGACACCACCACGGTCAAACTGACGGCGACTGAATCCGCTGCGGAAGGTGGCACCGTCACCTACACCGCCACCGTCGGTGCTCCGGTAACCGGCTCGCCTGTGGTCGTGACCCTGGCCAACGGTCAGAACATCACCATCGAAGTCGGCAAGACCACCGGTACGGTCACCACCACCGCACCGAACGATGCGTTAACCGGTCATGCTCCGCTGACCAACGCGATCACCGGCGTGACTGGCGGTAACTACGAGAATCTGGTGGCCGACAAAGCTCCAGTCAGCACCACCGTGACAGACACCGTCGACACCACCAACCTGTCGCTCAGCGCTACCAATTCGGTCGCCGAGGGCGGTTCGATCGTTTACACAGCAACCCTGACCAACGCCGCTGGCTCGCCAGTTACCGTGACGCTGAGCAACGGCGCTGTCATCACCATCGAGGCCGGCAAAACCACCGGCACCGTGACTGTTCCAGCTCCGGCGGACGACGTTTACAAAGATGCCGGTAAAGTCGAAGCAACCATTTCCACCGCCACCGGTGGCAACTTCGAAAACCTGGTGCCAAGTACCGTGCCGGCTGTCACCGAAGTCACCGACACGATCGACACCTCGACCGTCAAACTGACTGCCGATACCTCAGTGGCCGAAGGCGGCACCGTCACCTATACCGCAACCGTCGGCGCGCCAGTGACCGGTTCGCCTGTGGTCGTGACCTTGGCAAACGGTCAGAACATCACCATTGAGGTGGGTAAAACCACTGGCACCGTGACTACCACTGCGCCTAATGATGCATTGACCGGTCATGCTCCTCTGACCAACGCGATCACCGACGTCACCGGTGGCAATTACGAAAACCTCGTGGCTGACAAAACCCCGGTCAGCATTAACGTCACCGATACCGTCGACACCACCAACCTGTCGCTCAGTGCGACCGGCACCGTGGCCGAGGGTGGCTCAATCGTTTACACCGCGACCCTGACCAATGCGGCTGGCTCGCCAGTCACCGTGACTCTGTCGAACGGCGCCGTGATCACCATCGACGCCGGTAAAACCACTGGCACTGTGACCGTTCCGGCGCCAGCCGATGACGTGTACAAAGACGCAGGTAAAGTCGAAGCGACCATTTCCACCGCGACCGGTGGCAACTTCGAAAACCTGGTGCCAAGCACCGTTCCGGCTGTGACGCAGGTCACCGACACCATCGATACCACCACGGTCAAGCTGACCGCGACCGAGTCGGCGGCCGAGGGCGGCACCGTCACCTACACCGCCACTGTCGGTGCGCCGGTCACCGGTTCGCCAGTTGTGGTAACTCTGGCCAACGGCCAGAACATCACCATCGAAGTCGGTAAAACCACCGGTACCGTAACCACCACCGCACCGAACGACGCGCTGACCGGCCATGCGCCGTTGACCAACGCGATCACTAGCGTGAGCGGTGGCAACTACGAAAACCTCGTTGCCGACAAGACCCCGGTCAATACCACGGTCACCGATACCGTCGACACCACCAACCTGTCGCTGTCCGCGACCGGTACCGTGGCCGAAGGCGGCTCGATCGTTTACACCGCGACCCTGACCAACGCTGCCGGCTCGCCGGTTACCGTGACGTTGAGCAACGGCGCCGTGATCACCATCGACGCGGGCAAAACCACCGGCACCGTGACCGTTCCGGCACCGGCCGATGACGTCTACAAAGACGCCGGCACCGTTGAGGCCACGATCAAGACCGCGACTGGCGGCAATTTCGAAAGCCTGGTGACCAGCAACACCCCGGCCGTGACCAGCGTCACCGACACCATCGACACCACCACGGTCAAACTGACCGCGACCGAGTCGGCTGCTGAAGGTGGCACTGTCACTTACACCGCGACCGTCGGCGCGCCGGTCACCGGTTCGCCGGTTGTGGTGACCTTGGCCAACGGCCAGAACATCACCATCGAAGTCGGCAAAACCACCGGCACCGTGACCACCACCGCGCCTAACGACGTGTTGACCGGTCATGCACCACTGACCAACGCGATCACTAACGTCAGCGGCGGCAACTACGAAAACCTGGTGGCCGACAAAACGCCGGTCAGCACCACCGTGACCGACACCATCGACACCACCAATCTGTCGCTGTCCGCGACCGGCACCGTGGCCGAAGGTGGCTCGATTGTTTACACCGCAACGCTGACCAACGCCGCTGGTTCGCCAGTGACCGTGACGCTGAGCAACGGTGCAGTCATCACCATCGACGCCGGTAAAACCACTGGCACCGTGACCGTCCCTGCCCCGGCCGACGACGTCTACAAAGACGCCGGCACTGTTCAGGCAACGATCAAAACCGCGACCGGTGGCAGCTTCGAGAACCTGGTACCAAGCACCACGCCAGCAGTGACCAGCGTCACCGACACCATCGACACCACGGGCGTGAAACTCACCGCCACGGGCACCGTGGCCGAAGGTGGCACCGTCACTTACACCGCTACCGTTGGTGCGCCAGTTACCGGCTCGCCTGTCGTCGTGACCCTGGCCAACGGTCAGACCATCACCATCGACATCGGCAAAACCACCGGCACCGTGACCAGCATCGCACCGAACGATGCGCTGACCGGTCACGCGCCGTTGACCAACTCGATCACTAACGTGACCGGCGGCAACTACGAAAACCTTGTGGCCGACAAGACCCCGGTCAGCACCACCGTGACCGACACTGTCGACACCACCAACCTGTCCCTGAGCGCCACTAATACGGTCGCCGAGGGTGGTTCGATCATTTACACCGCCACCCTGACCAACGCCGCTGGTTCGCCAGTGACCGTGACCCTGAGCAACGGCGCAGTGATCACAATCGACGCCGGTAAAACCACTGGCACCGTGACCGTTCCTGCCCCGGCTGATGACGTCTACAAAGACGCCGGCACCGTGCAGGCAACTATCACCAATGCCAGCGGCGGCAACTTCGAAAACCTGGTACCAAGCACCGTACCGGCCGTGACCAGCGTCACCGATACCATCGACACCACTACCGTGAAGTTGTCTGCCACCGGTACAGCGGCTGAAGGCGGCAACGTCGTCTACACCGCCACCGTCGGTGCGCCAGTCACAGGTTCGCCAGTCGTGGTGACTCTGTCCAACGGCCAGACCATCACCATCGACATCGGCAAAACCACCGGCACCGTAACCACCACCGCACCGAACGATGCGCTGACCGGCCACGCGCCGTTGACCAACGCCATCACCAACGTGAGCGGCGGCAACTACGAGAATCTGGTTGCCGACAAGACTCCGGTCAGCACCACCGTGACCGATACCGTCGACACCACCAACCTGTCGCTGTCCGCGACCGGCACCGTGGCCGAAGGCGGCTCGATCGTTTACACCGCAACCCTGACTAACGCCGCTGGCTCGCCAGTGACCGTGACCCTGAGCAACGGCGCAGTGATCACCATCGACGCCGGCAAAACCACCGGCACCGTGACTGTTCCAGCACCAGCCGACGACGTCTACAAAGACGCCGGCACTGTGCAGGCCACAATCAAGACGGCCACCGGTGGCAGCTTCGAAAATCTGGTACCAAGCACCACGCCAGCCGTGACCAGCGTCACCGACACCATCGACACCACTGGCGTGAAACTCACCGCCACGGGCACCGTGGCCGAAGGTGGCACCGTCACCTACACCGCCACCGTCGGTGCGCCTGTGACTGGTTCGCCAGTCGTGGTAACCCTGGCCAACGGCCAGACCATCACCATCGACATCGGTAAAACCACCGGCACCTTGACCAGCATCGCGCCAAACGATGCACTGACTGGCCACGCGCCGTTGACCAACTCGATCAGCAACGTGACCGGCGGCAATTACGAAAACCTCGTGGCCGACAAAACCCCGGTCAGCACCACCGTGATCGACACCGTCGACACCACCAGCCTGTCGCTGAGCGCGACCCCGGCGGTGAACGAGGGCGGCCAGATCACCTACACCGCAACCCTGAGCAACGCTGCCGGTTCCCCGGTGACCGTGACCCTGAGCAACGGCTCGGTGATCACCATCGACGCCGGTAAAACCACCGGCACCGTGACCGTTCCGGCTCCGGCTGACGATGTCTACAAAGACGCCGGCAGCGTGCAGGCGACCATCACCAATGCCAGCGGTGGCAACTTCGAGAACCTGGTACCGAGCACGGCACCGGCCGTCACCAGCGTCGCCGATACCATCGATACCACCACCGTCAGCATCACCGGCAGCACCTCGGTGACCGAAGGCCAGACCGCCAGCTACACCGTCAGCCTGACCCACCCGGCGCAAACCGACGTGACCCTGAAAATCGTCTACAGCGGCACCGCCGCCGACGGTTCGGACTTCACTGGCGTGTACACCGTGAAGATCCCGGCGGGCGCCAGCAGCGCGCAGTTCAACGTCGCGACCATCGATGACAAGATCACCGAAGGCACCGAAAACTTCGTGGTCAAGATCGACTCGGCCACCGGTGGCAATTTCGAGAACCTGGCTGTCAGCAGCACCAACGGCAGCGTCAGCACCTCGATCATCGACAACGATGCACCACCGGTCATCGACCTGGATGCCAACAACTCCAGCGGCGCCACCGGTGCCGACTACAAGGTGACGTTCACCGAAAACACGCCGGGCGCCGGCGTGTCGATTGCCGATACCGACCTGACGATCACCGACCCGGACAGCACCATGCTGACCGGTGCGACCATCGTTCTGACCAACCGTCAGGACGGTGATGCGCTGAACCTCGGCAACAGCGTCAACGGCATCACCATCAATGCCAACAGCACCAACGGCACCGTGACCCTGACCCTGTCGGGTAACGCGACGCTGGCCGACTACATGCAGGCCATCAAGAACATCACCTTCACCAACAGCAGTGAAGACCCGAGCACCGTGCCACGGATCATCACCGTGACCGTGACCGATGGCGGCAACTACTCCAACACCGCGACCACCACGGTCAACGTGGTGGCGGTCAACGATGCGCCGGTTGCAGCGCCAGTCAACGTCACCGGCACCGAAGACACCCCGCTGATCCTCGGCTGGTCGACCTTCGGTGTGACCGACGTGGACAGCCCGGCCAGCAGCCTGGGGATCAAAATCACCCAGCTGCCGGGCGAAGGCAAACTGCAGTACCTGGACGGTTCGACCTGGAAAGACGTCGCCAACAACCAGACCTTCAGCAAGGCTGACATCGACGCTGGCAAGCTGCGCTTCCTGCCGGATGCCAACGAGTCGGGCGTCAACGGTTACGGCGGCACCGGCCTGGGCAACAACCAGGCCGACTACGCGCAGATCAAGTTCCAGCCCACCGACGGCCAACTGCTGGGCAACACCGGCACCGTGAAGATCGACATCACGCCAGTGGCGGATGCACCGACCGTGAGCGTGGCCGACAACAGCGTGAAATCCACCGGACTGGTCAAGGAAGTCTGGACCGGTCTGGCGGGCCTGGGTACCAGCGGCAATGGCGCTGACTCGACCACGCTGAAAAACGTGATCGATGGCGCCGGCACCCCGAACTCCAGCACCAACGTGACCAACGTGCAGTCGGACGGCAGCGTGAGCGCCGGCACCGCGTCGAAAACCTCGGGCCTGATCTATCTGGAAGCCGGCAAGACCTACAGCTTCAGCGGCGTGGCTGACGACAGCTTGCTGATCACCATCGGCGGCAAGAGCGTGGCGTCGGGCACCTGGGGCGCGGGCGGTACGATCAGCGGTTCGTTCACCCCGACCACCAGCGGCTACTACACCCTGGACATCTACCACCACAACCAGAGCGGCCCGGGCAGCTATGACGTGAACCTGTCGGTCAACGGCAGCACGCCGATCGACCTGAGCAGCGCCGGCGTGCCGATCTACACCGGCGTGCAGGATCTGGTGAACGCCGGTGTGACCGTCTCCGACCTGCACGGTACCAACGGCGAAGGTTATTACGACGGCTACAAACTCAACACCGGCGCCGAAGGCACCACGGTGAAACTGTCGGCGATCAACACCGCGCTGACCGACACCGACGGCTCGGAAACCCTGAGCGTGAAGATCAGCGGTGCGCCGGTCGGTTCGGTACTCTCCGACGGCCATGGCCACAGTTTCACCGTCACCGCGAGCAACGGCGAAGCCAACGTCACCGGCTGGAGCCTCGGCAGCCTGACCGTGACCCCGCCGACCTACTACAACGGCCAGTTCAACCTGACCGTGACGTCGACTTCCACCGAGATGGTCGGCGGCTCGGCCAGCAGCACCGCGACGATTCCGGTCACCGTGGTGCCAGCGGTATACAACGCCGTGGTCGGTACTTCGGGCGATGACACCTTCAACGGCACCGACGGCAACGACATCATGGTCGCCGACATCGGCGGTCTGACCGTGGTGCCGGGCACCAACTACAACATTGCGTTCATGGTCGACAGCTCGGGCAGTATGAGCACCTCGTCGATCAACGCGGCCAAAGACTCGCTGACCTCGGTGTTCAACACCCTCAAGCAGAGCCTGGGCGGCAGCAATTCGGGCACGGTGAACATCTTCCTGGTGGACTTCGATACCCAGGTCAACAAGTCGGTCTCGGTCAACCTCAACGACCCGAACGCGCTGACCCAGCTCAAAGCCGTACTCGACTCGATGACCTCCGGTGGCGGCACCAACTACGAAGACGTGTTCAAGACCACGGCCAACTTTTTCCAGAGCACGGAAGCGCTGGCCAACACCGGGGCGAAGAACCTTACCTACTTCATCACCGACGGCCAGCCGACCTACTACCAGAGCGGCGAGCAGACCAACCCGACGCTGTATGGCAGCGTGAAGTTCGACAGTGTGGTCACGACCAGCAACTACAAGCTGGGCGATACCTTCAGCACGTACATCGACAATACGCATTACCTGAGCATCACCGCCAGCGGTTATGCCCAGTTGCAGACCTACAACGGCCGCGGCTGGACCACCACCAACCTGGGCACTGTCCACGCTCAGGGTGATGGCACCTACGAGCTGTCGAGCCTGGCCGGTACTGGTAACAGCACCACGACTGCCACCACCGACAACTCCAGCAGCAGCTTCGCCTTGCTCAGCGGTCTGTCGAATGTCGAAGCCATCGGTATCAACAGCGGTGTCAGCCTCAACGACCTGAAACCGTATGACTCGGATCACTTGCCGCAAACCAACATCGATCCGAAGGATCTGGCCAACTCGATCATCGGCCATACCGAAGCAACGATGCCGGGCAACGACACCGTCAGCGGTGGCGACGGCAACGACATCCTGTTCGGCGACCTGGTGAGCTTCAACGGCATTGCCGGCGAGGGTTATCAGGCGATGCAGGCGTTCGTGGCGCAGCAGACCGGCGTGGATGTCAGCAAAGTCACTACCAGCAATGTGCACCAGTACATCACCGAGCACTATCAGGCGTTCGATGTCTCCGGTGCGCACGATGGCAACGACACGCTGTTGGGTGGCGCAGGCAATGACATCCTGTTCGGCTCGGGCGGTAACGACCTGCTCGACGGCGGCAAGGGCAATGACATCCTGCTCGGCGGCACCGGCAACGACACGCTGATCGGTGGCCAGGGCAACGACATCCTGATCGGTGGTTCCGGTGCTGACACCTTCGTCTGGAAAGCAGGCGACACCGGCAACGACGTGATCAAGGACTTCAACGCCAGCGAAGGCGACCGCATCGACCTGCGTGACCTGTTGCAGGGCGAAACCGGCAGCACCATCGACAACTTCCTGAAGATCACCACGGTTGATGGCACGTCGTCGCTGCAAGTCAGCTCGGCGGGCAAGTTCAACTCCGGCGACGCGGCAGCCGCCACCCCGGACGTGACGATCAAACTGGAAGGCAACAACTGGTCGAGCGCCAACATTCACAACCTGATCGCCGGCAGCGATCCGACCATCAAGGTCGACCACAACAACAGCTGATGCGTGAACAAAACGGCCGCCCCTTGGGGCGGCCGTCACGTTTGCGGCTAACTCGGCGGTGACGATTTCGTCGCCACCCCGCATACTCGCGCGCAGTTGGCCTATGCTGCTGACAGCATGACGCTGGTTCTTTCTGAGGGATGCTCAATGTTTTACGTGCAACGCGATGCGCAGGGTCAGTTGATTCGCGTGGAAGCGGCGGCCTACGCCGAGGCCACGGAAACGCTGCCGGCCGACCACCATGACATCCAGGCCTGGTTCGCCAACGCAGCCGTGGAAAACAGCCTCAAACAGCTCAAGCAGAGCGACTTTGAAATGATTCGGGTACTCGACGACCTGATTCAGGTGTTGACCCAGAAGGGCGTGATCCGCGTCACCGACCTGCCGCCGGCGGCGCAGGCCAAACTGATGGACCGGACCCAGGCACGGGAAGCATTGGGCGGGTTGAGCCAGTTGATCGATGAAGATGAAGGCGGGCTGATCTGATCCCGAATCTTCGTTGACTGATCTGGCCTCATCGCGGGCAAGCCCGCTCCCACAATGGGATGGGTTACCGCAGTTATGTGAACGACACAAAATCCTGTGGGAGCGGGCTTGCCCGCGATGGCGGCATCACTGACGCCACGCGGACAACGGCTCAGCTCCAGGGCTTGGGCTCACCAAACAGCTGCCCCTGCACCCCATACAAACCCATCTCGCGAATCACCGACAATTCCCCTTCGGTCTCGACGCGCTCGGCAATCAGCGGCAGATCAATGCTGTGCGCCGCCCGCTGGATGGCTTCGATGAACAGACGCTTGTCACTTTCCTGATCGATCGCACGAATATAGCTGCCATCGATCTTCAGATACGCAAGCCCCAACCGCGCCAGGTTGCCGATCATGCTGAAGCGTCCACCAAAGCGCTGCAGGCTCAGGGAGAAACCGAGTTCACGCAGACGCCGGGTCAACTGCTCCAGCACCGCTTGCTCCGGCAGTTGCTCCTCACCGATCTCCAGCGTCAGACGCTCGCCGAGGTCGGAGTGCGCGCGCAGAATCTCGAACACTTTGTTCAATGCCTGTGGATCGGCCAGGGTTGCCGAGGACAGGTTCAGCGCCAGCGAATCCTCGTGCCCTTTCATCTGCTCCAGAACGCGTTCGAGCATCAAGCGGTCAAGTCGTGCGGTCCAGCCGAAACGCTCGAGCCATGGCAGGAAACGTCCGGCCGGGATGGTCTGGCCCTGCTCATCCAGCAAGCGCGAGAGCACTTTGTAATGCAGCACCAGTTGCGTGTCCTGCGCAGCCACCACCGGTTGGAAGTACAACTCGAACCGCTGCTGATTCAGCGCCTGATCAAGCAATCGATGCCAGGCGTGATGATCGTCGCCAACCTCGGCCACCAGGCTCTGATCAATGCACGCCCAGTTCTGCTCGCCCTGCCCCTCGGCCTGCGCCAGCGCCTGATCACCCAGGGTCAGCACTGCTTGCGGTGAATCGCCGTGGGCAAACGGGGCAAGGCCGATGGAGGCCACGGCCGGCACATCAGTGGCGCCGGTGGCGTGCAGGCTGCTCAGCGCACTGTCGAGGTTTTGCGCCAGTTGCAGCGCCTCTTCACGCACCAGCCCCGGCGCCAGCACGGCGAATTCACCGCCGCGAATCCGGGTGATGAGGTTCTGGGTTTCCGGGTATTTGGCGCATTCGCGGGACAACTGCTCGCCGACGGCTTTCAACAATTCATCCGTGCGCTGACCGCCCAGGCGCTGGTTGAGCCCGGCCAGATCCTTGACCCGCAACAGCAGCAGGTAACCGGAACTGGCCTGCTCCGGGTTGCTCACCCGATTGTGCAGTTGCATCTCGAAATAGCGCCGGTTGGCCAGCCCGGTGAGGGTGTCCTGATAAGACTCGGCGCGCAGTTTTTCACTGCGCTCGGCCTGTTCCTGGAACAACGCCTTGAGCTTCTCGACCATCTGGTTCATCGCCTGCACCACGCGCCGCAGTTCCGGGGTGCGCGGCAGCTCCGGCAGGCTGAGGAACTCGCGACGGGCGATGGCGTGGGACTGCTTGACCATGTAATCCAGCGGGCGCAGTTGCCGGCGCAGCAGCAGCGCGCCAAGCACGGCACTGACCGCGCCGCACAGCAACAGCCAGCCGAGGCTGCCCAACGCGCTCTGCCACAGCTTGGCCACGGCAAACATCGGGTGGCTGACCACCTCGACCCGCGCGGCCTGCTCCCAGCCACGGCTGACCAAGGCATCGCCACCGGCCGGTTCCAGGCCGATCAGTTTGACGAACCAGTCAGGCACATTGCTCACCGCCGGAATCCCGCTGCGCTCGACAATGGTCTGGTCTGTCTTGAGATCGACCACGCGGATGCTCGCGTAATAGCCGCTGTCGAAAATCGAGCTGACCAGCAGCTCGACCATCGCCGGGTCGTCGATATTCGGCGTCAGCGACAACGCCAGCGCCGTGGCAGCGTCCTGGGCATGGGAGCGCAGCTGGTTGACGTACTGGGTGCGCGAGCTCTCCAGACTGACCATGAAGCTGCCGGTGAAGGCGACCACCAGGAACAGACAGATAGCGATCAACAGCTGTTTGAACAAAGACATCTGAGCGCGTGCTCCTAGTTAGTCGTTTCGACCGGAAAACCTTCGGCCTGCATTTTCTTCAGCACATCCTGCCAGCGCGACAGGCGTTTGGTGTCACCGACCTTTTTGTTGCCCTTGGCTCCCGGCAGGTACAGACCTTCAGCATTGAAAGAGTAGACCGGCAGCAAATCGGTTCGCTGGGACGCAGGCTGAATCGGATCGATCAGGCTGTCGAGCACCAGCGGCATGGCATCGGGGGTGGCGTAGTAAGTCAGTACCATGTGCGCGCGATTCTGGCGCAGTGCCTTGACGTAGGTGATGCGCAGCTTGTCACTGGAAACCCCAAGATGGCGCAGGCTGAAATACTTGGCGATCGCGTAGTCTTCGCAATCGCCGGCGCCTTTCCACAACGCTTCGATGGGTGTCTCCCAATAATCGACCTGGCCCCACAGATCGATGTCCTCTACATAGCGCACCTGTTTGTTGAAAAACAGGTTCACGACTTTCAGCTTTTCCATCTCGCTGACTTGTTTCTGCGTGGCCAGCAGGTTCTGCCAGGCATCGATCCGCTGCTGCCCGGCGCCCAGCGGCCCGTACAGCGCCGTGGCTTTGCGGCTGATCGCGGAAAAATCCCAATCGGCATGCAGACCGCCCAGCATGACGCCGGCCAGCAGCAGTGCGCAGCCTAGCCAGCGCAAAGTCCGAGGGATCGCGAAACGTACCGCCACAGCTGGTTTCCAAGGGGCAGGAAGGAAAGCGTTTGATGGTGAAGCTTAGCCCGGCAAAAAACAATGGCACCATGAGATCATCGCCAGCGCGCTAAACTTTACTCAGGACAGCAATCCTTTACATGGTTTGACAACCTGTAGAGCAATCACTAGTGTCTTTGGATCCAAATTCCGTCTTCATTCAGGGTGAGTAGTTGTGACACAGAAGCCCAAACCGCTGCACAGCATCAAGGTCGATGGGCCGATTCCTGCACATCTTGCCCGTTCGATCATCGAAGAGACCTTACGCTCGGCGATCCTTGACGGTCGTTTACCGTGCGGCACCGCCCTGCGTCAGCAGGATCTGGCTGACCTGTTCGGGGTCAGCCGCATGCCGGTGCGCGAGGCTCTGCGCCAGCTCGAAGCGCAGGAGCTGCTGAGCGTCACCACCCACAAGGGCGCCGTGGTTGCCCCGCTGATTCAGGGCGACGCTACCGAAACCTACGAGTTGCGAATCCTGCTCGAATCCGAAGCCATGCGCCAGTCGATCCCGCTGCTGACCAGCGCCGATCACGCGCTTGCCGCCAGTTTTATCGAAGCACTTGAGACCCAGCACGACTACAGCGAAATCGGTCGGCTCAATCGCCTGTTCCACATGGCTTTGTACAGCAAGGCGCCGAATCAGCGGTTGCTGCGACTGGTCGAAGGCGGCCTGAATGAAGAAGAGCGCTTTCTGCGATTCAACCTTGAAGCCATGGGCCTGGGCAAACTATCCCAGGAAGATCACCGCGCGATGCTCCAGGCCGTAATCGAACGCGATGTCGAACTGTCGGTGAAGCTGCTCACACAACACCTCAACCGTGGCGTCGAGGTGATCACCCGTTACCTCGCCAGCCCTGCCGGACAACACCGCAAGGCCGTTCGCTGATCCCCTCCACGCCGGTTTCAGACCCTTGCAGCTGACCGGCGAATAACCCGCTTACAAATCCTCTCTACGGTCTGCCGCAAACCCGGTGGCGGATTCGCCTGTTCGCTCTAACCTCCCAGCGCCCCCATAAGTCCGGTATTGCAGCTCGCCGCGGACGAATCGGTCATAGCCGTCCCGCCAATTTACCCGCACTCTTGAACAGCCAACCCATGAAGAACGGGGACGCACGGCACCGCCGGCGCAGTCCTCGCACCAGGAACCTACGGAAGGAGCCTTGCCACGGGATAAAAGGAAGTTACGGCGCCGTTCCCGGCCAACTTTCACCCCTATACATAACTTCAACCCTTGTATCGAAAAGTTGCTCTGAGTGAGGCATTCACTCTTGTCTTCAATTTTGGCCACTGTTCGCCGAAAGGAGCAACTACGCCCAAGTAAAACCTAATTAATAAGTTTTACCGGATCGTCTCATACTTAAAAAACAGCAAACTTAAAATAATTAAAAATAAACTTGTTAAGTTATTTGATGATGTATTAGTTTTTCCTCGCCGAGCAGGTTAAACCCCGCAAACACGGCACGGCTCCGCACTCAGCTGACAGCCTTGGCAAATAGTCGCCCAGGCATAGTCCAGAGCCTCCCATGCACTTCGCACACTTTCATTTATCTGAATGAGGCCAGCGCTCGCCACTATAAAAGTTCAAGAAACAGCCAGTCCGCGTTGACGCACCGAACGAGCAACTTTCTCTATTCCAATAACACCGAGGTTAGCCATGATGCCAACTAAAGAACAACTCGCCCTGATAAAAGCTCAATTGAGCGTTCATCCGATCTTTACTGAAATCGATTCGTTATCGGTACTGCGCCGGTTCATGGAATCCCACGTCTTCGCCGTCTGGGATTTCATGTCGCTGACCAAACGTCTGCAACAGGAACTGACCTGCACCCGTCTGCCTTGGCTGCCGCCGCGTGATCCGCATGCTGCGCGGCTGATCAACGAGATCGTGCTCGGCGAAGAGTCCGACGACCGTCCCGCTCACGGCCATTACAGCCATTTCGAGCTGTATCTGGACGCAATGCGTGAAGTCGGTGCGAGCACCACGGCGGTCGAACGGTTTGTCGCGTTGCAACAGGAAGGCGTGAGTTACGACGTCGCCCTGCAAAGCGTGGAAGTGGATCCGGCAGCAGCAAAATTTGTTCGCGAGACGCTAAACACCGCGCTGCATGCGCCAGGCCACAGCGTCGCTGCCGCGTTTCTGCATGGTCGCGAGAGCGTCATCCCGACCATGTTCCAGCGCATCCTCGATGACTGGGGGATCGGTATCGAACAGGCGCCAACCTTTCGCTATTACCTGGAGCGCCACATCGAGGTCGATTCCGAAGATCACGGTCCGGCGGCGGAGCAACTGCTTGAGCGTCTGGTCGATGGCGATCCGCAACGCGAAGCCGAGGTCTACGCCAGCGCCATCGCGGCGGTGGAAAGCCGCATCGCCTTGTGGGACGGCCTGCGTCTGAGCATGCGCGAACCGTTGGCGGAGGTGGCCCAATGAACGCCGCCGATTACCAATCCTTCGCCGACGCCTGGGAAAGCCGCGCCACCATCCGCACCCGGCCACGGCGCGTACTGGAAGACGATGAGCGCCTGATCTATCCGTTGAGCCGCCAGCCCTTGGTACTCAGCGAAACCTTCCTGCGCGAGTGCCCGCAACAACGGGATTTTGCCCTGGTGCAGACGCTGTACAAGTTCATCAACGACGTGGTGATTTTCGAGACCGAGATCGTCGACAAGACCGCGCGCAGTATCGCCAAGAATCGCTTTGCCGTGGCCTTCCCGTTCGCCTGTCGCTACGACGCCATGACCGTGGTGGTGGACGAGGATTACCACGCGCTGGTGGCGATGGACTTCATGCAGCAGACCGTGGCGATGACCGGCATCGAGCCGATCGAACTGCCCACTGAAATCGAACTGAGCCGGGCAATTCCTGCCGCCGTGGCACTGGCGCCCGAGCACCTGCGCAGCGCAGTGGAACTGATCTGCGTGGCCATCGCCGAAAACACCGTAACCGGCGATGTCGCAGCGTTTGCCCGGGACGATACGGTCAAGCCGTCGATCAAAGGCCTGATGGCCGATCACTTGCTCGATGAGGGCCGGCACTCCAGTTTCTGGGCGCGCATGGTGCGCATCTATTGGCACACCACCAGTGACGCAGACCGGGAAACCATCGCGCAGATCCTGCCGGTGTTCATCGGCCATTACCTGACCAACGACATTCAGAAGTCCTTCGATCTGCGCCTGATCGACGCCTTGCCGGTCAGCGATGCCGTGCGCCGTTCCCTCAGTGACGAGATGACCGGGCTGGCCTTCCCGATCAATCGCCACCATCCGCTGGTGGGCAACATCGTGCGTTTTTTCCACAGCAGCTCGCTGCTCGACACGCCCTGCGTGCAGCACGCCCTGCGCGACTATCTGGTTTGATGAGGAGGCTGACATGAGACGTCTCGACATTTTGCTGATTGGCGCCAGCCAGGCCATGACCGACCTGGCGCAGGAACTCGAACAACACGGTCACACCTTGCTGCGCAGCGGCGCGGCGCAATCGCCGGTGGATCTGATCATCGACGATGGCTTCATCGGCGCCGGCGATTTCTGCGCCATCCCGCACTTGCATCTGCGCCTGGGTATCGCTGCGCAAAGCCTTGGCGGTTTACCGACGCTCGACCTGCTGTGCTTCCTTGGTTCGTCTCTGATCTGCCGAGTGCCGATTGGCGATGAGCCGTCCGGCAACGGTCAGGCTCTGCGCCAGCGGGTGCTGACGCAGGTGGTCGACGAAGTTGCGCTGCTGGTCAGCCGTTTCTCCCGCGATGCCGAGTATTTCCAGCAGGTGATGCCCGCCACGGCAGCGGATTTCGAACAGGTGGAAGACCTGCGGTTTCTCGACAGCCTGGCCTACGTCCATCGCCTTAACGACACGGCCAACCCGGTGCTGCTTACGCAGGCGCAGATCCCGTTGATCGAGCGTCTGCAACGCAGCCTGATCGAACACGCCGAGCGACCGGCGCTGCACCTGGCCGAGCAGTCGCTCAGCTATCGCCAGTTACACGCCCACAGCTGTGCGATCCAGCAACACCTGCTGCCATTGCTCGAGCAACATCCGCAGCCGTGGATCGTAGGTATCTGTCAGCCGAAAAGCCCGGCGCTGTTTGCCTCGATTCTGGCGGTGCTCGGCAGTGGCGCAGTGTACCTGCCGCTGGAGCCGAGCCATCCGTTGCAGCGCCAGCAATACATCCTGCAGAACGCCGGCGCGGTGTTGTTGCTGCACGACGGCGAGCATCCGCTGAGTGAGTCAATGCCCGGTCTGGATGTCAGCTGTATCGGCAGCGCGGATGCGGATCCCAGCCAACCGTTGATGCGTCAGCGGCCGACGCTTGAAGCGCCGTGCATGGCGCTCTATACCTCGGGCACCACCGGGCATCCGAAGGGTGTGCTGCTGAGCCAGGCGAACCTCGCGCACTTCACCGCGTGGTACGCCGATTACGTGCAGTTGCGCGCTGAAAGTCGGGTCTTGCAGTTCTCTTCGCTGAGCTTCGATTCTTCGCTGATCGATATCTTCCCGAGCCTGCTGCAAGGCGCCGAACTGGTGGTGCCGGATGACACCCAGCGCCGCGATCCGCTGCAACTGGTGGCGCTGATCCGCCGCCGGCAACTGACCCACGCGTTCTTGCCGCCGGCGCTGCTGAGCATCCTGCCGCTGGAGCAACTGCAAGGCGTCGAGGTCATGACCGGCGGCGACGTCTGCGAGCCCTTCGTCATCGAGCAACTGACCCGTCAGGGCAAATTGCATAACCTCTACGGCCCCACCGAAGCCACGGTGCTGATCACCGCCCGGCAACTGCAACCGGGTGACAGCAACCGCACCCTCGGCGCGCCGATCGCCAACAGTCAGGTGCTGATTCTCGATGACGACTTGCAACCGGTGCCAGAGAACACTGTCGGCGAATTGTTCATCGTTGGCCCCGGCGTTTGCCTCGGTTATCTGAACAACCCGCAGCAGACCGCCGAGCGCTACCTGACCCTGCAACTGCCGCACGGCCAAACGTTGCGCGCGTACCGCAGCGGCGACATGGCCAAATGGGGCGAGCACGGTATCGAGCTGTGCGGACGGCGCGACAATCAGGTGAAGATCCGTGGTTTCCGGGTCGAGCCGGAGGAGATCGAACGCTGCCTGCGCGAGAGCCAGTTGTACCGTCAGGTGGCGGTGGTGATCGACAGTCAGCGGCGGATTCTGGCGTTCCTTGCGCAGCCGCAGTCGGACGCTGCACGCGATCTATTGAAGGCGCATGCCCAGCAGTTTTTGCCGGACTACATGCAACCGGTAGCGTGGACTGAACTGCCGCACATGCCATTCGCCAGCAACGGCAAGGTCGACCGCAAGGCGTTGCTGGAACTGCCGGTGAGCGTGCAGGACAGCGGCCCGAAATGCCTGCCGGCAAATGCCGACGAAGCGCTGCTGCTGGAGATCTGGGCGGAACTGCTGGAGCTGCCCACCAGCGATATTTCCACCGACGAAAGTTTCTTCAACCTCGGTGGGCATTCGATCCTGCTGTCGCGCATGTTGCTGCGTTTGCGTGAGGAGTTCGGGCGCAGCATCTCGATCAACCGCTTCATCGAATTGCCGACCATCATCAAGCTCGCAACGCTGGTGCGCGGGACCGATGACAGCGCGGTGCTCAGCGCCCAGGCCATGGCCGACGCCGAACGCCCGCTGAACATCGAGCCGTTGCCGATCAGTCGCCTGGGCGATGTGCACAAGGTGATCGTCACCGGCGCCAACAGTTTTGTCGGCGTACACATTGTCGAAGCGCTGCTCGGCTGGGGCGCCAGCGAGGTGGCGTGTCTGGTGCGTGACGGTGGCGGACAAACGGCGGCGCAGCGCTTTGCCCAGGCGTTGCGCGAGAACCGCCTGGAGCATCTGGACCTGAGCCGGGTGCGGATCTACTCGGCAGACATCACCCGTCCGCAACTGGGCCTGGCCGACGCCGATTATCAGCGCCTGGATCGCGAGTTCGGCGCACTGGTGCACAACGCCGCCAACGTCAACCACGTACTCGATTACGAGTCGCTGGCCGCGGATAACGTCGAGCCGATTTTCGAGCTGCTGCGCCTGTGTGAAGGGCGCAGCAAAAAGGTCTTCAACTTTGTCTCGACGCTGTCCGCTTCAAGCACTGTCGATAGCGACGGCCGCGTGCTCGAACTGCCCGCCGCGCCAACTCCGCCGATCTACATTCGTAACGGCTACAACCTGTCGAAGTGGGTTGGCGAACGCATCCTTGAACGGGCGCGCGAGCGTGGGGTGTGGGTCAACCTGTATCGCCCCGGCAACATCAGTTTCAACAGCCTGAGCGGCGTCTGCCAGCCGCACAAGAACCGTTTGATGCTGATGCTCAAGGGCTCGATCCAACTCGGTCAGGTGCCGGCCTTCGCACTGAATTTCGACCTGATGCCGGTGGACTTTCTCGCCCGTTTCATCGCCTTCCACGCCAGCCGTTATTCGACCGAGCGAGCGGTGTTCAACCTGCACAACCCCGAGCCACTGAGTTGGGATGCCTACGTCGCTTCGTTCCGCGAAACCGGCAGCGAATTTTCGCTGGTCAGTGTCGCCGACTGGCAACAGCAACTGGGCCGGGTCGACGCCGACAACGCGCTGTTCGGCGTGCTCGGTTTCTACCTCAACGGCTTCGAGGAAGACATCGGCGACATCTCCCTGATCGGCCACGCCAACGCGGAAGCCGGCGTGCAACAAATGGGCGCGCAGTACCCGGAAAAATCCCCGGCGCTGCTGCGTCGCGGCTGCGATTACCTGAAACAGATCAACTTCATCTAGTTCACCCAAAAAGGAGCAACACCATGAGCAATCTGCAACCCGACACCTTGATCAAAAACCCGCACGGCTGCCACGTTGTGTCGTCGGTGGAAGTGCCGGCGGACGCGGCGCAGGTTTGGGCGGTGGTCGGCAACTTCGCCGGTTTCGACCGGTTTATTCCGGCACTGTCGCACATCGAAATGACCGGTGAAGGCGTGTCCTCGCTACGCAAGAAGTTCTTCAAGGACGGCAACGTGGTGGTCGAGCAACTCAACTCCCGCGATGAGCAGGCGCGCGCCATGACCTGGACCACGATCTACAACACGCTGGGTGTGGCCAATCTGTGGGCGGCGATGAATGTGGAATCTTTGGGGGCGGGCAAGTCGCGGGCGACCTGGACAATCATTGCCGAACCGGCCAGCGGAGGTGCCGAGGCGCTGCCGGGGTTCAAGGATTTCGTGCAGGGGTTTGCCGATGATGCGATGGGGAATGTGCTGAAGCTGTTTGTCTAAGGCTTCAGATTGGCAGTGATTGCACAGCCGCTATCGCTGGCAAGCCAGCTCCCACAAGTTCCAGGTCGGTCACAGATATTGTGTTCGCCAGAAATCCTGTGGGAGCGGGCTTGCCCGCGATGAACGATAACGCAGTCTGCTAGACGTCAGATCTTGAAGCTGTCGACCAACTGCTTCAACCGATTCGCCTGCTGCGACAACGCATCACAATCCTTCAACGTTTCATTGAGGTTGGCGACGCTCTGCTGGTTCAGCAGGTTGATCTGATTGACGTCGACGTTGAGGGTTTCCACCACCGCCGTCTGCTCTTCGGTTGCTGCGGCCACCGACTGGTTCATGCCGTCGATTTCACCAATGCGCTGGGTCACGCTGACCAGGCGCAGGCCCGCCTGATTGGCCACTTCCACGCTCTCTTCGCTGGACGCCTGACTGGCGTTCATGGTGGTCACCGCTTCACGGGAACCGACCTGCAACGAAGTGATCATCTTGTGGATCTCTTCCGCCGACTCCTGAGTGCGATGCGCGAGGTTACGCACTTCGTCTGCCACCACCGCAAAACCACGTCCGGCTTCACCGGCACGGGCCGCTTCGATGGCCGCGTTGAGCGCCAGCAGGTTGGTCTGCTGCGAGATGCCTTTGATCACATCGAGGATGTGGCCAATGTTGTCGGTGCTGGCATTGAGGGTTTCGATCTGGGTGCACGACAGGCTGATCTTCTGCGACAGCTCGGTCATCGCCTGAATCGTCTGTTCGACCACCTGACGACCGTCATCGGCCTGCTCACTCGCGCCGCTGGCGTGTTGCGAAGCGTCGGCGGCGTTGCGGGCGATTTCCTGAGTCGCAGCGCCCAACTGGTTGATCGCGGCGGCCACGCTGTTGGTGCGGGCGCTTTGTTCGTCGGAACCGACGATCGAAGCGTTGGACGAGGCCATCACCCGTTGCGACAGGTCGTGTACATGACGGGTGGCCGACGACACTTCGGAGATCGACGCGTGAATGCGCTCGACGAACTGGTTGAACGAACTGCCCAGTTCAGCGAACTCATCCTTGCCTTGCACGACCAGACGACGGGTCAGGTCGCCTTCACCTTGAGCGATGTCCTGCATCGCACGACCCATGGTGGTCAGCGGACGCATCAGAACGTTGATCAGCAGGCTCAGCAGCAGCGCAATCGCAGCGACCGCGACGAACATCGCGATCAACGCCGAAGTGCGGAACTGGCTGAGCGCGGCATAGGCCTTGTCACGATCGATCGACAGGCCGATGTACCAGTCGGCATTCGGCAAGCCGCTGACCGGGGTGAACGACAGAATGCGCTCCTGGCCGTTGAGTACCACGTTCTGGTTGCCCTTCTCGATGCGCACGCCAGTGTTCGGGTAGATGTCCTTGAGGTTCTTCATTACCTGGTCTTTGTCCGGGCTGACGATCACCTGGCCGTCACCGCTGACGAGGAATGCGTGACCGAGGCCACCGAAGTCCACCGAGTTGATGATCTTCACCAGTGTTTCCAGGCTCAGGTCACCGCCGACCACACCCAGCAGTTCGCCATTCTTTTTCACCGGCATGGCGATGGTCACGACCAGACCACCGACCGCCGCCATGTACGGCGGCGTCAGCATGGTTTTGTCGGCGACCACGGCCTGCTTGTACCAAGGGCGCTGACGCGGGTCGTAGCCGTCCGGCATCTTCGCGTCAGGACGCTGGGTGAACACCCCGTTGGCCTGGCCGACGTAGGTGAACTGGAAGTTCGAGGTGAAGGCCGGTTGATCGACCAGCCCCGGGAAATCGGCGTCCTTGCCCTGATGGGCAACGTTTTGCGCGAGGTTTTCCAGCACCAGAATTCGCCCGCTCATCCAGTTCTGCACGCTGCTGGCGGTCAGATCGCCGGCCTGCTGCACGGACGACTGAAGGTTCTGGCGAATGGTGTTGCGCTGCAGATAGTCGTTGTAGAGGGTGAACAAAGCGAAAGCCAGGACCACGACGCCCGAGGCGGCCAACAGGATTTTATGGCTGAACTTGAGATTCATTTCATGGGACTTCTTATGCAAAAGTGGGGATGCGTTCCGGGATGCAACATTCCATGTACAGCGCAGGCGGCGTTCTGACGGCCGCTCTACTTTGGTGCACGCATGTCTCACCAGTCTGTCGGCACCGTTCGCGGAAAACTTAGGGCGTTGTGGGAAATGTGCGGCATTTCTGCCAGATTCCCGCCGAACGGCGTGCCAGAGCGTTCGCCACGAAGTTTTTTTGCTGGATCTCCGAGCAGAGGTTGCAAAATTCGCAGCCCCTGATAAAAATGCGACTAATTATCATTTGTGACGTTCGGGCTGTCGCGTTCATGTCCTCACCTGAGTTTGCAGTGCAGGCGCTTTACAGGAGTCATCACGGCTGGCTCAACGCCTGGCTGCGGGCGCGACTGGGCAATGCCGCGGATGCGGCGGATCTGGCCCAGGACACCTTCGTCCGTCTGCTGCAGCGCAGCGAACGCCTGGAACTGAAAGCACCTCGCGCATTTTTAAGCACCATCGCCCGTGGTTTGGTGATCGACCTCTGGCGTCGTGAAGAAATCGAACGCGCCTATCTCGAATCCATCGCCCACTTGCGCGAAGCCGAAGCCCCAAGCGCCGAAACCCGCGCGCTGGTGATCGAATTGCTTGAGGACATCGCGCGCATGCTCGAAGGCTTGCGGCCGAAAGTGCGTCAGGCGTTTCTGCTCGCGCAGTGCGAAGGCTTGACCCACAAGCAGATCGCCGCGCGAACGGGCTTGTCTCTGCGCTCAGTCGAACGTTACGTCGCCGCTGCGCTGTATCACTGCTACGTGTTGCGGTACGCAAGTTGATGCTTGTGGATAACAACTCAGTCGGGCGTCACGCCGAGCCGACGCAACAGGTGGTCAGGCAAGCCATCCACTGGTTGCTGCGGCTGCGCAACAATCATGGCAATGCGCGCCTGAGTCATCAGTGCGACGCGTGGCGCGCCGAACATCATGAACATGAACTGGCTTGGCAGCGCGTGCAAACGCTGCAGGCTGAACTGAGCCATAACCTGCGCGCCGTGCCCGGCGCCCAGATCGCATTCAATACGCTGGAAAACAGTGCGCAAGGACTGGGCCGGCGACAAGCCTTGAAGCTGCTGTCCGGCGCGGTGCTGATGGGCTCCGCGGCATGGCTGGCCAAGGACACCTCCGTCTGGCAGCAGTGGCGCGCAGATTACGCCACAGCGACCGGCGAGCGTCGCGGGTTCCAGTTGCCCGACGGCACGCGGATCGAGCTGAACACTGCCAGCGCAGTGGATCTGGATTACACCGCGCAACAGCGGCTGATCAAACTCACTCGCGGCGAAATCATCGTCACCTGCGGTGGTAACGATGAAGGCGCGGCGTTCAATCGGGCGCTACGCGTACAAAGTCGTCACGGCGTTTATGAGCCGACCCACGCCCGCTTCATTCTGCGTCAGGACAGTAATTGCACGCGGCTGAGCGTCACCCACGGCCGTGTGACCATTCATAGCGCTGGCACCTCGGTCGAGGCACTCGCCGGGCAGACCTACCTGATCGATCACCACCAGGTACGCCCGGCGCCGCCACCAGATATGGACGCGGGCGCGTGGGTCGACGGTCTGATCGTCACTCGCAATATGCGCCTGGGCGACTTTCTCAACGAGATCGGACGTTATCGTCCAGGTTTCGTGACGTGCGCGCCGGCGGTGGCAGATTTGCGCCTGTCCGGCGTGTTCCGCCTGGAGGACACCGATAAGCTGTTGGCCATTTTGCCGCAGACGTTGCCGGTGCAATTGCGCTACCGCACCCGGTGGTGGGTAATGATTGAGGCAGTGGCCTGAAATTATTTTGGCGGTTTTTTGCGGCAAGTCCGGCTTAGTCAGTAAGCACTTCCATTCCGCTCTAGCGACTTGCCACGGAAACCGACAATGACTGTCCGCATCACCTGTAAGAAACCTCTGCATTTCACTGCCGAATCAGGCCTGTTACGCCACGCCGTTCGCGCCGCCCTGCTCTCCACTGTTCTGGGCACCGGAGTGTTGCCTGCCCTGAGCCTCGCCGCTAATGCCAGTGAAGCGAGCAGCCATCGCTACAACATTGGCGCCGGCCCCTTGGACGAAGCACTGAACCGGTTTGCGCGCGAGGCGGGTATTACCTTGTCGATGACACCCCAGCAAACGCAGGGGCGGCAGTCGCCGGGCGTGCAGGGCGAATATTCAACCGATCAAGCGTTGAGCCATTTGCTGAGTGGCTCGGGTCTGGAAGCGGTCAGCCAGGATGGCAGCAGCTACATTCTGGACTCGGTCAGCGACAGCGATGCACTGGCGCTGCCGGCCACTGATATCAAAGGCTTCGCTCTCGGAAATGCACTGGGCAGCATGGAGGGCTACAACGCCACCCACAGCCAGATCGCCACCAAGACCAGTACCGCGTTGCTAGAAACGTCACAAAGCGTATCGGTGGTGACTCGCGAGCAAATGGACGACCAAGGCTCGCAGACCGTCTCCCAGACGATGCGTTATACCCCCGGCGTGCTGACCAACCCTTACGGCGCGACGCATCGCTACGATTACGTGGCGATGCGCGGTTTCAACGACGGTTCGGTGGACAACATCTATCTCGACGGCCTCAAGTCGATGGGCGACAGCGGCACCTACAGCACCATGCAGGTCGATCCGTATTTCCTTGAACGCGTGGATATTCTCAAAGGCCCATCGTCCGTGTTGTACGGTCGCAGTTCGCCCGGTGGCCTGGTGGCGCTGACCAGCAAAAAGCCGTTGTACGAGGCCTATCATCAGGTTCAGGCCACGGTCGGCACCCAAGGCCAGCGTGGTGTCGGTTTTGACTTCAGCGGTCCGATCGATGACGACAAGCGCATCGCCTATCGTCTGACCGGTTTGACGGATCAGTCCGACACGCAATTCGACCACAACAAGGAAAAACGCTTCGCTCTCGCCCCGACCCTGAGCATCGATTTCACTGAAGACACTTCGCTGAAGCTGCAGGCGTACCTGCAGCACGATCCGGATGGCGGCTACCACGGTGGCGTGCCGGCAGACGGGACGATTCATCAGCGCAACGGCAACCGCATCTCGCCGCACTTCTTCGAGGGCGAGCCGGGAGTTGATGGGTATTCGCGGAATCAGCAGTCGTTTGGCTATCAGTTCGAACATCGCTTCAACGATGTCTTCACGGCGCGGCAGAATTTCCGTTACCTCGACTCCAAAGTGAACATGGATCAGGTCTACGCCTATGGCTGGACGACGCCAACCAGCAACGAACTGAATCGCTATTACACCGGCGGCGATGAGCGTCTGCATGCGTTCATCGTCGACAACATGCTGCAGGCCGAATTCTTCACCGGTGCCACCAAGCACACCGTGTTGATGGGCGCAGATTATCAACGGCGCAAAACCGTGGTCGACTGGACCAGCGGCGGCTTGGCGCCGATCAATGCCTTCGACCCGGTCTACGGCAATTCGGCGATCGACATGTACGGCGAGACCAGTTATCTGCGCCACCTGGAACAAACCGGCGTATACCTGCAAGACCTGATCGAGATGGACCAGTGGCGCTTCTCACTCGGCCTGCGTCAGGACTGGGTCGAGACTTCCGATGAGAACCGTATCGCCGAAGCGGGACGGCCAGTGGGCACCGAAATCAACGACCGCCGCACCAAGCTGACCGGCCGCGCTGGCGCGTTGTATCTGTTTGAAAACGGTTTGGCGCCGTACATCAGCTATTCCGAGTCGTTTAACCCGAACTCGTATGCTGACAGCGCCGGCAATCCACTGCCGCCAACCGACGGAACGCAATGGGAAGTCGGCCTGAAGTACCAACCGCCGGGCACCGACAATCTGTTCACCGCCTCGCTGTTCCATATCGATCAGGAGAACCTGGCGACCAAGCTGCCGCAGGAAAATTTCTACCGTGCTGTCGGCGCCGTGCGTTCGCAAGGTCTGGAACTGGAAGCGCACATGCAGGTGACCGACAACCTGAAAGTGCTCGGTAGCTATACCTTCACCGATATCGAGTATTCGAAGTCGATGGTCAGTACCCTGAGCACGCCGACCGACGTGATCGAAAACAAAGGCAACTCGCCGACTCAGGCTCCGCGGCACATGGCATCGTTGTGGGCCGACTACAAGTTCGATAGCGCGGCATTCGATGGCCTGCGTTTGGGCGGTGGTGTGCGTTATGTCGGTTACAGCTGGGCGGATGCGGAAAACACACTGAAGGTGCCATCTTACACGTTGTTCGACGCATCGATCGGTTATGACCTGGGCAAGGTCGGCTTAAAGGGCGTCGACGTTCGATTGAATGCGAACAACCTGACCAACGAGTCTTACGTGGCCTCCTGCGCCAGTCTGAGCTTCTGCTACATGGGCGAAGAGCGCAACGTCGCGGCCACAGTCAGCTACCAGTTCTGAACCTTATCCTTATGCATAAAAAAGCCAGCCCCTGATCATTCAGGGGCTGGCTTTTTCGATTTTAAGGGCGCCGTTCAAACGGCCTCAGCTGAGGCGCTGTGATTACCCCCGTGACAAACCGTTCCGGAGTAATCGGTTGCGTGGAAGATCAATACGGCTCGCAAAGCGGCCTGATTTTTTAATTCCCTGAAACGACAAAACCCCTGTCTGCGTTAGCAGACAGGGGTTCTGGAATTTAATCTTGACGATGA